>VGOG01000296.1 GCA_016875995.1 Chloroflexota bacterium
TCTCGCCGCTGGCCAGGGCACTCGTCTCAGGCCCCTTACCGACCACATCCCCAAGTGTATGGTATCTATCGGCGGGAAACCCGTTCTAGAGCACACTATCGAGTGGCTCCGCCGCTACGGTGTGACCGAGATCATCATTAACCTCCATCACCTGCCCGAAGCCATCCGGGGCTACTTCGGCGACGGGCAGAAGTGGGGGGTGCGGATCACCTATTCCCTAGAAGACAGGCTCCTGGGGACGGCAGGAGGCGTCAAGAACGTGGCCTGGTTTTTCGATGGGCCCTTTTTCGTCTGGTACGGTGACAACCTCAGCACCTGTCGTCTAGACCGATTGTGGGAATTCCATAGAGTGAAGGGTGGCATCGCTACCATCGCCTTATACTATCGGGACGATCCTACCCCAAGCGGCATCGTCGGTCTGGATGAAGATGACCGTATCGTGCGTTTCCAAGAGAAGCCCCAGCCCGACCAGGTCTTCTCCCACTGGGTCAGTGCTGGCTTATTCGTCCTGGAACCGCAGGTGTTGGATTTCATCCCATTTGCTTCGCTCAGGACAGGCGCGGCGGAGGGCTTCCCCGATTTCGGGCGGGACATCTTCCCATCCATGTTGGCTGCCAATCAGCCGCTCTACGGCTATCGCCTGTCGGGGGATGAGGGTTTGTGGTGGATTGACACGCCGGAGGATTTGAGGAGAATGGAATCTGTTTTCCATCGTCCATAATCATACCTGGATAGGGAACTTGCCATACAGCTTCAGCAAGGAATTGATGTCCTCCAGTGTCCAGAGGTGGATGTTCTCGGCCTGGGCCAGGGCCGGCACCCTGCTATCGTGCCCGGCCAGGCAGATCAAGATTTTCTCCTCAACCTGGTACTCGGTGAGTGCGCGCAGCTTGTTGGCGAAAGACCTGGCCATAGAGGCGTCTACCGCCGTGTCTTTAACTTCGGCTATCCAAACTCGCTGGCCCTGCTGCCAAGCGATGACATCGTATTCCTTGCGGTCTGTCACCCCTGTGGTGACCCGCTCGAAGCGGGGCAGACGCAGACCCCCCAGAGCGGCTCGACCATCGAAGGCGGCGAAGAGCTCCCGAATCCTGGCCTCGTTGCCCTTGCCTAGCTCCTGCTTGTAGGTGTCAATCATCTGCTCCACCTGGGACTTGAAAAAACCGTAACGTTCCCGAATGCCCAGGATGTGCATTTCCTCTTCCACGGGATACACCTCTCGCATCCACAGTTCCAGAAGGGGGTCCAGGAAGAAGTAGCGGGCCTCGGAACGGTAGAGGAAACCCATATCCACCAAGCGACGCAGGGGCGTGCTGACGTTCTCCTTCTTGAGGCGCAGAGCAGCAGCGATCTCCGAGACCGAGTGCCGCCCTCGGGCGATGGTTCGTAACAGGTTCAGATAGCTTCTGCGGCCGCGCTCCTGGAAAGCAGCCTCGATCAGGTAAGCGAGATAAGTGTAGATCAGGCCGTTACTGGCGAAAACAGAGGAGAGCAAGGTATCGGCGATGCTGGAATCGCTGGCCCGCTTGAGGGAAGGAGCCCGGGCCAGCAATTCGTCAGTGATCACGTCCAGGTAGTAGGGATAGCCGCCGGTGATCTGGGCCAGGAAGGCGAGTTGTGTCTCGTTCAAGAGCATCCTGCCGCCCAGCTTTTCGATGACGAATCCCCGGGCCGCAGCGAAAGGGAAGGGCCTGACCAGCTCGATCTTGAAGTGACCGAAGAGCGGGTTCTGTCGATTGCGGAACATATCCTCAATCGCGCTGATGGAGGAGCCGGCGACAATGACCGCCAGCCGCTTCTGCCGTAGGAGGTACTGGCGCAACCGATGTTCCAGGGCTGGCACGCCAAAGGGCCTGCCTTGAGTGGAGCCAAAGGGCCTGCCTTGAGCGGAGCCAAAGGGCCTGCCTTGAGTGGAGCGAAAGGTCCGCACGTTCTGAAACTCGTCGAAGACCAGCAAGTAGTAAAGGTCCTGCTCTTCGCCCAGCCCTTCAGCCAGTTCAAAGACAAAATCAAAGATCACCTCCGGGTCTTTGCCAGCCAGGAGGGGCAGTTCCAACCATTTGTTGGCCAGGCGGGGAAAGAGGGGAAGCAGGGCCTGAGCCAGGGCCTGGAGCTTCTCGGCTGGGTCCAGGCCCAGGAGGTTCAGGCGCTTGATGGCCTGGAAATGGAGGGCCGTCTGGGAGAGGATGGCCAGAAGAGCGGCCAGGGAGAAATCGCGGAAAGAACCGGGCTCAACATAGGTATAGGCCAGCACCAAGCGCTCGTTCCCCTCCAGCAACTCCTGGAAACGAAAGAGTAGCAGGGTCTTACCAATCTTACGCACCCCGATAAGGGCCAGGTTTTCTGGCTTGCCCTGGCTTAACCCCTCGGCCAGGGCTTGTAACCGTGTCAGCTCGCTCTCTCGGTCGTAGAAAAAAGGCATGGTAAACACCTCCGTCTATAGACAAGCTTGTCTACCGTGCAGTATACCATACCTCTTGGGGCAAGTCAAATGGAAGGCAGAAGACAGGTGGAAAGTGGAACAAATGGAGGGGAGGTTTATCCTCTTCCATAAGGAGTGAGCAATGATTCTCGCCCGAGCTCCTTTCCGCATCTCTCTCGGCGGTGGCGGCACAGACCTGCCATCTTATTATTCACAATACGGCGGCTTCATCCTCAGCGCCGCCATCAACAAGTATCTCTACATTTACGTGAACCGTCCTGCCGCCGACGACTTCATCCGCGTGAAGTACTCCCGCTACGAGCAGGTCTCCTCACCGGATGAGGTGCAGCACGACTTAGTGCGCCCGGCCCTCAAAGTCCTCAACCTCAACGGCAGCCTGGAAATCGTCTCCATGGCTGATATTCCCGCTGGTACTGGCCTGGGCTCCTCAGGCACCTATCTGGTGGCGTTGCTCGCGGCGCTCTACGAACTGAAGCGAGAGAAGGTGCCCACCCAGGCTCTGGCGGAGCAAGCCTGCCATATTGAGATGGACCTGGCTGGTCACCCCGTGGGCAAGCACGACCATTACCTGGCCGCCTTCGGTGGCCTCACCTGCCTGGACATCCAGCCTGATGGCCGGGTGCACGTCAGCCCGTTGGATATCTCGATCACCACCGTAGAAGAGTTTCACAGTACCGTTTTGCTATTCTATACCGGTGTTACCCGCTCCAGCAGCGATATTCTGGAAGCGCAGAAGCAGTACACCCAGCAGGGTGATCCCCTGGTGGTAGACAGCCTGCACCGCACCAAGGAGTTGGGTTACCGGATTAAAGAAGCGCTAGAACAGGGCGACCTGGAGCGCTTTGGACTCCTGCTGGATGAGCACTGGCAGAACAAGAAGCGCCGTTCCGGCAAGATCAGCGATCCCCAGATTGACCGCTGGTACAAGATGGCGCAAGAGAACGGTGCTTTGGGCGGCAAGATCATGGGTGCCGGTGGCGGCGGCTTTTTCATGTTCTATTGCCCCAACAACCGCAAAGCTTGCTTGCGCCAGGCCCTGGCCGCCGCAGGCTTGCGGGAGATGCCTTACGACTTCGACTTTGAGGGCGCCAAAGTCCTAGTCAACTTCTAGCACCACTGGATGTCATTCTGAGCGACCGGTGGGAGCGAAGAGTCTCTCATTGGTGTCATTCTGAGCCATGCCCTGAGCGTAGCCGAAGGGGGAACGCAGTGGAGCGAAGAATCTCACCCCGATGTCATTCTCGGCTAAGGCGTAGCCGGAGCCAAGAATCTGGAGACTGACAGCATGAACCAATACTACATTTACATCATGACCAACCGATCCAGAACCCTATACACGGGGGTCGCCAACAACCTGGTGCGGCGAGTCTATGAGCACAAGCAAAAACTCATCGAGGGGTTCACCAAGAAATACAAC
>VGOG01000297.1 GCA_016875995.1 Chloroflexota bacterium
CCCTGTTTGCAAACGGTCAGAGTAACTTTGCAGATCGTAGCTCCGACGCCCACGCCAGCGTCGTCCTACCTGAGGCCCCCTGGCCTGGCCTCGTTGGGGCCCGTTTTGGCCATGGCTGCTTCCCCCTATCGCCTGCCGACGGTGGGTGAGTGGGTGGGCATCCTCCCCACCATAGGGGGCGGGAGGGCCTCAGGCCTCCTCAGCCCGGAGGCGGTGGAGTTCGTGATTGTGTTGGAGTTGAAGACGGCGTCACCGGCGTCACCATGACCCCGCAGGGCGATGGGGCAAAGTGGTTGTAGGGGCCTCGGCACCTCAAAAGTGCCTGTTTATGAAGTGTTGCAAGCGTCATTCGGGAATCATTCGGGAATCGGAGGGTGGTTTGTATTGCGACACTACAGCTTGAAAGCTGTAGCGTGGGCTGTAAGGAAAAGGAATGAAAAGCAGTGAGGCGGGATCTAAGCTGATATTTGCTCTGGGAGCGGCGATTCTGGTCGGCGCGTTCCTGTTATTGATGCTGAACGCCAGCGGCGGGGTCTTCGCCGTTGGGCCACTGCCCCCATCGCCAGAGCGGCGGGTGGCGCCGACCGTGCCGCCGCCGAAGTCGCCACCGCCGCGCACTGGTTTCGTGCCGCCGCCGATGGACCTGTCTCACTTGCGGGGAGACAGAGTGCCGGCCGGAATTCGCGCCGCGGCCCTGCCCAGCAGGTGGGATTGGCGCGACCAGGGCGCGGTTACCTCGGTCAAAAACCAGGGCGCGTGCGGCGCGTGCTACGCCTTCGCTGCTATCGCCAACATCGAGTCCAGGCTGTTGATTGACGGGGCCGGCAGCTACGACTTCTCAGAGAACAACGCCAAGGAATGTAACTGGTACGACACGAGCTGCGATGGAGGTGACTACTGGCAGTTGGCCAGTTGGTTCTCCCAAAAAGGCACGGTGCTGGAATCGTGCGACCCATACGTGGCTAGCAACGTGGAATGCAACGAGACCTGCCCGTACGTAAAGACGCTGCTGGACTGGAGGATCATTTCAGGCGACGCGCTGCCCGACACGGAGGTGCTGAAGAGCTACGTTTATGCCACCGCCAGCCCGGTCTACACGTCCATCTATGCTGGCCACGGCGATGCCTGGGCCACAGAGTTTGGAAGCTACGATGGCTCCTATACCCTCTACTATCCGGGAACACAAGCGCCCAACCACGCCGTGCTGATCGTCGGCTGGGACGACGCTCTGCCTCACGCGGGGGGCACGGGCGGTTGGATGGTGAAGAACAGTTGGGGCACGGGTTGGGGGGACAATGGCTACTTCACGATTGCCTACGGCTCGGCCAGCATCGGCCAGTACTCCTCGTTCATGGGCGACTGGCAGGACTATGACCCCAATGGTGACATCATGTACTACGACGAGGCTGGCTGGACGGGTATGGTGGGCTACGGCGGCACGACCGCCTGGGGGCTGAGCAAGTTTATCCCTACCAGCAACACCTACGTCACCCGCGTGGAGTTCTGGACCACCGACCGCACCACTGACGTTGACGTGTACATCTACGACCACTTCGACGGCACGACGCTCAGCAACCTGCGGTGGAGCAGCCTGGACCACAGCTTCGATGAGGCCGGCTATCACGGAGTGATAGTGGACCCGCCCCTGGCGGTGACCGGTGGCGACGACGTCGTGGTGGTGGTGAAGTTCACCAACGCTGATTTCCCGTATCCTGTCGCAATTGATGTAGTGGGTCCTCACGAGACGCAGCGCACGTATACCAGCCCCAATAGCAGCGCATGGGAGGATGGGGCACCAGACAGCTTTGACGTAGCCATTCGCCTGCGCACTTCGGGCGTGTTCGTTCCCCCCACACCGACGCCAACGCAGACATCAGTGCCCCCAGGCAAGGTCTTTTTGCCCCTTATTCTGAAGGAGCCCGTTCCTGTACCCGGGCTTTGGAAGATAGGAGCGATAGTCAGGGATTTTTACACCAAAGCTCCGATCAGGGGAGTGGGAATTGAGCTTCGGTACTTCCGGGATACCAGTTGGATTCGCTACGGTCAGGCGCAAACCGGGACAGATGGCAGGGTGGAATGGAATCCGAACGAGGATTGGTGGGCCGTCGGCCCTGACGGAACCGGGAGATGGCACTTACAGCTCAGGGTCTCCGTTCCGCCGCCCGAGGGCACTCCTGCCGCAGCCACTTCTGACTGCAGGGGCACCAATTGTGCGGGATACGTTTGTTACAACGACAGGCTCTACTTCGAGGACATCTCCGTAGTGGATTGGACATGTACCGCCAACTACTTCGACTTCACCTGGCCCCCGCCCACAGCCACTCCAACCAGCACCCCCACCCCGACGCCAACGATCACGCCTACGCCAACGATCACGCCCACGCCAACTCCTTGTTGGGACGAGTACGAGCCGGACGACACCTGGCGGCAGGCCAAGTGGATTGAGGTTAACGGGGTGGCACAGACACACAACTTCCACGTCGCCGATGACCAGGACTACGTAAAATTCGTGGCAGAGGTTGGCAATGCCTATACCATCAGAACACTGAACCTGAGTGCGAGTAATGATACCACTCTCACCCTCTACGATACCGATGGTACTACACAGTTGGAATACAATGACGATGATCTTGACAACTCCCCGGCTTCAAAGATAACCTGGCTGTGTCCCAAAACAGGCACCTACTTTGTCAAGGCGGCGCCCTTTGGTACGAATATTGGTGGGTGCGATGTGACCTATGACCTTGAGGTTCGCGGCAGGATAGGGGACATCTACGAGCCTGATAACACTGACGAGACTGCGAAACCTATTGCCGTCGGCGAGAAGCAGACGCACAGCTTCTACCCTGAGGGTGACGTGGACAAGGTGTGGTTCGGCGTCAAAAAGGGGCTCCTGTACGCCCTGGGCACATCCAATTTGAGCAGCGGCACGGACACCGTGATCTCTGTCGCCATTGACGGCGAGGTGTGCGAGACTACGGACTATTACTGGTGCGAGAACGATGACATCTACACGGGACTGCCTGATCCAGAGTGGATTCTTGACCCGCAGTTTTTTGCCTCAGAAGTCCGCTTCGTGCCGGAGGCGGACGGTAAAGCCATAGCGACCATCAGCAAGGGCGTAAGTGGCTTCTACGGCCCGGACAAAACCTACGATCTGGAACTCACCCTTCTCTCCGTGGACGTTGACAAGTACGAGCCTGACGAGATCAGGCCCAAGTTCATTAACGATAGGGAACCGCAGGAACACAATTTCTACCCCTATGGCGACCAGGATTTCGTGAAATGGCCGGTCAAAACAGGTCGCTGGTACGGTGTCTTTACCTCCAACCTGGCCCAAAGCGTGGACACCAAACTCGAGGTCACGATGGACGACACGCTGTTGGGCGAGTGCAATGATTATGACCCAGGCGGCGGCAACTTCGCCTCCACTGTCTGCTTCCAGGCTCCCTCCGATGGCGTGCCGGTAGTTAAGATCACCAATCTCGATCAATTCGGCCCAACCAAGTCATATACCATCACCGTGGTCGAAGAGCCCTTCATAGAAGTCGAGCCCAAGTCACTCAGTTTCGAATGGCAGAAGTGTCTTTTTCCTCCTTGCCCCTACCCCCCAGCGCAGACCATTACCGTCACTGTCCCTGGCGGCGGGAACCTGCTCTGGAGGGTTGAGGATGACGCCGATTGGTTAATCGTAGGCCCTACCCAAGACACGACCCCCTCGGTCTTGACTGTATGGGCGGAAGACATTGATGACTTATGGCCTGGTTATTATGAAGCGACCATTACCATTTCCATCAGGCCGAATGATTCCCCTGGCTGTCCTACCTACTGTGAG
>VGOG01000298.1 GCA_016875995.1 Chloroflexota bacterium
TAATGTCTTTACAAATGCCGCATGGGTACGGCATTTTGCAGCCGATATCCCTCGGCGGTTCTGTTGTGGTGGGACCGAGGAGTTGGCCGGGGCGGTGGGGGAGTTACGGCAGCGGATCCACACAACTTGAGAGGCCAAGATGACCATTGAGGAATTAGAGGCTCTCATTGCTCAAGGTGAAGGACAACAACTGGAGTTCAAGCGGTCGCTGGCTGAACTGGAGACCGCCGTGCGCACCCTGGCTGCCTTTGCCAACACCGAAGGGGGGACTGTGCTCTTCGGCGTGCGCCAGTCGGGCGAGATGGTAGGGGTGGAGGCCAGTCAGGCCAGCAAGGAGCAACTGGTCAACAAGGTCACATCCAGCACCGACCCGGTGCTTTATCCCTCGGTGGAGTTCGTGAAGGTGAACGGCAAGACAGTGATCGTGGTTACTGTGGCCGAGAGTGAGAACAAGCCTCACCTGGCCGGGGGCCGGGCCTACAAGCGGGTGGGAGCCACGACCGTGCAGTTGCGCCGCGACGAGTACGAACGCCTGCTCCTGGGGCGGCGTGCCTCCGAATACGATCGCCAGCCGGCGGAAAGGGCGACCTGGCAGGACATAGACGAAGACAGGGTGCGCTGGTACCTGAACCGGCGTGCCGAAAAGCGAGGGCTGGAAGTCCCCAGCACGCCGCTGCCCAACGTTCTGACCGGTCTGGGCGCGCTGGTGGAACGGGATGGGCAACTGGTGCCTACCCGGGCCGGCGTCCTCTTCTTTGGCCGGGATCCACAGACCTTCCTGCCTCACAGTGAGGTGCGGATCGCCCGCTTCCAGGGGACGACGATGATGCACTTTGTGGACCGGGCCGACCTGCGGGGGACAGTGCCGGAGGTGATTGACGAAGCCGAACGGTTCATCCGGCGCAACACCCGCCTGGCGGCCAAGGTGGTGGGGTTCCGCCGTCGCGAGGTGACCGAGTACCCTTACGAGGCGGTGCGGGAGGCCATTTGCAACGCCGTCTGCCACCGGGATTACACCATGACCGGCTCCGTGGTGCGGGTGATGATCTTTGACGATCGCATTGAGGTTAACAGCCCTGGTGGGCTGCCGCCTGGCGTGACCCTCCAGAACATCGAGCGCAAGCACGTGCTGCGCAACACCCTGCTGGCCAACTTCCTGTACGATATCTTCTACATTGAGAAGTGGGGAGCGGGCATCACCAAGATGCGGCGGCTGATGCGGGAGCACGGGTTGAGGGAGCCGCTTCTGGAAGACCTGGGCAGCTTCTTCGCTGTCACCTTCTACGGCCCGGGCGACCGCATCCTGGACCTGATCCCCGAGGAAGGCGTGACCGACCTGCGGGCTTTGGGTTTGAACGAGCGGCAGATTGAGGCGTTGCGGTTGATGGTGAATGAGAAACGCGTCCTGACGAACAGAGACTACCGTGAGTTGTTCAATGTTGGGAATCAGACCGCGGCCAGAGAGTTGACAAAGCTGGTCGAAAAAGGCCAGGCCCGGCAGGTTGGATCAGGACGGGCGACCAAGTATGAGGCTTCGTAATCACACGATTAGTGACAGAATCACACGATTGTTCACATGATTTGCCGCTACGTTGCGACATGATGAGATTGGCCACCATTTGGTGAGATTAGTGATGAGATCAGCACGACCATCTGATGGTTGGCTGACTTCAACGACCCGCCCTTCGACCGCATGGGCAACATCATCGGCGGGACCCACCGCTGCGGCGTCGTCGAGGGATTGGTCGGGGCGGTGGGGGAGTTACAGCAACAGGTGTGTGCAGCTCGAGGTGCAACAGTAGGGATGAACGAAGAGACTTTCGCTCGTTTGCTCCAGCAACGGGAAGGCGAGACACTGGATTTCAAGCAAGAGCTGCCAGGGTCGTCTGACCTGGCTGTGCTCATCAGCGCCTTCTACAACACGCGCGGCGGCACGATCGTCATCGGCGTGGACGACCAACGCCGGCCGGTGGGGGTGAACCAGCCACAGGGCGTGGAGGCCGGTATCGTCAACATCATCCGTGACCGTCTGGACCTGGACGTGCCACCCACCATCGAGATCGTAGCCTACCAGGGCAGGGAATTCGTGGTGGTCACCTGTCCTCGTGGACCCTATCCGCCCTACTTCGTGCGTGGCGAACCCAGGCCATACGTGCGCGTCGGTTCCACCAATCGGGTTGCTACCCACGCCGAGATCCGGCACCTCTACCTGCTCTCGGGTGAGGTAAGCTACGAGACTCTGCCTTGCCGTGGAGCCACCCTGGCTGACCTCTCCCCAGCTCTCATCACCCGTTACCGAGAACGGCGCGGCCGGCACACTGCTGGCGCCCTCGACATCAGCGACGAGGAATTGCTGCGCAACCTGGGTTGCGTGGTTGAAGACGAAGGCCGGCTTTTGCCCACCAACGCCGGAGTGTTGCTGTTCTGCGAAGACCCCTACCGCTTCCTGCGCCAAAACGAGATCACCTGTGCTCAGTTCAAAGGCACCGACATGCTGCGCACTATTGACCGCAAAGACCTGCGCGGGGCGCTGCCTGACCTGGTGATGGCGGCGGAACAGTTCCTTTATCGCCACATCCGTATTGGTCACGAGGTGATCGGTTTCGAAGGGATTGACTACTGGGAATACCCCCAGGAGGCGATGCGTGAAGCCCTTATCAATGCCGTCATCCATCGAGACTACAGCATCGTTGGTGGGCGCATCCGTATCTTCCTGTTCGATGACCGCATCGAATTCTACAGCCCTGGCGACCTGCTCCCCGGTGTCACCGTGGAGAAGATGCAGCGGTTGGAGAGCCAGTCCAAGCTACGCAACCCGGTCGTCGTCGAAGTCTTCCGTGACCTGGGTGGTTTCATCGAAAAGATGGGCACCGGCATCCAGCGTATGGCCCGGGCCATGGAGGAACACGGGCTGCTCCGGCCTCGTTTTGAGGAACTGGGAGGTGAGTTCCGCGTCACGCTCATTGGCCCAGGAGACCGGTTCATGGAAAAAGGGGCTGTTCCAGAGTGGGTGCGTGGGCTGAACGAGCGACAGGTCAAGGCGATTGGGTACGTGAGGCAGCATGGCCGAGTGACCAGTCGGCAGTATCAGGCTTTTCTTGGCGTTAGTCTAAGCACCGCCAAGAGAGACCTACAAACGCTAGTGACACGCGGTTTCTTACGGCAACAGGGAACAGGCCGTTCTTCATATTATGTATTGACCAGAGCATTGGATATGCCCAATGAGTAGCTATCCAGCTCATATCGGCCCATATCGGCTCATTTCCGGCTCATTTCTGGGCGATTTTCGGACCATTGATTGGGCATTTATTGAGCAATCCCTTGGCCGTTGTTGGGCAACAAGGTCACATAACCGCATCCTGGCCCTGATCCCGGAGGAGGGCGTCACCGACCTGCGCACCCTGGGCTTGAACGAGCGGCAGATTGAAGCGCTCAGGTTGATGGTGAATGAGAGGCAAAAGCTCACCAACCGCCAGTACCGAGAAATATTTGGCATCACAGATCGTACCGCCCTACGTGATTTCACTGGTCTGATAGCGGTAGGGTACGCTCAACGAGTAGGAGAGGGACCCAGCGCATATTACATAGCCACATGAATGTCGGGATCAGGCGAAAAATGTCGGGATTCATGTCGTGGTTACCCCGGCCACGTTGAAGAGACCAATATACACGATTAGGCAAAAAAGTACACGATTAAGCACACGATTCTTCTGCAAGGCGTACTTGGCGTGATTCATTGGGTAACATCATCGGCGTGCGTAGCTCACCGCTTCGGCGGGGTGGAGGAGTTGGTTGGGGCGGTAGG
>VGOG01000299.1 GCA_016875995.1 Chloroflexota bacterium
CCACCAAAAACTCCTCGAACTTATCGAGCATGTAGCTTATCCGCACATCGTCGAGCACCGGATACACGCCAATAAAGAAGGAATTCCTCATCACCAGGTCGGAGTTCTCCAGTTTCCCCACCAACCTGCACTTCATGTCTCGATAGCCGGGCTGCTTGAGGATGTTGCCGGCGAAGAGCAGCCGGGTCTCGATGCGAGCATCCTCCAGCCAGCGCACCAGCTCCTGGCGGGTGAACGGGGCGTCGGGTCTCACGGTGATGGGGAAGGCGAACCAGGACACGTCGGCCCGCTCGCTCCAGTGGGGGAGGATCAGATGGTGCTCGTACCGCTTCAATCCTTCGAACAACCTCTGGAAGTTGTGTTTGCGCTTTTCGGTGAAGCCTGGCAGCTTCGCCAGTTGGACGACCCCCAGGGCGGCCTGGATGTCGGTGGGCCGCAGGTTGTAGCCAATGTTGGTGTAGAGGTAGCGGTGGTCGTAGGTGTCGGGCAGGCCGGGGATTTGCCACTCGAAGCGCCGTCGGCAGGCGCCGTTGGGATCGGTGGTGTTGTACGTGCACCAGCAGGCGCGGCCCCAGTCGCGGATGGAGCGGGCGATCCTGGCCAGTTTCCTGTCGTTGGTGATCACCGCCCCCCCTTCGCCGGTGGTGATGTGATGGGCCGGGTAGAAGCTCAGCGTGCCCAGGTGGCCAAAGGTACCCACGTATCGGCCGTCGAAGCGCGAGCCCAGAGCGTCGCAGGCGTCCTCGATGACGAACAAGCCCCACTTTTCGGCCAGCCGCATGATCTCATCCATCTCGCACGGGTTGCCCAGGGTGTGGGGCACGAAGAGGGCCCTGGTCCTCTCGGAGATGGCCTCTTCTAAAGTGGAGGCATCGAGGTTGTAGGTGCCCAGCTCGCAGTCCACGAACACGGGGATCAGGCCGTGCTGAATCAGGGGAGCGACGGTGGTGGGGAAAGTAACCGCCGGGGTGATGACCTCGTCGCCTTGCTCTAAGTGTCCGTCCAATTCATTGGAACACAGCGTCGCCACGGCCAGCAGGTTGGCCGAGGAGCCAGAGTTCACAAACACAGCGTCCGAGACGCCCAGGAACTTGCCTAGTTTCTCCTCGAATTCCTCGGCATAGCGCCCCATGGTCAGCCAGAACTCCAGCACGGCGTCTACCATGGCCAGCATCTCTCGCTGGTCATAAACCCGCCCGGCGTAGTGGATCTTGGTCTGGCCGGGGATGAAGGGTTGCTCTGCGTGCTCTAGCCGGTAGAACTCTGCGATCTTCTCGAAGATTTCGCGCTTGAGGGAATCAGCATCAGTCATCGAAAGCTCCCGCTTTCAGTACATCACAATGGTGAAGCAGAGCGGGCTCCCATGCCCGCATTTCGGCGGCGTGGGAGCCGCCTCTGCTGGTAGATTGTGATCTACTGACTTTGGATTTTGAGCTTTGAGCTTTGAACTGTTCGGTGTACCAGGCGATGGTCTTTCGCAGCTCATCTTCCAGACCCACCTGGGGCTGCCAGCCCAGTAACTCCCTGGCCTTGCGGCTGTCGGCGTAGAGGCGCCACATCAGGGAGCAGAGGAGCAAGGGAGCAGAGGAGCAGGGGAGGCGATTTACTGATTTGTTGATTTGCTGATTTGCGCGCTCCTCTCCCGTGCCCAGGTTGATGGTCTGCCCGATGGCCTTTTCTGAGAGGGAGGCCCTGACGTAGCCCTCAACCACGTCGTCAACGTAGGTGAAATCACGGGTCTGCTCCCCTCCCGTCATCTCGAAGTCCTCCCCTCGCAGGGCAGAGAGGATCACCTGGGGAATCAGGGCTTGCGTGCTCTGCCGTGGGCCGTAGACGGTGAAGGGTCGCACGGTGACGATGGGGTAGCCGTGTGTTCGGTGATACATGTGGCAAAAGAGCCAGGCTGCCGACTTGGAGGCGGCGTAGGCGTTGATGGGATCAACCATCTGATCCTCGCGTTGCCCCCCTGCCCCCCCAAGGTTGGGGGGAACGGTCCCCCCTGGCCCCCCAAGGTTGGGGGGAACGGGGGGCGGCGGGGTGTGGCCGTACTCGTAGCAGGTGCCGGTGTTCACGAAGCAGTCGCAGTCCGTCTCACTAAGCGCCTCCAGCAGATTCAGCGTGCCGATCACGTTGACCTGCACAGCCAGACTTGGATCTACGTCGGGCTCGGTGACGCCCACCGCGGCCAGGTGGTAGACCTTGGAGGGCTGACATTCCCGCACCAACTGCCGCACCCTCTGGCCATCACGCAGGTCAACCTCACGGGCACTCACCTTATCCAAGATATTCGCAACGTTGGCTTGGCTCGCCCCAGGCTCGACGGCCAGAGTGACCTCAGCCCCCTCGGCCACCAGCCGCTCCGCCAGGTGCGAGCCGATGAAGCCGGTGGCGCCGGTGACCAAGACACGCACACCTCCCAGCCTTGATCTTGATCGCCGAAGGTCTCCCGACCGAGGCGAAAGGGTCTCGGTCAGGAGACCTTTGCCCATCGCAACGGGAGATGTCATTCCCCAACCTCGGCCAGAAAGCGGCTGACAGTCACAGCCTTGATACGTCGGTTCTTGAGCTGCTCCACCAGTTCCGGGTCGCGGGTAATGTCCTCGTCCCGACTGACAATGTGGGTTGCACTGCCAACGATGGCGGTTTCCAGCAGCATATCATCCCTGGGATCACGGCACAAGTGCAACTCACCGCTGATTTCAACAGGAGTTGCCTTCTCCGTGATCAGCAGAAGCAATTCCTCAGCCTGAGCCTCTGTTACGCCAAATTTCTGCTGGATACGTGGGCGATGCAGAACATCCTCCAGTTCCTCCAACAGGGGCTTTGAGACAACGATTTGGTACTTACGGGCGAGCCAGGCATCTCGTGTCTTGGCTGGGAAGCCGTGTGGGTTGATCAAGGCAGAAACCCACACGTTAGTATCAATCAGCGCCACGATGCCCATAACGAATTTCTCGCACCTCGTTGAAGGCGGCGGTGATCTCTGCCTCGATTTCCTCGGACGGGAACTGAGCCGTGCGGCTGTGGACCTCAGCTAAGAGACGGTCAAACCGCTCTTTCCACCTGATCTCTGCTTTGACTCGCTCGCGTTCTGCCAGATCCCGCAGCCGACGATACTCCTCGAAAGGGAGTACCGCGAATACCGGTTGCCCATCCCGTTTGAGAATGATCGGCTCTACCGAATCTGCGGGTGCTGTACCGTAGGCAACTTGTGCTTCTTTCAACTCCGTTTCTTCAGGCATTTCGTATTCTCCTCTCCTCAGCAAAGAACTCCCGATACCAGTTTAGCGTCTCCCGCAAGCCAGCCTCCAGCGTCCACTGGGGCTCCCAGCCCAGCAGGCGTCGGGCCTTCGCGCTGTCAAGGTATTGATGACGTATCTCGTGGAGGGGCTCATTCAGGATGACGGGCTCCAGGTCCGGACGACCAGCTACCTCCAGGATGGCCTCGACCACCTCCAGCACGGTCTTGGGGTCGTTGAGGCCGAAGTTGAAGGCCTGGCCCTGGATGCCTGGATCGTCCAGGTGCTCGGCCAGCAGGATGTAGGCGCTGACGATGTCCTCGACGTAGAGGTAATCGCGGGTCAGGGTGCCGTCGCTGCGCACGATGGGCCGCTCGCCCCGCAGTACCGAGCGGATGCTGCCTGGCACCACCCGATCCCAGTGCAGATCGCCGCCACCGTAGATGTTCCCGCAGCGGGTGATGCCCAGCGGCAGGCCGTAGGTCTCGGCGTAGGCCAGGGCGATGAGATCGGCGCAGGACTTGGAGACGTCGTAGGGATGTCTTCCCTGGAGCG
>VGOG01000300.1 GCA_016875995.1 Chloroflexota bacterium
ACGTCGGCCTGGCGCCTGAGGCCTACATCCAGGGGTTCGTGACGTGCGGTGACTACCCACAGCCGAACACCAAGGTGAGGCTCTATAGCTGCGTTGACGTGTTCCTCAGGGAAACCTACACCAACGTCAATGGCTGGTACCAGTTCGTGGTAGACTCGCGCGTGTACGACTGCACGTGGAATCAGCTCTGCTACTACGTCACCGTCAGCGGGAAGTCATCCCCAGTCCAGAAGCCTGGGCCTGGTCAGATCATGCCTGTCAACATCGATCTCTGCAAGTAACGACTACTAGTCTCACTCCAACCAAAAGCCACCAGGGGGAAACCCCTGGTGGTTTTTTTGTTTGCGGGAGCTGTCAACGGATTCGGGAACGGATTGAACGGATGGCCTTCTCTGGTAGGGGCGTACCCTTGCGGTTGCCCCTTTTGCCCTTTGGGGGGCGCGCTCTTATTTGCAAAATGGGGGTGGGGGTGGTATAATAAAGTTACAGTTCGAGGAGGATATAGAAGAAAAGCAGGAGACTTTAGCACAAACGTGAAAGGAGACAGCAAATGAGCAAGGCAGCCATCCAACAGGTCTCCGTCCCCGATACGGAGTGGCGGGAATTGCTCAAGTTAAGTGCACAAGAAGGCATACCCCCCGAAGACTTGTTGCAGAATGCTCTGAGGAGGTATCTTTCAGAGGTGCGGAGGATAGCGAAGCAAGACGACTGCTTCGTCAGAGCTTCGGCGTCTGGAACAGCAGGGATGACCTGGTAGGGGACAGCGTTGACGTGGTGAACAAGCTTCGCGAGGAGTGGGATGAGCGAACAAAAAGGCTGGGAATCGATTAGCAAAGTGATTCTCTAGCCATGGTCCGTGGGAGCCCTCGTCGTGGCCACCTTGAAGCTCTGGCCATAGGTGAGGTAAAATGAGATACCTGTCTTGGGATAATTACGTGCGTTTGGCCTTGAGCTATGCGGTCTTCGAACGGAATGGGGACGGCAAGTGGATGGTTGAGGTGCCAATATTGCCTGGCTGTGTGACCTGGGGTGAGACACGACAAGAGGCATCGGAGATGGCGGAAGATGCGGTCAAGGGCTGGATCCTCACGGCTCTTCGCTTCGGCGATGAGATCCCGGTCATTGATGGGTGCATCTTCATGCGTCATCCCCAAACGGGGATGAAAATCTCTGTCCCTGTTCACAAGGGCAGGGATATACCGGTGGGAACTTTGGGGGCAATCGTTCGTCAGTTAGGTATCTCAGTGGAGGAGTGGAGTAAGTTATAAACGTCGGCATCGAAAGCCGCCGATATCTTGAGGAGGAAGAACTGTGCTTGATGTAGTAATGGTGGAACAGGGATTTCGAATATTGATACCACCAGGGTTGCGGAAAAGTCTCTCCCTGACAGAGGGGGAAATGCTGCAGGCCGAGGTGAGTCCTCGAGGCCATCTGATCTTGAGGAAGCAAGTTGCTGCTCGCTCTGTCCTGGCCGAGGAAGCCTTCGGGATGTGGGCCGACCGTGAGGACATAAAAAGCGGCGTGGAACACGTCCGCAGGCTTCGGGCCGAGTGGCAGGGGCGGATGGAGATCATAGATGTCTGAGAGCGGTGATGAAGAACAGGCCCGCGCTGAAATCTTAGAGGAGCCACCAGGGGGAAACCCCTGGTGGCTTTTTTATTGCGCTTGACACCCGAAACGTTTTGGAGTATAATATGGTCATCTCCAAAACGTTTCGGATTTTGTAACTACTCAGACTGTCATTGCGAGGAGGCGGTTTTTGCCGACGAAGCAATCTCCAATTCGCAAGTTGGGGATTGCTTCGCAAAAAACGCTCGCAATGACAACAGAGGCTGAGTAGTTACGGGATTTTTTAGTTTATCCCCGCATCGAGAGAGGAGAAGGCGATGAGCGTCACCCTCAAAGACATCGCTCGCAAGGTCGGCTACTCGGTCACCACTGTCTCCCGCGCCCTGAACGACTACGACGACGTTAGCGAGGAGACGAAGCAGCTCATCAAGCGCGTAGCCCAGGAGATGGGCTACCACCCCCACGTGATCGCCCAAAGTCTGCAAAGAAGGCGCACCAACACGGTGGGCTTCATCGTCCCCGCCACCGATCGTTATCTCTCGGACCCCTACTTTCTCGAACTTCTAGCTGGCATAGGAGACGGCGCCGCCAGCCACGATTTCGACCTCCTCGTTTCAACCTGCAAGCCCATGGATCCCCAAGAGCGCGTGGTGTACGAAAGAATGGTCAGGGGGCGGAGAGTGGATGGCATCGTCGTGGCCCGCACGCGGTGCGACGATGAGCGGATCGCCTATCTGCTGAGCGAGGGATTTCCCCTGGTTGCCTTTGGTCGCACCGCTTCGGACCTGGATTTTCCCTGCCTGGACGTGGACGGGGAAAGGGGTGTCTACGAAGCGGTGGAGTACCTGATTGGCCTGGGGCACCGACGCATCGGTTTCATCGCGCCTTCTATGTACCTGATGTTTGCGGAGCACCGCCTGGCCGGTTATAAGCGAGCCCTGCGAGATAACGACCTGGAGGACGATGCCGCCCTGGTGGTCGAAGGCAACCTGACTCAAGCCAGAGGTTACCAAAGGATGGAGCAGCTTCTCGACCTGGAAGAGCCTCCGACGGCCGTCGTGGCCGGCAACGACCTGATGGCCTTCGGAGCGATGGAAGCGGCCCAGGAGCGGGGCCTGGTCGTCGGTCGCGACGTAGCGGTGATCGGCTTCGACGACGTGCCCCTGGCGGCGTATTTCCACCCTGCCTTGACCACCATCCGTCAACCCATCTACGACATCGGGAAGATGCTCTCCCAGATGTTGATCAAAATCATCAACGGTGAGGAACTGGCTGAGCGTCAGATCATCTTGCAGCCAGAGCTGGTGATCCGAGAATCCAGCGGATAAGCGAAGGGGCGAATCAGCGAATCAGCGAAGGGAGGTGATAGATCGGACATCGTGGTAATTTAGCGGCCGAGACGCCCTCCTCCCCCCATTCCCCCCAACTCTGGGGGGCCAGCGGGCGGGATAAGGGGGGGAGCGTCACCAACCAAATTCAGATTAAGGAGGAGATCGAAAAATGAAAAGGTTAGCAACGTTACTGGTAGTCGCGGCCATGTTGGCCAGCTCCCTGGCCGCCTGCGCCCCGCCCACCCCCCAGGTGATCGAGAAGGAGGTGGTGGTCGAGAAAGAGGTGCCAGTCACCATCGAGGTGGAGAAGCAGGTGGTCGTCGAGGTCACTCCCGTGCCGGTGGACTACGGGGCCGTCCTCTTCCTCTCCACCCAGGCTCGACCCATCGAAGAGGCGGAGAAGATGCGCGGCGTGATCCTGGCCGGCTTCCCCGGCAAGGTGGACTTCATTCCTGAGGATGAAGGCCCCTTCGCTGACCGCGTGGCCGCCGAAGCCGAAGCCGGCAAAGGCACGGTGGACGCGTTGGGCGCCCTGCACGGCAACTTTACCACTATGATTGACGCCCTGGAAGACCTGACCCCCCTCATGGCCAAACTGGCCGACCGGGGTATCCCCGAGGCCTTCGTCGAGCTGGGCAAGCTAGGCACCGACAAGCAACTCTACCTCCCCTGGATGCAGGCCACCTACATCGTCGCCGCCAACAAGAAGGCCCTGGACTACCTGCCAGCCGGCGCCGACCCCGAGGCCCTCACCTGGGAGCAGTACCGTGACTGGGCCAGGAACGTCTTCGAGGCCACCGGCGACAAGAAATTCGGCTTCCCGGCTGGCGAGAAGGGGCTCATGCACCGCTTCCTGCAGGGCTACATCTACCCCTCCTA
>VGOG01000301.1 GCA_016875995.1 Chloroflexota bacterium
GCACGAGCAGCCCGTCCCCATCTCGCTCCAAGCCCAGGAATTTGTAGCCCAGCTCGATCGCCGCTCCCGCCTGCCGGGCCCGCGCCGCCAG
The DNA here is from genome assembly GCA_016875995.1 of Chloroflexota bacterium. Lineage (GTDB taxonomy): Bacteria > Chloroflexota > Anaerolineae > VGOG01 > VGOG01 > VGOG01. The sequence continues at coordinate 92 of VGOG01000301.1, forward strand.
CAGGTGGATAAGCTGCGCTCGTTCCACTATCAGATCCGGCTGTTGCAGGCTCACCCTGGCCGAGGCGTGGCGGGAGAAAAGCTCGATGTGCTGCACCCGGTTGACAATCGCCTCTGTGGGGACGAAGCCCAGCACCTGGTTGATCTGACTGGTGACGATGAGGGTTCTGGCCGGCGGGCCCAGGGTTTCGCCCTGCTCGTACAGGCGCACGGCCAGGCCCTCTTTGGCCAGCAGATAGGCGGCAAAGAGGCCCGCGGTAGAGGCGCCAATGATGACGACGTGCCTGTCTTGCATAGGGGTGGAGGATGGAAGATAGAAAATGAAAATGGAAGATGGAGAATGGATGGCGGAAGGCGGACTACTTACACTTTCCATTCTCCCTCCTCCCCTTTCCATTCTCCATTCTCCATTTTCCATTCTCCATCTTCCATTTTCCGCTCTCCATCTTCCGTCTTCCATTCCGGCTCGTACTCCGGCACAATCTCTTTCAGTTTGGCCTTGATCTCTGCCGCCTGGCGCGTCCGCAGGAGCGCCTCCAACTCTGCCAGGTCGTGCTGCAGCTTCTCCCCGTCACCGCAATCCGTGTGGGCGACCAGAATCCGCGGATGATGCGTCCTCTGCGGCTGCTCTTGCGCCCGGAATAGCTCTTCGCACAGTTTCTCGCCGGGACGCAAGCCGGTGCACACGATCTCAATGTCTTGCCCCGGCTCAAAACCGGAGAGGCGGATGAGATCGCTGGCCAGGTCTTGGATCTTGACCGGCTCGCCCATGTCCAGGACAAAAATCTCGCCACCTTTCCCCAGGGCCGCGGCTTGAATGATCAGGCTGACCGCTTCGGGAATAGTCATGAAGTAGCGTTGCACGTCTGGATGCGTGACCGTGACCGGGCCGCCGGCAGCGATTTGCTCCTTGAACAAGGGCACCACACTCCCGCTGCTCCCCAACACGTTGCCAAAGCGCACGGCGGTGCAGAGGATTTCGGATTTCGAATTTCGAATTGCGGAATTCGGATTGCGGATTGCGGATTGCGAAATTCGCAATTCGAAATTCGAAATTGGCGACCATCATCTCCGCGATACGCTTGGTGGCGCCCATGACGCTTTTGGGGTGGACGGCTTTGTCGGTAGAGATGAGGACGAAGCGCTGGACGCCATAGTGGATGCTCGCCTCCAGAACATGGCGCGTGCCAAAGACGTTGGTGGCCACTACTTCGTCTACGTTGCTTTCCATCAGCGGCACGTGCTTGTGCGCTGCAGCGTGGAAGACCACCTGGGGCTGCTGTTGCGCCCAGACGACCGCCACTTTGTCCCTGTCCCGCACGTCGCCGACGATGGGGACGATAGGCAGGGCAGGAAAGTTTGCCGCCAGTTGGCGATGAAGGGGAAAATTCGAATTTCGAATTTCGAAATTCCCCGAGCCGCCCAGGATCTCGTAGCGGCCGGGAATCGTCTTGACCGGCACACCCACTTGGCGGCATAGTCCGCTGATTTCCCGGATGACCCGGCCGGGCGCCTTGGGCATGGCGATGATGACGGTGTCGCGGAAAGAGAAGCGCAGGCCGCCCACGAGCAACAGGGTCAGCATACCCTCAATGAGGATGATGGAGCGGGGGAAGCCGGAGATGAAGCCCAGCGGGGTGAGAACCAGCAGAATCAGCACAGCAGCAACCATCGAGCCGAGCACATTAGCCACGGCAATAGCTACCAGCTCGCTGGCACTGGCATAACGCCACAGCCGACTGTAGAGACCGAAGCCGAAGAACAGCGGCAGCCGCACGCTCAACAGCAGCGGCAGAAAGAACCAGTTCTGAGACAAATAGCCCCCCACGCTCGCCGTGTCAAAGCGGATGGCAAAGGAGACCACCGCCGCCAGGAGGATGAGCGGAATATCAAGCAAGAGAACGTAACGGTTGCGCAGAGTCATCTCCCCCGCTCCTCCGCCCCCCTGCCCCTCTGCTCCCCCGCTCCAGTTCCTTCACTCCGCTCAGGACTTCGGCTCCTCTGCTCAAGACCAGCGGTTGTGAAGAGAGAAACGGCTGCCTGAGCCAGGATGGCCAGGTCGCCCAGGAACGACTGCTGCTCAATGTACTCCAGGTCCAGGCGCAGTTTATCAGGCAGGATAGCGGTCAGGTAGGTGTCCCCCAGGTCGCCGCCAGCAGCGCCCAGGAGTTCTTCTTCGCGGCGATACTTGATGAAAGAGGGGCTGGCCATGCCGGGGCGGACAGTGAGCACGCGGCGCTGCTGCGGGGTGTAGTGAGCCACGTAGCGTGGATCCTCGGGCCGGGGGCCGACAATGCTCATCTCGCCCTGGAGGACGTTGATGAACTGCGGCATCTCGTCAATCTTCAGCTTACGCAGGAAACGTCCCACGCCGGTGATGCGGGGGTCGTCGCCCTGGGTGATGACCGGGCCTCGCCTGGGCGCATCGGCCACCATGGTGCGGAACTTGTGAATTTGGAACAGCTTGCCATCCTTCCCTACTCGCCATCCCCGGTAGAAGACCGGGCCGGGAGAGTCGAGTTTGATGAGCAAGGCTATCAGAAGGGGAAAAGAGAAAAAGGAAAAAAGTTGAAAGGATAATGTCAAAGTGCATTTGAGCATGGACTATTCACTATATCCAGAGATCAGCAACCGGGCCATGGCTCTTTTCAGATAAGGCCGGCAAGATGAGCGACAAACTCCTCAGCAAACTGGATGGTCCCTTTTGCTTCGGTCTCAGAGACGGCTCCGGCCAGACGGTAGACGGCCTGATGGCGTTTCTTGCGGATGCGGTCGAGCCGGTTCAGTTTGGGCTTGAAGGAGGGATCCAGGGCGGCTTGAAGAAAGCGGATCACGGTCTTATGCTGATCAGACTCCGCAGAGATCGGCTAGTTCTTTTGATTCACGATGCTGCCGCTAGCAATAGCTTGGGTGGCGTTGCGTCCTCAGATGCACTCATCTGGTTGTCGTAGACCACCACGCCTGTAATCTTGTTCTAGATCTTGACGAGGAACTTATCGCCCCCTCCACCACCAGTCACCTGGGCGTCGGTGGCGGTCAACAGAAAGCCATAATCGCCGCTGCCATTATGAACTCTAAAAATTAACACCGTAATGGAGATAAGACCCCAGAGGTAACGAAGGTAGAGCGATACAGCTTGTCTGGATCACTCAACCCAACGTAGCGCAGTAACTCACGGAGCCTTGGGCAAAAAGATCCAGAAAAGCGGCCACCCGCTTGATCGTCGCCAGAGATTCGCCGCTTTTTACCCTCGATACCTTCTGCTATCTGTTGCAAAATCGGTCATGGCTTACCCTATCCTTCGGCCACAATCCACGACACCGCTTCCCTGAGATCGGCCACCACATGGTAGCCGCTGTATCCCTCCTCGCCCAGGTGAGGAAGCTGCTCCCGTCCCTTGCCGGTCAGGACGAGGATGGGACGGCAGCCCACAGCCAGGCCAGCGGCGATGTCGCAGAGGGCATCGCCGATCAGGTAGGATTGGCGCAGATCCAGAGCGAACTGCCGCGCCGCCTGGAGTAACAGGCCGGGCGCCGGCTTGCGGCAGTGGCAATTCTCATCGGGCCGATGGGGACAAGTAAAAATAGCGTCAATGCGGCCACCGTTTCGGGCAACCACCTCGCACATCTGATTGTTGATGGCTGCCACCGTTTCGGGCGAGACAAGACCACGGTTGATCGCCGATTG
>VGOG01000302.1 GCA_016875995.1 Chloroflexota bacterium
CGGCCACACTGGTACTGGAGGGGCGCATAGTCCTCTACGGGCCAGGCGGAGAGCGGGAGGTGCCAGCCGACGAGTTCTTCCTCGGTCCGGGCGCGACGGCGATGCAGCCGGGCGAGCTGATGACCGCCGTTCGTTTCCCCATCCCGCCTGCCAATGCAGTGGGCCGCTACCTCAAACTGGGCCGCAACAAGGCCGGCGACCTGGCCATCGCTGGCGTGGCGGTCTTTGGCTTCCCCAATGGGACAACTCCCTCCGGTTACCACTTTCGTATCGGATTGGCGTCGGTCGCGCCGGTGCCGCTGCGGGCGTGGGAGGCGGAGGAGGTGCTGGCAACCAGTCCGCCAGGAGAAGAGACCTTCACCCTGGCGGCCGAAAAAGCCATGGAAGCCGCCACCCCCATTGACGACGTGCGCGCCAGTGCCGCCTACCGTAAGGCAATGGTACGCGCCCTCACGCTGCGGGGGCTGTGGGAGGTTTGGGCGCAGATGAAGGAGGGAAAGTAAAATGTCAACCCATTCGATCACTGTAACTGTGAATGGCGCTAAAGAGCGCCTGGAAGTTCCCTCAAACATGACGTTGTTGCAACTGCTCCGGGAGAACCTGGCGCTCACCGGCACCAAGAACGGCTGCTCTGCGGGGGAGTGCGGAGCCTGCACCATCTTGATGAACGACGAAGCGGTCAACTCCTGCATGGTGCTGGCAGTGGAGGCCGATGGAGCCGAGATCGTCACCGTGGAGGGGCTGGCAGACGACGGCCAGTTGACACCCCTGCAGGAAGCCTTTGTGGAGCACAACGCCGTGCAGTGCGGCTTCTGTACGCCAGGGATGTTGATCTCCGCTCACGCCCTGTTGAGGCGCGATCCGCACCCCACCGAGGAGAAGATAAAGTTGGCGCTGGTCGGGAACCTGTGCCGTTGCACGGGCTACCTGCGCATCGTCCAGGCTGTGCAGATGGCGGCGGAGAGAGTTGCCCAGCAGGCCGCCTCCCCCCTGCCAGGGGGAGATGGGGGTGGCGGCGGTGCGGGAGCCACCTCGGCTGGAAATACTTCCATATCCCCGGACATAGGAGGCGCGTAAAATGACCAGGTTTACCTCTAATCCCGTTGGCAAGAGTGTCCCCCGCGTGGACGTGTACGATAAGCTCACCGGGATTGCTCTCTTTGCCGACGACATACAGTTTGGTCCCAACATGTACTACGCCCGGCTGGTCCGAAGCACCCATGCCCACGCCCTGATCAAGCGCATCGTCACCAGCAAGGCGCTGGAGGTGCCGGGGGTGAAGGCGGTAGTCACCGGCCAGGACGCTCCAGAGCTGGTTGGCATGTACCTGGTAGACCGCCCCGTTCTGGCTGGCGAGCGCGTGCGGTACTACGGGGAGCCGGTGGCCGGGGTGATTGCCACCAGCGAGGCGATCGCCGAGGAGGCCACTCGACTGGTCGAAGTGGAGTACGAGGAGTTGCCGGCCGTCTTTGGGCCAATGGAGTCCATCCAGCCGGATGCCCCCCTGCTCCATCCTGACCTGGGCAAGTACAAAGTGGCCGCCTTCATCTTCCCCGAACCGGGCACCAACATCTCGGAGCACTTTAAGCTGCGCAAGGGAGACGTCGAATCCGCCTGGCCCAGGTGCGCCGCTATCGTGGAGATGACCTTCAGTCTGCCCCAGATTCAGCACGTGCCGCTGGAGCCTCACGTGTCGGTGGCCCTCTGGGAGCCATCGGGGCAGGTCACCCTGTGGACCAGCACGCAGTCGCCCCACGCCCAGCGCGATCTGATCGCCCAAAGCCTGAATATCCCGCACGGCAACCTGCGGGTGCTGTCTCCCTACGTCGGCGGCGGCTTCGGTGGCAAGGCAGGCGTAACGATGGAGGCGTGCGCGGTGGTGCTGGCGCGGGCGGTGAAGGGGCATCCGGTCAAGCTGCGCCTGACGCGCGAGGAGGAGTTCGTGGGCACCACCATGCGCCAGAGCCTGGTGGCGCACACCAGGATCGGCTGCGACGCCGAAGGCAACCTGCTGGCGATGGAGACGGCGTATTATTTTGGCGGCGGCGCCTATAACGATTACGGCGTCAACATCGTCCGCGCTGCCGGCTACTCCTGCAGCGGCCCGTACTGTATTCCAAACATCAAGGGCGATTCCTACTGCGTCTATACCAACCTGCCCATCGGCGGGCCGATGCGCGGCTTCGGCATGCCCGAGATCCACTGGGGCATCGAGCAGATCATGGACCAGTTGGCGGAGAAGATCGGGATGGACCCCGCCGAGTTTCGGCGTCGCAACTGCGTCAAGACGGGTGATATCATCCTGACCGGAATGAAAATGCCCGCCATTGACCCGGTGGCCTGCATTGACAAGGTCACTGAGGCCATCAACTGGGGCAAACGCCCCCGCGAGGAAGAGCCCTCCGCGCCGCACAAGAAGCGAGGCAAGGGCATCGCCATCATGTGGAAGGCCCCGGCCATGCCGCCCAATCCCGGCAGCTCGGCCGTGGTGCGTTTCAACGAGGATGCGACGGTCATCCTGGAGATCGGGGCGCAGGAATTAGGCCAGGGCGCCTTCACCGTGGCTGCTCAGATGGCGGCCCAGGCATTGGGCGTGCCCTACGAGTGGGTACGCGTCTCGGCCCCGATAGACACCAAGTACAGCCCCTACGAGTGGCAGACGGTGGCCAGCCGCATCACCTGGTCCATGGGCAACGCCATCAAAGCCGCCGCCGAGGATGCCAGGCGGCAAATCCTGGAGATCGTGGCCGATCACTGGGGCGAGGATCCGCAGGACCTGGACATCAAGGACGGCAAGGTCATCTCGTACCGGTCCGAGGAGGAACAGCCGCTTCAGAACATGGTCGTCTACGGCCTGCCCAACGAGAACTTCGAGGGGTGGAAGGGTGGGCCTATCGTCGGGCGGGGCAAGTTTATGCCGACCTACGTCACCAACCTGGATTTCGAGACCGGCCAGGGCCCCCGTGCGGTGGTGCACTACACTGTCGGCGCGCAGGCAGTGGACCTGGAGGTGGATACCGAGACCGGCCAGGTCGAGATCCTCAAGATCGCCAGCGCGTACGACGTGGGCAAGGCCATCAACCCTGACCTCGTCCTGGCGCAGATAGATGGCGGCGCGGTTCACGGGATGAGCTCGGTTTTCGAGGCCCTGCGGTTCGACGAGAAAGGTCGGCCTTTGAACCGCAGCCTGGTGGACTATCGCATTGCCACCGCGGTGGACGTGCCGCAGGAGATTCACGGTGACTTCGTCGAGACGCCGCTGGAAGATGGGCCGTGGGGCGCACGGGGCGTGGGAGAGCACGTGATGGTTCCCACCGCGCCGGCGATTGCCAACGCCATCAACGACGCCCTGGGCATTCGCTTCAACGACCTGCCTCTTTCGGCGGAGAAGATCTTCCTGGCGTTGGAGGAAGTGAAACGTGAAACGTCAAACGTGAAACGTGAAACGTCAAACGTCAAACGTGAAGCGTGGACGTGATGGGTAAGGCTCAAACCGGAACACGCGACACGGGACAAGCCCGCAGCCCCGCTTCCCCTGCCCCGACCAGTGGGCAGAAGGCGCGGGGCGGCGGGCTTTGTTCGTTTGCGTAAGTTGTGGCGTTGGGTTATAATAGGGGCAACCATCCGAGAGAAAAGGAGCCGAGCAATGGAAAGAGCTTTGGAAACGCTGTCAACCGAGGAATTCGAGGAACTGGTTGAGCGCACGATAGACAGACGTTTTGAGGTCTGGCTTACTCAACTGACGGATGCCTTGATAGGCTGGCAA
>VGOG01000303.1 GCA_016875995.1 Chloroflexota bacterium
AGATGCTCCATGCTGCCCCGCGTCTTGAGGGCGAAGCGGGTCATGTCGTGGCCAGCCATGCCGTACAGGAAATCGCGCATACCCAGGCCAAATCTCTTCAGCCCGCTCATTTCTTGCTCTTCTGCCATTCGACTACCTCCTGATGTTATCCAGAGTGTGTCATTGCGAGTTCAGCGAAGCAATCTCCTCGCAATGACGGCTTAGTAATCAACCGATTTCTTGATCAAATAAATCAGTGAGGTCTTTCTCCCTTAACATGCTGCGCCGCCACGTTTCCAGGGTGGGGACGATGTAAGGGAGGAGCCGCAGGGAATAGTACGGGGGCAATATGGGCACGCCCAACAAGTCACCGAAGACAGCCAGGATGAACAGATGCTCCAGACTGGCCCGGGCCTTGTTGAGCTCGCGCACCATGTCGTAGATGGTCATCCCGTAGATGACCTGCCCCAAGGCCCGCACGAGTTCACGCAGCCGACTCAGCTTCGGCATCCTTGCAGCTATCTCCACAGCTCACCCACGCTCCTCCTGGGCAGGGATCTGGGCTTTCAGCCAGCGAGCGTGTTCCATCTCATCCTGAAGGTGCTTCTCCAGCAGCCTGACGGTGTCTTCGTCGTCCACAATGTCCGCAATCTGAGCGCTGTAGTCCTTGATGGCCTGCTGTTCCTCGCCCAGTTCTAGCTTGAGCATCTCCACCGTGCGGGCCTGAGCGCTGGCTGCCCCCACTGCCCGGCCAGCAATGGTAGCCACCCCGCCGGGCAGAGCCGGCTCGCCCCCCAGCTCCTCGATCCGCTTGGTCAACTCCTGGGCATGGCCCTCCTCGACGCTGAGGATGGCCCGCACTCCCTGGACAATGACGTCCGCAGGGATGACTTTGGCGTGCGCCTCGTACATCTCCACCGCACTTAGTTCGGCGATGAGGTCATGGTTCAAAGCCTCGATGATCTGTTCTTTGCTTAGAGCTTTCATGGATCTGCCTCCCTCTCCACGCTTATTATACTCGGATTTACAGGAGATGCAACATGGGTTCAGCCTTGGTCAACGGCACGGGCCTATCGGCCTGTGGTAGGGTTCTTCCCGTTGATGTGCCCTTTTACCTCTTAATGGGTAGTAGGCCAATCGCATTGGCCGTCTTAGCCGATAACGCCCAACTCGGTTGGGTTACTACCCTTTTCCGGGAGAACTCGCCAGCCTACAAAAGAGACGGGAGAGCCCCAAGGGGCTCTCCCGTCATCCCACATTGGGTTGATGCTCGCTAGGCCTCGGCCGCTTTCTTTCTGGCCTGCTGGACGGCCTGCCAGCCATCCACGATCAAGAAGGCTGCCGCCACCACCAGCACCAGGCAGATGATGCCGACGAGGGCAGAGGCGATGGACGCCTGCACTGTCGTCGCCGCCGGCAGCTTTCTGATGAGGTTGTCGTAGGCGACGAAGAGCAGCGCAGCGATAGTGGTGACGATCATGAAGATCGAGGGATAGAACGCCCAGGTGTGCTTCCTGCCCTCCGACAAGAGCCACAGCGAGATCAGCAGCAAGGCCAGGCCGGCCATCAACTGGTTGGAAGCGCCAAAGGCCACCCAAATGGTCAGCCAGGGGATGATCCAGACGAAGAGCAGCGTCAGGAGCAGGGCCACGATGGTGCCTACGTGCATATTCTTCATCACTGGCACCGCCTCGCCTACCAGTTCGGCGCTGGCCACGCGCATGAAACGCACCACCAACTGCATGATGGTCAGCCCCATGATGACCAGGAAGACCGAGCCGTAGGCCACGCCGAAATCGGTAGGGATGCCGATGCGCTGCAAGAAGTTGGCCAGCCCCTTGGCGAAAACACCCAACGCCCCCGGCTTGACTGCTTCCTGATAGGCGGAATAGCTGCCGAAGGCGACCGTCGCGGTGAGGAAGGCCATGATGGCGAACACCATCTCCATGAACATGGCCCCGCCGCCCACCGGCAGAGCATCGGTCTCCTTCTCCAACTGGCGGGCCGTGCCAGAGGTGGAAACCAGGCTGTGCCAGCCGGAGATGGCCCCGCAGGCGATGGTGACGAAGAGCATGGGCCACAACGGTCCGGCGCCGATGGTGAACTTGGTGTAGGCGGGGAAGTCAGCCATTCCCGGCCGCCAGATCAGCAGGCCGATAATGCCGCCCAGCACTCCCAGCGAGACGATCCAGAAGGAGACGTAGTTGACCGGCTGTGCCCAGGCCCAGATGGGCAGCACCGAGCCCAGGTAGCAGAAGATGACCACCAGCAGCGTGCCGATGACCTGAGCCAGCGTGTTGCCCAGGAAGACGGTGGGGGACTGGGGGAGGCCATAGATGGCCGAGAAGAGGTTGGACATAAACGGCAGGGTGCCGATCCAGATGCCCACGAAGGTAAGCACGACGGTGACGACGGTGGTGAGGATGATGTCCCGCTTCCACTTGTAGGTCATCTGGCCGGCCAGGATGCCCATCAGGGTCACAGCGAGCATGCCGAAGGGCACCTTGGGGTTCACCATCAGGCCCTTCCCGATCAGGTTGCCGAAGGCGCCCATGATCAGCAGCAGGTAGAAGTAGATGAAGATCAAGAGGATGTTACGCGCCCGCGGGGAAATGAGTTTGTAACTCAGCGCGCCCATGGTGTCCCCTTCGCGGCGCACGCCCATGATCATGGCCCCGTAGTCCTGCACCCAGCCGATGAAGAAGGTGCCCAGGATGATCCAGATCAGCGCCGGCAGCCAGCCCCACGCTACCGCGACGATGGGGCCAGTGATGGGCCCTATCGCGGCGATGGACTTGAACTGGTAGCCGAAGAGGACGTTGCGGCTGGCCGGAGTGAAGTCCACGCCGTCCATGTACATCTTGGCTGGGGTAGCCTTGCTGGGGTCGGGCTTGACGATGTCACGGTCAATGCGCCGCGCATACCAGCCATAGCCAATGACGATGGCCAGGGCCCCCAGGATCAGAACAATGATCGAATTCATCTTTTGCCTCCTAATTTTTGTGAAAAATGGGTTCAACCTCCAATGGTTGAACGATGACCTGTCTTTACGAGCCACCTGAGAAAAGTTACTCGTCGCCCTCGATCACCCCCTTTCCTCTGCTCACACTGCCTTCCCCCGGATAACAAACAACCGCCATCGCCTCTGCTGGTCAGGTCGAGGCAAGTCAACGAGGAGAAGCAATGGCCTGTGCGTCGAGCTAACCACCTACACGCATTTCATTTCGGAGGCACTTTGGATTATTAATGAACTATAAATATTATAGGCCAAAGGCAGCAAAAGTCAAAGTGCGTTCAGCTAACCACCTACACGCATTTCATTTCGGAGGCCCTTTGGATTGTTAATGAACTCATAAATATTATAGGCCAAAAGCAGCAAAAGTCAAGAGCGGAATGGCTCACGAACTGCCAATTCATTGAATTTAGGTAACTACTCAGGCTGTCATTGCGAGGAGGCGGTTTTTGCCGACGAAGCAATCTCCAATTCGCAAGTTGGGGATTGCTTCGCAAAAAACGCTCGCAATGACAACAGAGGCTGAGTAGTTACGAATTTAGAACAATTATGCCTCTCTGGTCAGGAGCATTTCAGTTTTGGGGCGAGTTGCAGTAAACCTGCTGCCACATTGTATCAAACCGGTCACCCATAATCGCTCCTCGAATGGGGATCAGTCGTTCTATCCCCGCCCGGCTCCAGCGCATCCCC
>VGOG01000304.1 GCA_016875995.1 Chloroflexota bacterium
GGTAAAGAAAACGTCAACGAAGTAGACCAGCAAGTCCATTGTGACCTCCTGTGTAGAGATGCGTCTTGCTACCGCAGTCGGGCCGTCAAACGTGAAACGTGAAACGTGAAACGTGAGGTCACGCATCACGTCTTCACGTTTCACGTCTTTCCCCAAAGATGGCTCGGCCAATGCGCACTATGGTCGCTCCCTCTTCGATGGCCACCTCGAAGTCGTCGGTCATGCCCATGGAGAGGTGCCGCCAATGTTCTCCTGGAAACCTCTCGGCCAAAGCATCCCGCAGGTGCCGCAGGCGCCTAAAGCAGGGCCGCGCCTCCTCAGGGTCGGCCACGATGGGGGCCATGGTCATCAGGCCCCGCACCTCTAACTGGGGCAAGGCCAGTATCTCCTCCACGATGGCAAAAAAGCGCTCCCGCTGCTCTTCATCTTCCGCCCATCGGTCCAGGGCAAACCCGTATTTGCTCTCCTCGCCGGAGACGTTCACCTCCAGTAAAATGGGCATGATCTTGCGCCCCTCCTTCCTCCCCCCTCCCCCCTCAATCCCCCCAACTTTGGGGGGAAGGGGGGCGGGGAAAAGAGGGAGGACGCGATCCAGGCGCTCGGCCAGCTTCAGGCTGTCCACCGAATGGATGACGTCGAACAACTGGATGGCATCTTTAGCTTTGCGGCTCTGCAGGTGGCCGACCATGTGCCAGGTGAGAGGCGAGAGGGCGCGCTCCTCAACCCACTGGTTCACGATGGGGATCTTCTCCGCTGCCTCGTGGACGCGGTTTTCGCCGAAGTGACGCACCCCCAGCTCGTAGGCGGCCTGGATGTGGGCCACAGTAAACAGCTTGGTCACCGCCACCAGGGTGATCTCCGCCGGATCGCGACCGCCTCGATCCGCCGCCTCGGCTATTCTTCGCCTTACATCCCGCAAATTGGCGGCAATATCAACCATAATCTAACCTCGCTTCCCCAGTACTACCGCGAAACACCCCGTTTGGCCCCCCTCGGCCCGGTAAGAGAAGAACTCGTCAGTGCGGCAGGCGGTGCAAAGTTGCATCGCCTCGATCTCCTCGACGCCCAGCTCGGCCAACTGACGCCGGTTGGCCTCCTGAAGGTCAAAGTGCAGGGAGCCGTCCCCCTGGGGCTGAAGAAGCTCCTGCCAGGGGTTGAAATTTGCCTTCACCAGTTCGATCACCTCGGTCCCGACCTGGTAGCAGCAGGGGCCGATGCCCGGGCCGAGGCCAGCTATGATATCGGCGGGGCGACTGCCGTAGGCTTCCGTCATAGCCGCAACCGTCCCCATCGCAATCCCCGCCATGGTGCCCCTCCAGCCAGCGTGGACCAGGCCAAGGGCCTGGTGGACGGGATCATAGAGCAGAACGGGCAGGCAGTCGGCGAAGCGGAGCAGGAGAGCCACGCCGGGAGCGTCGGTGACCAACGCATCGGTGGTACGGATCACTCGGCCGCGATCCTCAGGCCCCACCAGGGTCACCTGGCCCCCGTGGACCTGTTGGGCGGCGGTGATGTCCCGTCGAGAGATGCCCAGGGTCTGGCAGATGAGGTCGTGGTTGGTCTCCACCGCTTCGCGGTCGTCACCGACGAAGTGCCCCACGTTGAGAGAATCGTAAGGGGAGGGACTCACCCCACCCAGTCGCGTGAACACGCCATGGAAGACCCCATCGTGGGAAGCCAAATTCACAAAACGATAGTAAACGAGGCCATTGATCTCACATCGCAGCATGTATCGCTCTACCTTCCTGTTTGGACTTTGAGCTTTGAGCTTTGGATTCCAGGGCTCTCTTCATCTCCCGCCACAGGTAATCGCCGCTGACGCCGCTGTCCACCACGGACCAGGGTAAGGACTCGTCCACCGAGCGCTCTCTGAGGTATTCGGCGGCATCGAGCTGGCACTCCCGCAGAGCTCGCCGCCAGGCTGCCAGCGACCTCTTCTTCACTCTGACCAGAGCCTGGCCGACCCTGCTATCGCCCCGCGACAAGACGCCCTGCACCGCCGCCCAGGCAGGGCTCTCAGCTTTGACCGCGATTCCCCCAGGCCGTAGGGCCTGCTCGATGCGGCTCAACTCCTCTTTCGTGCTTTCAACCGCAGCCATGGCTACCCACTGGAACGGAGTGTGAGCCTTAGGCACGAAGGGGGTGACGTTCACCGTGATGCGGCGGGGAAAGCGCTCCCGAACTGCCAGCACCAGGTCAACGAGAGCCTGGATGTCTTCGTCGGTCTCAGTGGGCAGGCCGAGCATGAAGTAGAGCTTGAGTTGTGCGAAGCCGTATCGGGCGGCCAGCTCCGCAGCTCGCATCATATCATCTTCGGACACGTTCTTGTTGATCAAAGTGCGCAGGCGTTGAGATCCGGCCTCCGGAGCGATGGTCAAGGTTTGGACTCCGCTCTCAGCCAGGGCCCGAACCAGGGCTTCAGGCAGGGGGTCAACTCGCAGGGAGGACACGGAGAGCCTGGCTCCCATCTCCCGCAAGCCCGTGACCAGTTCCTCGAGACGCGAGTAGTCGGAGACGGCCGCGCTCACCAGGCCGATTTTGTCGCGATAGCTAAGCCCATCCCTGGCTTGCTCCAGCAGGACGGCCGGGCTCCGCTCTCGCACGGGACGATAAGTGTAACCCGCCAGGCAGAAACGGCAGCCTCGCCCACAGCCCCGGGCAATCTCTATCAGATACATGTCGCCGAACTCGGTGTCGGTGGTGAGGACGACGGAAGTGGCGGGGTGGGCGTCGATGTTGGGCATCCATTGACGTTTCACTGGATATTGGATATTGGATATTGGGTATTGGGTTGGCACGTAAATGCCCGGTATGTTAGCCAATGCTGAGAGGAGCTCGTCTCGGCTTTCAGCGATGCCGGCTTGCAAAGTCTCCATCAGAGGGGGGACGATGACCTCCCCCTCGCCGATGGCGAAGGCATCGAAGATAGGGGCCAGCGGCTGGGGATTGGCCATTACAGCGGGCCCACCGGCCAGAAGCAAGGGGTAGCCCTCAGCTCGCTCCTCGGACAGGAGGGGGATGTCCGCCTGGCGCAGCATCTCCACCGCGTTGAAATAGTCCATCTCGAAGGAGAAGGAGAAGGCCAGGACGGCGAAATCCTTGACATCCCGCTGCGATTCCAGCGAAATCAGTGGCCTGCTGCCTGCTCCCCGACGATAGAAAACCCGCTCGCAGACCACGTCGGCCCGCTGGTTGAAGAGGCGGTACACCGTCTGCAAGCCCAGACTGGACATGCCCACCTGGTAGGTGTTGGGGTAGGCCAGGGCAATGGGCAGCTTGCCTCCCCAATCCTTGTGGATTGTCCCCTGCTCCCGCTCCAGTATTCGCTTCGCTTCAGCGATAAACTCCCACCTCAAGCCAAATCTTCCTTCCCAATCCCTAGCGCGGCATAGCCGCAACCAAACCCTGCTGTCATTGCGAGGGCGCGCCGTTTGCGCCCGAAGCAATCCCCGCGTCACCAGGAGATTGCTTCGCAAACTGCGCTCGCAATGACAGTCCCGCAACATTCTCGCGGACAACGCAAATGTTGCGGAGTAACATTATATCGTAGCTGCTCACCCTACCACAGCAGAGCGGGCTCCCATGCCCGCGATTCTTGCCTGGATGTCTCACCCTACCACAGCAGAGCGGGCTCCCATGCCCGCGATTCTTGCCTGGATGTCCGGCGGCGTGGGAGCCGC
>VGOG01000305.1 GCA_016875995.1 Chloroflexota bacterium
GGATGCACAGACTTTGCTGCCCTGCTCCCCTGCTCCCTCGCTCCCCTGCTCCTTTGGCCGGAACATTCGACTTCTGGGCTACGAGGCCGATTCTTTGACCATCGAGCCGCCGAGCCATCTGCGCCTGACTCTGTTCTGGCAGGCTGTGGACAAAGTAGAGGCCAATTATCACGCGCGCCTGCGCCTGGTGAGCGAGGATCTTGGAGACAGCCGGAGTCCCGAACTTGTTCGGGTTGTTCCCGCAACGGCATCCGGTTCCAGCCCAGAAGGCCCCCAACAAGTTGGGGACTCCGACCGGAGACCCATTCTTTTGACAGAGCCAAGTGATGCCGGCCACGTCTGGCTGGAGGAAGAGGGGCGCCATCCCGTCAACGGCTACTATCCAACGGTGGCCTGGCGGCCTGGGGAGGTCGTTCCCGACTTCCACGAACTGGCTATTACCAGGGCTCTGCCCCCTGGCACGTACAAACTGGAGGTGGGCCTTTTCCCCCCTTTCAGCCAGGATCGCGTTTTTGCCGCCCAGATAGGCTACGTTCACATCCTGGAGGGAGAAGGCTGGCAATCCCCGCAGGATTTGACCATCCCCTACCCCCTGCGAGCCGGCTTCGCTGGTGAGCTGATTCTGTTAGGCTACGATCGGCCCAGTCTCGGCCGCCCCGATGGACAGGCACCCCTGACCCTCTACTGGCAGAGGCTGCGCGAAGGCAAAGTGGACTATGACATCGCCTTGCAACTGCTTGATGAGGACGGCGAGGTGTTCTGGCAGGAGGACGCCCCTCCTCTCTTCGGCGAGTATCCGACTTCGCGCTGGGGAGTGGGCCAGATCGTACAGACCAGCCACGACCTGATCATGCCTTCGACGGTGGGGGAGGTCGGTTTGCGGGTGGGGCTAAGCCTTCCCGATTCGGGCGAGATGCTGCCGGTCAGGAGCCGTTGGCTGGCTTCCCTGAGCGAGTGGTGCCCCTTGCGGCCCATCCAGGTGCAGAGTGTTCCCCTGGCTGACGGCCCGGCGATCAACTTCGACAACCGAATCCTGCTCCTGGGATACGACCTCGACCGCCGGCAGCTTCGCCCCGGCGAGACCCTGCAGCTCTCCCTCACCTGGCAGTGCTTGAGGAGGATGGACGAGGACTACACCGTTTTCGTTCACATCCTCGATGAAGAGCAGCGCATCTGGGGACAGGAGGACATCGGGCCTGTCCACGGCACCTATCCCACCAGCCAGTGGAAGGAGGGTGAGATCATCGAAGATGTCCACTCGGTGCGCCTGTCCTACGAGGCACCTCCCGGCGAATACCGGATCGAGGCCGGGCTCTACCTCCTCGCCACCATGGCCCGCCTGCCAGTGCTGGACGAGGAGATGAGACCGATTGACGACAAGATCATCATCGAAATGACCAACGACCAATGACCAAGGACCATCCGACCAATTGACCATCCGACCAAGGAGGAAGAATCAACGATGAACTTCGAGCTCACCGAAGAGCAGCAGATGATCCGCAAGATGGTGCGGGATTTCGCCGCAAGGGAGATCGTGCCCATCGCTCAGGAGACAGACGAGACGGGGGAGTTTCCCTGGGAGACCATCCGCAAGATGGCCCGTCTGGGCTTATTGGGCCTTCCCATCCCCGAGGAATACGGGGGGGCTGGAGCTGACAACGTCAGCTTCGCCATCGCCCTGGAGGAAATCGCCAGAGCGTGCGGCTCCACTGCCATCACCCTGGACGCCCACACTTCCCTGGCCTCCGAACCTATCTACCTGTTCGGCACTGAGGAACAGAAACGCAAGTACCTCGTCCCTCTGGCGATGGGTGAAAAGCTGGGCGCTTTCGGCCTGACGGAGCCGGAAGCAGGCTCCGACGCCGGAGCGACCAAGACCCGAGCCGTGCTGGATAACGACGAGTGGGTCATCAACGGCCAAAAGATGTTCATCACCAACGGTTCCATCGCCGACGTGGTGATCGTAACTGCCGTCACCGACCCGGAAAAGGGCACGCGAGGCATCAGCAATTTCATCGTAGAGAAGGGCACGCCGGGCTTCCGGCCTGGGCGCGACGAGGAGAAGATGGGCCTCAAGGGCTCCATCACCTCCGAGCTTTTCTTCGAGGACTGCCGGGTTCCCCAAGAGAACCTCCTGGGCAAAGAGGGGGAGGGTTTCAAACAGTTCCTGATCACCCTCGATGGGGGGCGCATCGCTATCGGAGCAATGGCAGTGGGATTGGCCCAGGCCGCCTTCGAGAAGGCCGTCGCTTACTCCAAGGAGCGGGTGCAGTTCGGTCAGCCCATCTGCAACTTCCAGGCCATCCAGTGGATGCTGGCCGACATGGCCACCGAGATTGACGCCGCCCGGCTGCTGGTCTACCGCGCGGCGTGGCTCAAGGACAAGGGCGTGCGCTTCACCAGGGAGGCGGCCATGGCCAAACTATACGCCTCCGAAGCGGCGGAGAGAGCCTGCTACAAGGCCCTGCAGATCCACGGCGGGTACGGGTACATGCGGGAATACGAGGTGGAGCGCGTGTACCGCGACCAGCGGCTGTGCACCATCGGCGAAGGCACCAGCGAGATTCAGCGGCTGGTCATCGCCCGGCAGGTGCTGGGAGCGTAGCGCCTGGCGCGGTTTGCAACTTGGGGCAAGGGGTGTATAATAAGGGAGGAGAATGATCATGTCAATCTCACATCCCCTCGTCAAACTAGCCAAAGAGACCATCGAGAACTACGTGCGCCACGGGAAGATCATCCAGCCACCAAAAGAGCTGACGCCAGAGATGGAGAAGCGGGCCGGAACCTTCGTCTCCATCCACAAGCACGGGATGCTGCGGGGTTGCATCGGCACCATTGAGCCGACTCAGGCCAACGTGGCCCAGGAGGTGATCGAGAACGCCATCTCCGCCGCCACCCGCGACCCCCGCTTCCCGCCCATCATGCCAGAAGAACTGGCCGACCTGGACATCAAAGTGGATGTCCTCAGCGAGCCTGAGCCGGTGGAGAGCCTGGAGGAGCTCGACCCCAGGCGCTACGGGGTCATCGTGCAAAGCGCCAGGGACTGGCGAAAGGGTCTCCTCCTGCCAGACCTGGAGGGGGTGGACACGGTGGAGTACCAGGTGGACATCGCCCGCCGCAAAGCCGGCATCTGGCCCGACGAACCGATAGAGCTCTACCGCTTCGAGGTGGTCAGATACACCTGATCTTCCAGGTACCCCCATCACGTAGGGGGTAAGGCTTGCCCTTACCCAAAAGGGCAACCGCGAGGGTTGCCCCTACATCCATTCCACCATCGGTAGGGGCAGGGCTTGCCCTTGCCCCCTGTGCGTCAACCGCATCCTGGGCGACCACACTTTGGGCAACCACAAGGGATTGCCCCTACCCTGTGGAAAAGCAACACCCCACGTTCCCAGCGTGGGGTGTTTGTGTCCGTGCAAACGGCAACTCAACTATCGTCGCCTCGATACTCGTGCTCCCCTTTGCCTCCCTGGAGCAGCTCGATCCCGTGCGGCAGGGCCGGCAAAATGGCCTCCAGATCCTCGCACACCGCTTTAGGGCTGCCTGGCAGGTTGACGATGAGGGTATGGCCCCGGATGCCGGCTACGGCGCGGGAGAGAATGGCGTGAGGCGTGATCTGCAGGCCCCTGGCCCGCATGGCCTCAGCCAGGCCCGGCGCTTCCCGCTCTATAA
>VGOG01000306.1 GCA_016875995.1 Chloroflexota bacterium
CCGCTTCATGGCACTTTTTTCCAGTTGGCGGACACGCTCGCGAGAGATACCGTACTCGTGGCCGAGATGGGCCAGGGACGGTCGAGGAGAGCCGTTCAGACCGTAGCGGCGGACGACGATGTCGTCGCGTCGTGATGGCAGGATCTCGGCCATCCACGATCGCCAACGCCGGAGCAGCCCGGCCAGGTAGTCGTCCAGGTGATCGCTCCGCAGCCGTGTGATCTCGTCTTCGCCCATCCCCGCAGCGCGCAGGATGTCGCTCAGCCAGCGGGGGTGGCCGTAGATCTCTTCGAGGAACTTGTTTATGCTTTGCAGGCGTGCTTGTGTCTCGGGTGTCAGGCTGCACATGGCGGAGTACGGGACACGCGAAAAGGCGGCCGGTGCGCTACGCATCGAAACAATATCCGACAGTCTGAAATCCCTCCCGAAAAGCCGCTACATCTATGGCCACCTGCTGGGGAGGCACTCCCGCCACCAGCACTCGGTGGATGAAGTCGGCGATTTGTTCCATCTCCGCCTCTTTCATGCCCAGCCGCGTCACCTCTGTAGTGCCCAAACGGATTCCGCTTGGCTGGTCCCAGTTCTCTGGAGTGTCGTCGGGCATCAGGTTCTTGTTGACAACGATGTTGGCCTGCGCCAATCGCTCCGCGACGGCGTAGCCGCCGCCGTGCTCCGCCACGTGCACCGCCACCTGGTGGGTTTGCGTGTATCCTTTGTGGGCGCACAGCACGTTGAAGCCCCGTGTGTGGAGGGCTGCTGCCAGCCTCTGGCTGTTGGCCACGATCTGGGCCATGTAGGCCTGGCCGAAGGCCAGCATCTCTGCCAGACTGACCGCCAGGGCAGCCACGCGGTTGATCTGGTGGGTGGCGGCCATCCCAGGGAAGATCGCCCAGCGCAGCCGCCCGGTCAGCGCTGGGTCGTTCCACAGAATCAGCCCTCCTTGAGGACCGCTGAGGGTCTTGCCGGTCGAACCGGTGAGCACATCGGCCCCCTCACCCAGCGCGTCCTGGAACTGCCCGCCGGCGATCAGTCCCAACTGGTGGGCGCCGTCGAGGTAGAGATGTGCACCCAACTCCACCGCGATCTCCTTCATCTCTCGCAAAGGGTAGGGGAAAAGGGTGAGGGTGGAGCCCAGGGCGATGAGGCGGGGGCGTACTCGCTCTGCCTCCCTGCGGAAGGCTTCCACGTCAACCGTCATTTCATAGGGGTCAAAAGGGATGTCCACGATACGGCAGCCTCTCAAGCCGGCTGGCCCGTCCAGCCGGTTGCTGGAGTGGCCGCCGGCTGGCTTCGGCAACGACATCACCGCATCACCCGGTTGGGTCAGCGCGAAGTAGACGACGGTGTTGCTCACCATGCCGCTCACCATCCGATGGTCAGCGAAGTGGCATCGGAACAGCCGCTTGGCCAGCTCGACGCACAATGCCTCCAGTTCGTCTATGTAGCGAGTGCCGGCGAACCAGCGATTGCCGATCTCCCCCTCTCCTGCCCGTTGGCTGAGCTCGGACGATAGGAGGCGGCGGGCGGTGGGGCTCATCAGCGCCTCCGGAGCCAGGAGGTTAATACACTGCCGTCCGCGCCATTCCTCGTTTTGGCACACGATGCCCAGGACCTGGTCTTTAGCTTGCTCGGGGTTCAGCCGCGCGAGCATCTCCCCTGTTCGGGCCAGGATCTCTTCGGTGATACGGATTTCCGTTTTGCTGATGGTGGTCATGGCTGTCTCCTCGTTCATGGGTGCGCATCCCTTTCTAGCCGGTCCATAAGCAACCCCAGAGGATCGGGCTCTTCAGCCAGAGCGATGATCTGACCATGCAGCACCTGAAAGCGGGGATCACGGTCAGCGGCTTGTCGGAACTGGTCATAGGTGTAATTGGCCTGCACTTTCCAGACCTCTACCACCCTGTCCACCAGATCCTTTAGCATCAACACTCGCTCGTGATATAGCAGCCCGAGGGCGATATCGAGGCTGCGGGCCAGCATAGCCTCGACGGTGAGGCCCTTTGGCACATCGGCTTCCCCCCAACCAGGCACCGCCTGGGCCGAGGCCACCTCCCGCTCTACGACCGTTCCCTGCTCATCTACGG
Source organism: Chloroflexota bacterium (assembly GCA_016875995.1). Classification (GTDB taxonomy): domain Bacteria; phylum Chloroflexota; class Anaerolineae; order VGOG01; family VGOG01; genus VGOG01. Next base: position 2,085 of record VGOG01000306.1, read on the forward strand.
TGAATCTGGCTTTGATCTTCTCGCCCCGCCGTCGGCGCAGTTTCTCTCTTTCTGACATAGTTGTGATCTTTCTTTCACGAGCAAGTTTCGGCACCGGCCTGGTTGGTGATTCACTCGGCTTCGATCTCCGGCCTCACACCTCGTTGGAAGAGACTCTCTTTGATGCCTAACTCCACGGTATTCTCCCGGATACCACTTTCGGATTGACCTGTAACCTCCACGTGGATAGCCACTTCCGCACCCTCGCGGATGAGGGGGTCAATGACCTCGTTGTAGAAGTCCTGCCAGTTCTCCCAGCGCACAGGAGTACGAATCACTACCTGGCGGTAACGTCGCTCGGCTCCAGGTGGAACCAGAGGCGGTTGTACGGGCTTCTCCGGGGGCTTCGGGACCTCGGGTGGTCGCTCTGACGGCCACCCAGGAGGCTTGACCTCGGTTGGTGGTTCGGGGGCGAGCTCGATGGCAACCTCGGGCCTGACCAGCCAGGCGCTGGGGAGGAGTTCTCCGACGGCTCTCTCCGGCGGTTTGCCCGGCGGGTGAAGGGTGTCAAAGTCCAGCTTCTCCCCATCTCCCAATCCATAGCCGAACAGACCTCGCTTCAGGCCCTCGACGATGGCTGCGGTCAGAACGGTCTGATCGGCGAGCATCGGCAGGTGGGTGTAGCGGACGAAGTAGTCCCACAGATCCACCACACGCAGGACGTCTTTGTCCGCAGGCCACAACGCCCAGCGCTCCTCGATGAGCAAGCGGGGATCCACCTTCTCCAGCAACCGCTCTGCATCCCTGAGCGTATCCCATACCCGCTGGCTCAGCGTGCGGCTGATGTCGTAGGCTTGAGCGCCTATGTCCCAGGCTTGTAAGCTCTTCTCCGGCCCACCGACCACGATGTGCCGATAGGCGGCCGCGACCCTCTGGGGCAGCCGGGAGCGAGCATCGTCCAGACGCTTGGTGAGCTCCTCTTGCTGCTCTTCACGGAGTTGCTCGATCATGACCCGATCCGTGGCGATACCGCGCAGCGCAATGAGCGTCCTGGCTGCGGTGGTCATCCCCGGCAGGGCTGCAGCATCCGGGGCCAGGAAGATCAGGGTGTTGCGGTACTTGCGGAAGGTCGTGCCATGGTTGTCCAGGATACGGGAGATGAAGCGTTGGGTTGCCTCCTCGTTCTCTGGGCCCATCGGATGGTCCAGGTCCAACACGACCAGGCTCAGTTCCTGGGTCTCGCTCACGTCCCGGTCCTCCTTGGGCCAGATGTAGACGCGGCGGAAGGTCCGCAGGCCCACGATGTCCCCCAGCGTCCTCCGCACCTCCTCGTAGATCTCCTCCCTATACACAGCATCCTCTCGTTCTACCAGGATCCGATTGAGGTTCGGCTCAGTGGAGAAGCGCCAGACGCCACCATCCCCATAGAGGTACCACAGCCGTTTCGAGAGCCGGTCCACTGCGTCAGCCACGATGGCCGGGGTCATATCCGGGTGTAGAACGGCCAACCGCAGTTGGGGTTCGGTCCCGCCGCGCTCTCGTCCCCCGCTGTGGGAGTAGAGGAAAACGCTGGTTG
>VGOG01000307.1 GCA_016875995.1 Chloroflexota bacterium
TCCGCGTCGTGCTCCCCAAGGGGCCGGACGGTCGCCCCCTCCCTGCCTCCCAATGCCAGGACTACTTCCACCCCAAAGAGGGGCTCTTCACTGACCGCCAGGGCGACCAGATCGCCTTCAGCGGCAGCGTCAACGAATCAGCCACCGGCTGGCAACACAACTACGAGCAATTTTCTGTCTACTTCTCGTGGAATGCCACCGCCCCCTACCTGGCGCAGGTGCGTTATCGCTTTGAGCGCCTGTGGAACGGTCAGGAGCCTTACTGGATCGCCCTGGACGTGCCAGAAGCGGCGCGGCAGCGGTTGCTTCGCTATCGGCCGGCCACGGCTCCCACTCAGGACCCGCTGGAATAAGAGCCGGTGGAGAAAGCTGTTGCCGGGATCGTTGAACCATTTGCCGCCGCCGATGAGCAGCAGCGCGAGCGCGTGGTCTTCCAGTTTCTGCGTGATGCCCCATACCTCCTCAACGCTCGTTGGTTAGGTGCTGCCACCAGCGTCGTCACCCCCTGGCCGCACCAGGCGCGTATTGCCAACGACATCGCGGCTCGCTTCCCGGAAAGGTTCCTGCTCTGTGACGAGGTTGGCCTGGGCAAGACCATAGAAGCCGGCCTGGCCTTACGTCAACTTCTCATCTCTGGCTACATCCGGCGTTGCCTGATCCTGACCCCCAAATCCGTCTGCCGCCAGTGGCAAGAAGAACTCTACGAGAAGTTCGCTCTCAACATTCCTGTCTTTGATGGTCAGACTTTCCGTGACATCTTTGGTCAGGAGCGCACGCCGGAGATTCCTAACCCATGGGATGCTGCAGACATCTTTATCGCTTCCAGCCAACTGGCCAAACGGCGGGAGCACCAACCCAAGTTGCTGGCGACTCGCCCCTGGGATATGGTGCTTATAGACGAGGCGCATCACGCCCGTCGCAAAGACTTTCTCACCAACCGTTACCGACCGAACCGCCTGCTAGAGTTGCTGATGGGACGGGAAGGTCAACCCGGTCTAAAGGAGCGTACCCAGGGCATGCTTTTGATGACCGCCACCCCTATGCAAGTCCACCCGGTAGAAGTCTGGGACTTGTTGCGCGTGCTTGGACTGGGCGGCCGTTGGGGGGCGGGCGAGGGCAACTTCCTGCGCTTTTTCCAGGAACTGCGCCAGCCTTTTGAGGACGTGGATTGGGGCTTTGTTTTCGCTCTGCTACGCGACTTCCTGGAGACGGGTGGGGAACTCGATCCTATCTTCGCCCAACGGGCTGAGGCCCAACTTGGCCTGGTGGACTGGCAGCAACTCAAGACGCTGGTTTCCAGCCAGGATTGTCAGGCCAGGCTCAATCATTTGGCTCACCAGGTCCGCCCCCTGGTAGTGGAAATGGCCCGCCGGCACACGCCACTGCGCCACTACCTTTTCCGCAGCACCCGTCGCCTGCTCAGGGAGTACGCTAAGCGTGGTCTCCTCAAAGGCACCGTCCCCCGCCGCGACCCCAAGCCAGTCTGGGTCTCCATGCGCTCCGAAGAGCAGGAACTCTACCAGCGAATCGAGGAATACATCAGCCAGTTCTACCATAAGTATGAGGCCGAGCGCAAGGGTCTGGGCTTCATCATGACTGTCTATCGGCGCCGGCTGACCAGCAGCTTCTATGCCGTGCGTCGTAGCCTGGAGCGTCGTCTGGAATTCCTGCGGGGTCGTCCGGCCACAGGGGCACTAGCTGGCATGGACGAAGACGACCTGGAGCAAGAAGACCTGAGCATAGACATCACTGAGGGGTTGGATGAGGAAGAACGCGCCCGCTTCCGGGACGAGATCGGATACGTGGAAGACTTCCTGGCCGCAGTCAGACGCTTGGGGGGCAACGATTCCAAAGTGGCGCAACTGAAGAGCGATTTGGCGGAGATATTCAGGAAACGGGAGAAAGTCCTTGTCTTCACCCAGTACACCGATACCATGGACTTTCTGCGCGAGCAACTGCGGCAGGTCTATGGCGGTCAGGTAGCCTGCTACAGCGGACGTGGCGGCGAGGTGTGGAATGGCATCGCTTGGGTATTGACCACCAAAGAGGAGATCAAGAACGCCTTCCTCAAGGGCGAAGCGATCAAGATCCTACTCTGCACCGAGGCAGCCAGTGAGGGGTTGAATCTACAGACCTGCGGCGTGCTGATCAACTATGATATGCCCTGGAATCCCATGCGGGTTGAGCAGCGAATCGGTCGTATTGACCGCATTGGGCAGGTGCATAGCCTGGTTTGGGTCCGTCACTACTTCTACCAAGATACCGTAGAAGCCAGGGTCTACCGGGCACTGGAGGACCGGATTGTTTGGTTCCAGGATGTGATCGGCGAGTTGCAGCCCATCCTGGCTCGGGTGGGACAGGCCATCCAGACGGTGGCCATGACGCCCGGGGCTGAGCGCGAGCAAGTGTTGCAGCAAGAGTTAACGCGGCTGCGGGAGGAACTGGATGTGCAGCAGGCTGAAGGCTTAAGCCTGGACCAGTATCTGATAGCCGAGGAGCCGTTGCTGGAGTCCGCCTCACCCGTTATTCTGAGTGATCTGGAGCGCGTGCTCACACATTCACCCGCCCTGGCCGGACGCTTCCAAACACATCCCGAATTTGCTAATGCACGCTTGCTGCGAACTGATGGGCGTGATGTTGCGGTGACCTTCGACGCAGCCTTATTCGATGCCTATCCTAACACCCTACAACTGCTGACCTACGGGAACGATCTGCTGAATTCACTGCTGAAAGTTGTGCCGGAGCCGGCTTCGAACCCTGAAGGCCGTGTACTCCGCTGCTCCTCTGCAGAGCCTCTGCCGCTTTGTGCCTACTACACCCTTGATGCCAGAGGCCAGCCGCAGCGGATCGAACACCTCTGCGATCTGGAAATAGCCATTACCGCGAAGCCAGCTGCGCCTGCAACCATGTGGTCGGATGAAATGGTGGCAGCCGCCCGTGCCGATTTCCAGCGCGAATTGGCAACACTCTGGCAATGGCAGGCCCAGGTAATCGCAGCCCGGCAGCGGGCAGAACGACTAGCCGTGGAGGAGCAGGCGCGCCAGACGCTGCTCCAGGTGGCTCTGATAGAGCTAGCAATGGGACAGCAACCAGAGCTTTTGGAAGCAGAGCGATTGCCTATGGCCTTCACCGAAGAGGCGGTCACCGGCCTCAGGCGTCACGGCTACCCCTTTGCGCCATTGCTCCGGCTGGTCAACACGGACGGTCTACGCCCCAGCCCCACCGACCCGTTCTACGTTACCATCCAGGGGCAATCTCGAGAAGCCCTCAAGGGCCAGTTTTACGCACTCAAAGAGAAAGCAAGCCGACTGGTGGACCTGCTGGCTAACCCTTCTGCCCAGGAAGCCCCTCCGCAGCTTCCGACAGAGGCTAACGCGCAGACACTGCTGCTGTAGCTCTCTATTAGGAGCTTGACCACCATGTATCCATACCTGGTCCCCTTCACTTATCTCTTCCCGGAGCAGGGCCCGGCGGAAACCCGTGTCATCACCACCCACGGCTATCCATCCCTGCCCGACGACGAGTACGCCCTGGTGGAATCCTACTGCGTTGATCCCACGTGCGATTGCCGGCGGGTGATGCTCAACGTGCTGCCCCGCCGGCGGATGGCGCAGG
>VGOG01000308.1 GCA_016875995.1 Chloroflexota bacterium
TCACGGGGGCCATCGTCGGGCTGGCTGGCGTGATCGTCCTGATCTCCGGTGGCTCCCTGGCCTTCTGGCAGGCGGTGCAGGGCAATGTCGGCGACCTCATCGTGCTGGGGACGGTAGCGCTGTGGGGGCTGTACTCCGTCCTGGGCCGCCAGGTCATGCGTCACCGCTCGGCCCTCTCTGCCACCGCTTTCTCGGCTTTCCTGGGCCTTCCTCTTCTGCTGCTGGCTGCGGCCTGGGAAGTCCACACCTTCCCGGTCAGCGTGCGTCCCCAACTCGTCCTGGCCGTTCTGTACATTGGCATAGCCCCGACGGTCATCGGCTTTCTATCGTGGAACGCGGGGGTCCGACGATTGGGGTCCAGCGGGGCGATGGTGTTCTACAACACCCTGCCCCTGTACGGTGCTTTGCTGGGATACCTGTTCCTGGGCGAGTCCATCGGACCGGCCCATCTGCTGGGTGGAGCCCTGATCATCGGCGGCGGGTTGTGGGCGGCGCGGGGACGCGGTTGACAGTAGGACGGAGTGCAGCCGCAAGGCTGCTTATAGAGCGGACTTGCGTCCGCACTCCAGTAGTTGGCCCGGCACTTATCATCGCCAAGGGAGATTCCTCGGGCGGTGTTGCCTTCTAAGGAATACACTAGCCGATTGACAAGGTGTAGCTTTTGGGTATAATGGGGTTATACCGCCGACGTTCATCGCTGGCGGGAGGCCCCGTTGGGTGAAGTTGGCGTCGAGATCATGCAACTCGACCAGCCAGACGGCAGCCGTTTGCTGGTGGTCAAGATTGCAGAGACGTAGGGGCACCCCTTGCGGGTGCCCACCATGCTCGAACAATAGGGAGGGTGATCATGACCTTGATCAGCATCCGCGAACGTGGGGTGACCACGGATGGCCCGGTCGTCAACTTCGACGGCCAGGCTGAGTACCCCATCACCGTCAGCGATCCCTTCTCCGAGCAAGAGGAGAAGCTGCTGGAATGGTATTTCGAGGAGCACCTGCGCTTCCCCTTCGTGCGACGGGTGGACGCCCAGAGAGCGGCGGCGAGCATCACCCGCTACGGCGAGACGCTGTTCAGGCAGGTCTTCGCCGCTCCCGAGGCCTACGCCCGCTACAAGGAAGGGGTGCAGGCTGGCCTGGACACGTTGCGCTTCGAGATCGCTGGCTCCCCCGACTTCCAACGGCTGCACTGGGAAGCGCTCAAGGACCCCAACCTGCCCAGGGCCTTCTCGCTGGAGGCGCCGATGTTGCGCCGGAACCTGGTGCCGCAGCCGGTGCGGGCCAGGGTGCGCCCCTCACCCACCATCAACCTGCTCGTCGTCACCGCTCGACCCGGCGGCGCCCGCGATGTGGGCTATCGCACCATCTCCCGCCCGCTGGTGGAAGGGCTGCGCCAGACCGAAGCGCCTGTCCAGGTTGACATCCTGCGCCCCGGCACTTACAAGGCACTGCTGCGCTACCTGGAGGAGACCAGGGACCGCCACGGCGCCGGCTACTACCACGTCATCCACTTCGACCTGCACGGCGCGCTCCTGACCTACGAGCAGCTCGCAGCGGGATTCCAGGCCGACCGCTTCCTGTACCAGGCGCGCTACGGCCGCGACGACATCGAGGTGTACGACGGGCTCAAGGCGTTCCTCTTCCTGGAGGGCGAAGCCGAAGGCCAGGCCGACCCGGTCGAGGCCGGCGAACTGGCCGACCTGCTGATCAATCACCAGGTGCCCATTGCGGTGCTCAACGCCTGCCAATCCGGAAAACAGGTGGGGGACAGCGAGACCAGCCTGGCCAGCCGGCTGATGCAGGCCGGCCTGCAACTGGTGCTGGCCATGGGCTACTCCGTCACCGTCAGCGCCGCCGAGCTGATGATGCAGACCCTCTACGACCAGCTCTTCGCCGGCCAGGACCTGCCCGCCGCCATCCGCCGCGCCCGCCTGGAACTGTTCAACCGCAAGGGCCGGCGCGCCTATTTCGATCAGCTCATTGACCTGGAGGACTGGCTGCTGCCGGTGGTTTACCAGAACCAGGCCCTGCGCCTGGAAGCGCGCGACTTCAAGCCTGAGGAACGGGCTGCCTACTACGAGCGGCAGGCCAGGCGCTATCGCCCGCCCCAGACCAGCTACGGCTTCGTGGGCCGCGACCTGGACATCCTGCAGATCGAGAGACACTTCTTGATGGAAGATGAAGGGGTACAGCGCAACGTCCTGCTGCTGCGCGGCATGGGCGGCGCGGGCAAGACCACCCTGCTGCACCACCTGGGCGCCTGGTGGCAGACCACCGGTTTCGTGAATCGGGTGTTCTACTTCGGCTACGACGAGCGGGCCTGGACGCGCCAGCAGATCATGGTGGAGATGGCGAAGCAGTTGTGGGGCGAGGCCAGGTACTACGCCGAATTCCAGCCCCTCAACCTGGACGCCCAACAGGAGATGCTGGCGCGGCACCTGCGCGCCCACCGCCACCTGCTGATCCTGGACAACCTGGAATCCATCACTGGCCGCCACCTGGCCATCCGCAACACCCTGCCCCCGCCGGAGCAGGCCGCGCTGCGCCGCTTCCTGGCCGACCTGGTGGGCGGCAAAACGCTGGTGCTGCTGGGCTCGCGGGGCGGTGAGGAGTGGCTGGCTGAGGGGCAAGCGCAGGCGCAGGGCGGACAGGCGCAGGGCGGGCAGGCGCAAGGCGGGCAGGCGCAAGGCGGGCAGGCGCAAGGCGGGCAGGCGCAGGGCCTGCCCCTACAGGTGTATGAATTGCCGGGCCTGGACCCTGAGGCGGCGTCCACCCTGGCCGACCGGGTGCTGGAGCGGCACGGTGCGACCCGCTATCGCCGCGATGCGGACCTGCAGCGGCTGCTCCAGTTGCTGGACGGCTACCCCCTGCCGATAGAGGTCGTGCTGGCCAACCTGGCCCGCCAGACCCCGGCCGAGGTGCTGGCCGCGTTGCAGGCCGGCGACGAGGCGGTGGACATGCGCAGCGAGAAGAAGACCGAGAGCATCCTGCGCTGCATTGATTACTCCCACAGCAACCTCTCTCCTGAGGCCCAGGGCCTGCTGACGTGCCTGGCCCCCTTCACGTCGGTGATCTACGCAGGCGCGCTGGAGCAATACACCGAGCAACTGCGGCAGCAGCCGGCCCTGGCCGGCCTGCCCTTCCAGCGTTGGGCGGAGGTGTTGCAGGAGGCGGCCAACTGGGGCCTGCTGAGCCCTCACGAGGCCCCTGGCTACCTGCGTTTGCAGCCCATCCTCCCCTACTTCCTGCGCAGCCGCCTGCAAGGGCAAGCGGAGCTTCGCCAGGCCGTGGAGACCGCCTTCCGCAAGCACTACGACGGACTGGGTGGCCTGATGGCTGGGCTGCTCACCTCCAAAGAGGCAGTGGAGAAGCAGTTAGGCCAGGCGCTGGTGAGGTTGGAGTACGAAAACCTGGTCACCGCTCTGAACCTGGCCCTGGCGGCGCAGGACTCGATCTTCAACCCGTACAGAGCTCTTTCTGCCTACTGGGACGTCACCCAGGACCACCGCCGGGCTATGGATTTGTTAGAGACCGTGTTGGCCCGCCTGGAGGAATACCCGGCTGAGGCGTTGGCCGGACAGCTAGGCGCAGAAC
>VGOG01000309.1 GCA_016875995.1 Chloroflexota bacterium
CTCCCACCCGCCTGCAGCTTTACGTGGAGTGCGCGGAGTTGCTGCTTTGGGAGTGGGAGCGCCTGCGCGCCGAACGGGCTCGTCTTCGTGAAAGCGCCGACGAGTTCATCCAACGCTTGCAAGCCCCTGGCCTGCAGCGAGATCACCTGCAAAGCGCCCTGGATCATGCCGTCTACGATGCTCACGCCTTGCCCGGCCAGGCGGCCGACGCCCCGGCCGACATCGCCGAGGACACGTTACGCCAACACCTGACCGCCTGCATTGAGCGCACAGGCTTGCCCCATCACGAGGCCATAGGCCGTGCGCAGCGGTTCATAGACGAGTACCTGCGGCTGCGCAACGGTCTCATCGTCCCCTCTGGCGAGGGGGCCTTCCAGACTCCCCACCGCAGCTTCCAGGAGTTCCTGGCCGCCAGGCATCTGGCGGTCAACCGCATCCGTGGTTTTACCAGCGAGGCACCGGCCCTGGTCAGGCAGAACTACGACCTGTGGCAAGAGGTCTTCTTGCTGGCCGTGGGGCAGGCCGGCCTGAACAACGCTGTGGATGCCATAGACCGGCTTTGTCCCACGACCCTGCCGCAGACCCCAGAAGGCTGGCGCTGTCTCTGCCTGGCTGGCCGGGCCCTGGCCGAACTGGGCCTGCCCAAGGTGCGCCGTGACGAGAAAGGGCCAGAGCTGGAAAAGCGCGTCCAGGTTTTGCTCCGCCGTACCATGCAAGATGTGGATGAACACGATACACCCCATGCCCCACACCGCGTTCCTGTGCGCACCCGCGCCGAGGCGGGCGAAGTCCTGGACGAACTGGGCTGGCTGCCCGACGACCTGGATGCCTTCCTGCCCATCCCTGACCCGGCCCGCCCCGCCTTCTGGATAGCCCGCTACCCCGTAACCAATGCCCAGTACGAACGATTCATCGCCGCCAAGGGGTACGAGGAGCGGCGTTGGTGGAGCGACGCAGGCTGGCGCTGGCGGATGAAAGAGCATAATGTTGCATGGCGTGGTGAAGGGCCAGTGACCAAACCCGAATACTGGGACGATCCTCGCTTCAACCGCAAGGGTTATCCGGTGGTGGGCGTCTCCTGGTACGAGGCGGAGGCTTACTGCAACTGGCTGACAGAGCAATTGCAGGAAGCAGGATGCAAGATGCAGGTGATTGGTGCTGGAGGCGAAATCGGCAATTTGTCTCTTGCCACTTGCGTCGTCCGCTTGCTGACGGAAGAGGAATGGCTGTTGGCTGCCGGGGGCGAAGGCCGGGGCAAGGATGAGGATCGCTTCCCCTGGGACCCGCCGGGCCAGAGCACCTGGCAACTGCCAGAGAAGGAAAGAGCGGCGCGTATCCAGGCCCGGGCCAACGTCTGGGAGAGCCAGATCGGTGGCCCCACGCCTGTCGGCATGTACCCTGCCGGCGCCAGCCCCTGTGGCGTCTGGGACCTGGCCGGCAACGTCTGGGAGTGGACAGGTTCGTGGTATGATGAGAAAGCCAAAGGAGTCCGCGTGTTGCGTGGCGGGTCGTGGCACTACCGCCGGCGCCACGCCCGCTGTGCTTACCGGCACAGGAGCTCCCCAGACAGCTCGTACTACGCCATCGGGTTTCGGGTGGTGGTTTCCCCCGGCTCTCCTTGAGTTCTGGTTTCTGGAATTCTGATTTCTGGGCTGCTGGTTTCTGGGGGGAGTTTGAGGGGGGCACTGCCCCCCTCAACGGCGCGCAGCGCCGTCGCGTGCCAATAGAATTTGGCATTGCCTTTGAAGGGGAAGGGCCGTGAAGACCTATCGCCATCTCTATGCCCAGGTTTGGAGCTTTGATAATCTTTACCTGGCCTACCGCAGGGCCCGCAAGGGCAAGCGCGGCCAGGAACCAGCGGCCAACTTTGAGTTCGACCTGGAGGGCAACCTGCTCCAACTCCAGGAGGAGCTGGCAACCAAAACCTACCAGCCCGGACCTTATCACAGCTTCTACATCCACGAGCCTAAGCGACGACTGATCAGCGCCGCCCCGTTTCGGGATCGCGTGGTGCATCATGCCCTATGCAACGTCATCGAGCCTATCTTCGAGCGCCGGTTCATTGACGACAGCTACGCCAACCGCGTGGGCAAAGGCACGCATCGAGCCCTGGATCGCTGTACCTTCTTTGCCCGGCGGTACAGCTACGTACTCCAGTGTGATGTCCAACAGTTCTTCCCCAGCATTGATCACGCTATTCTGCGCGGTATCCTGACCCGCTACATTGCTGATGGCGACGTGGTATGGTTGGTGGACCGCATCCTGAAGAGCGGTGTGGGTGTCCTCTCGGAAGAGTATGAGATGCAATGGTTTCCCGGCGACGATCTAACCGCGTCCCTGCGCCCCCGGGGTCTGCCTATTGGCAATCTCACCAGCCAGTTCTGGGCCAATGTGTATCTCAGTGAGTTGGATCAGTTCGTCAAACGCACCTTGAAATGCCCGGCCTACATTCGTTATGTAGACGATTTTCTACTTTTCGGCGGCGACAAGCCCACTTTGCACGCCTGGCGGGCGGCCATCATCGCCTTTCTGATCACCTTACGCCTGCGTTTACATGAGGCCAGCGCCCAGGTCTACCCTGTGACCACGGGCATTCCTTTTCTGGGCTTTCGGGTCTACCCAGCACATCGCCGCTTGAAACGGCGCAAAGGCATCGCCTTTCAGCGGAGACTGAAGCAACTTCTGGCCGCCTATGCCGCTGGTGCAGTAGAGCAGGAGCAACTGGACGCCGCGGTGCGGGGTTGGGTGGCTCATGTTTCACACGGTGACACCTACGGCTTGCGTCGGGCTGTGTTCCAAGCCAATCCTGTCCCTCGGAGGCTAAATCCATGAAAGAATCACCTATCTTCGCCCGCACCCATGACCTGCTATTATGGCTCATCCCGCAGACCACGAATCATTTCCCCCGCTCTCAGCGGTTCGTGATGGCCAAAAGGGTGCAGGATTCTGCTCTGGATTTTCAGGAGCTCATCCTGGAAGCGGCGCTGAGCAACGGTCCTCAACGAACCGAGAGATTGTTTCAAGCTGACACTAAGTTGGCCAGGCTGCGTTTCCACCTGCGGCTATGTCATGAGATGGGACTGTTTTCATCGGGCCAGTATGAGCATGTCGCCCGCATGATAACCGAGATCGGCCGGCTGCTGGGCGGGTGGCGACAGTCTAAGGCCACGCCGGTGGCTTGAACGGCGTACTGTGGGGACAGGCTGAAGGAGACCGCGTGTTGCGTGGCGGGTCGTGGAACAACAACCAGAACAACGCCCGCTGTGCTTACCGTAACAGGAACAACCCAGACAACTCGAACAACAACATCGGGTTTCGGGTGGTGGTTTCCCACGATCCTCTACATCAGCCAGGAATACCGTACACCTAAGGGTTTACGGTCGAGGCAATAAAAGGAGAGCCGGCACGGCCTGTTCCCGGCCGATGGTGGTGATTGTGCACCACCGTCGGGCAAATACAGAATAGCCCCGCCCCCTGTGGTAAGCCTGTAGGCTGACGCCTGGGGCGGGGCGCCCTGCAGGCCACTGGCCTGACGGAACACGCACCACGCA
>VGOG01000310.1 GCA_016875995.1 Chloroflexota bacterium
TCTCTTGATCAACCCTACCGATGCCGAGGCCGTGGTGCCGTCCATCGAGAAGGCCAATGTGGCAGGCATCCCGGTCTTCACCGTGGACCGTGCTACGGCGGGAGGGACGATCGTCTCCCACATCGCTTCGGACAACGTGGCCGGCGGGAAGATGGCGGGTGAGGAACTGGCCAGGCTGTTGGGTGGCAAGGGCAAGGTGGTGGAATTGGAAGGCATCACCGGCACTTCGTCGGCTCGCGAGCGAGGCCAGGGGTTCAACGAGGTGATCAAGGGCTACCCCGGCATCGAGGTGGTGGCTCGCCAGACGGCGGACTACGATCGGGCCAAGGGGCTGATGGTCTTCGAGAACATTCTGGCGGCTCAGCCGAATATCGCCGGTGTGTTTGCCCACAACGACCAGATGATCCTGGGGGCCATCGAGGCCGCTGAGGCGGCTGGGCGGACCAAGGAGATCGTCTTCGTCGGCTTCGACGCCATTGACGACGCGGTGGCCGCAGTGAAGGCTGGGAAGCTGGCAGCCACCATCGCCCAGCAGCCGGCAGAGATGGGTCGCCTGAGTGTGGAGTTCGCGGCCAAGTACCTGCGCGGCGAGACGGTGGATAAGTACGTCCCCGTGCCGCTCTCGCTGGTGACGCCGGAGACGGTCAAGTAGCGATATGTTCCAGAGGGGAATGTAGGGCAAGATGGTATCTCACCCTACATTCCCCTTTACGTTGTGTTCGCGCCCTGGAGACAGTTTATGCCCGACGATGCCCCCATCCTCCTGATGGAGCACATCAACAAGAGCTTTCCTGGCGTAAAGGCTCTGGACGATGTTACCTTCCAGGTAAAGAAAGGGGAGATCCATGCCCTGGTAGGGGAGAACGGGGCCGGCAAGTCCACCCTGATGAAGATCCTCACCGGCGCGATCCCCAGAGGCAGTGGGACCATCTACCTGCGTGGGCAGGCCACCGAGATTGATAGTCCAGGTCGGGCCCAGGCTCTGGGGATCAGCATGATCCATCAGGAGCTGGCTCTCATCCCCTATCTCAACGTGGGGCAGAACATCTACCTGGGCCGGGAGCCCGGAGGGACCCTTCCGGGTCTCATCGCCTGGTCAACCTTGTACGACGAGGCTCGCCAGCAACTGGCCAGGTTAAACATTGACATCGTCCCTTCAACCCTGGTCGCCAGCCTCTCCATTGCCCAGCGCCAGATGGTGGAGATAGCCAAGGCCCTCTCCCTGAACGCCGACATCATCGCCATGGACGAGCCCACCTCAGCCCTCAGCGAGCGGGAGACGGAGACCCTCTTCAGCCTGATGCGCTCCCTCAAGGAGCAGGGGGTGACTATTATCTTCATCTCCCACCGCATTGAGGAGGTCTTCGCCATCGCCGATCGGGTGACGGTCCTGCGCGATGGGCAACTCGTCGGTGTGGCCCCCATCAGCGAGGTGGACATGGGCCAGGTGGTGCGGATGATGGTGGGCCGTGAGCTAGGGGAGATGTATCCCAAGGAGGAGGTGCCACGTCAGGAAGTAATTCTACGGGTGAAGGGGTTATCGCGGGGCCGCGACCTGCGGGACATAGACCTGGAGCTATACAGTGGAGAGATTCTGGGTCTGGCTGGTCTGGTAGGAGCTAACCGTACCTTATTGGCGCGGGCCCTCTTTGGCATTGACCCCATAGACCAGGGGGAGATTTGGATTGATAGTCGAGCGGTCAGGCTCGACTCCCCGCAGAAGGCCATCGCGCTGGGCATGGGATTCGTGCCTGAGGAGCGCACGGCCCAGGGGCTTTTCCTGGGCATGGCCGTGCGCCAGAACATCACCATCAGTGCGCTGGATAAGATCTCACGGCTGGGTTTCGTGAATTTCCGGCAAGCGGTTGGCCTGGCTCAGGAGTACGTCCAACGGCTGAATATCCGCACTCCCAGCCTGCGACAGAGGGTGAGGAATCTAAGCGGAGGCAACCAGCAGAAGGTGGTCCTCGCCAAGTGGTTGAGCTTGAATCCCAAGGTACTGATCCTGGACGAGCCTACGCGGGGCATTGACGTGGGGGCCAAGGCAGAGATTCACGCCCTGATGAGCCAGTTGGCCAAACAGGGAGTGGGTATCATCATGATTTCCTCGGAGTTGCCGGAGATCCTGGGGATCAGTGATCGCATTATGGTCATGCACGGGGGCCGGATAGTGGCCGAATTTCAGCGTGATGAGGCCAGCCAGGATGAGATCATGTTATATGCCGCTGGGGGAGAGGGGAGCAATGGGCAAAATCCGAAGTCCAAAGCTCAAAATCCAAAGTAGTCTGGTAGCAGTCCTGCGTCGTTTCAGTGTCTTCCTGGTCTTGATCGGTTTGTGCCTGCTTTTGTCCCTGCTCTCCGAGCGTTTCCTGACCCCCTCCAATGTCCTCAACGTCGCCCTTCAAGCCTCCGTCGTGGCCATCACTGCCATCGGCATGACTTTCACCATGCTGACGGCCGGCATAGATCTCTCGGTCGGGTCCATCGTGGCTCTCGGCAGTGCCTTATCGGCTGGCTTCATCGTCAAGCAGGGGATACCTACTTACCCGGCTATAGCTCTGGCCCTGGCTGTTGGTATGGGGCTGGGTGCTGTAAACGGCCTCCTCATCGTCAAAGGAGGTTTGCCTCCCTTCGTTGCTACCCTGGCCATGATGGCTGTAGCTCGCGGCCTCACCCTGGTCTACACCCGTGGCTGGACCATCCCCATCATGCTGAAACAGTTCACCTTTTGGGGGTCTGGCGAGTTAGGCCCCTTTCCCGTGCCTGTGGTGATAACGGCGGTGGTCTTTGTGGCGGCCTACATCGTGCTCACCCATACCAGGTTCGGCCTCCACGTCTACGCCGTCGGTGGCGGTGAGGAGACAGCCCGACTGGCCGGCGTAAACACCGAGTTGGTCAAGACCTCTGTTTACGTGATCAGTGGCTTCACCGCCGCCCTGGCCGGCATCATCACCGCTGCCCGTCTTTGGTCGGCCCAACCCAACGTGGCGGCTGGTCTGGAGTTGGATGCCATCGCAGCCTCGGTATTGGGGGGCACCAGCCTCTTCGGCGGAGTGGGGAGCGTAGGCGGCACTGTGGTGGGGGCCCTCATCATGGGTGCCCTCAACAATGGCCTCAACCTCCTGGAGGTCTCCTCATATTACCAGAAGGTGATCAAAGGCATCGTCTTTATCTTAGCGGTGCTTCTGGACCTGTACACAAAGGGTCGCAAATAGCCTCTTACCTCTGCTTTCCCAACTTCCCCGTTAGCCTGTGTAATTCCTTCATTCGTCCCTCGATTGCCGACAGCCTATTATCTTTCCCTAGTATCAACACGCATATATGCCACACCTGCACAGCATTCAGCACGATCACGCCTCCACGTCATTCCTTCTCCCCCATTTGCCCAGGAAGCGGCTTTGTGCTATAGATGTTCAGATAATGTTTGTGACACTATGCGGCCAGGGGAAGGCCAGCAGCCATGGATTGGCAGTACACTCCCATCAAGTTCCTGACCTCACCTGGGTGCTTGGCGTAGTAGGCCAGGGCCT
>VGOG01000311.1 GCA_016875995.1 Chloroflexota bacterium
TCAATCACGCCGTTTCTGTACACGTTGCCACAACAATGGTACCAGAACATCTTACCATGCTCGTGGGCCAAGGCAGCGTATTTCTTGAGCCAGGGGAACACGAGCCGACGCAGGTCGTCCGGTGAAAGCAGTGTTGAGGTCTTGAATCCCAGGTCGTCAGCGTGAAAGATCGCGCCTACTTGCTCCATGCCAATGACGGAGGCGTAATAATCGTAAACCTTCTGTCCCCACCGGGCAAAAACCTGGGCCACCAGTTCCCGGTCATCGTGCAGCATGAAGAAAAGCCCCTCGTATCCCAGCAGGTTCTCCAAGACGTGCTCGAACAGACTTGCCGTCACCGTCACCTTCATCCCTTCCGGGAGGTTCCGAGCCACGAACTCGCAGGGTGAGAAGTCTGGCTGGATCTTTTCCCAAGGGAACCCTTCGAACTCCTCCCAGGAGGAAATGAGGCCCCGGCTTTCGGCCACCCACCCCCGCTCGCCACGGGAGAGTTCGGCCGTATCCTCTGTTCGCCCTTGGGCCTTCCCCCACGAAATCCAGGGTTTGCCCAGATAGCGTGCGGTGATGGCCTGCAACACCTCTTCATCTATGAGAAGCTCCACTATGTGAACCCGGCGGGGTTCCTGCTTGCCTTTCAGCACCCGTTCCAGTTCGGCGAAGTCAGGAGCCGGCCGCTCCAACAAAGGGTTCTTCATCATTTCACTCCAGTCAAACACCGCTTCCGCACGTCACTTGAGACCGGATCCATAGCGGCCCAGTGCAACTTGGGTAAAGGAAGCTCATGGTGGCCTCGTACCCCCTATTTGAATCCTGTCAGCGCTACACCCTGGATAATGTAACGCTGCAGGAAGATATAAAGTACCAAAACGGGCAAAATGGCGGCTGCGGCTGCCGCGGTGATTAGGCCATACTCTACAAAAAATGAGCCTATGAACTCCATCAGCCCCACGGTGAGAGGATACATTTTGTCTGTTGAGGCGACTACGAGAGGCCACAGAAGATCGTTATACCTGAAGATGAAGGAGAAGATGGCGAGAGCCATGATGTGGCCGCGAACCAGCGGGACTACTACCATCCAGAAGATGCCCAGGGTAGAAGCGCCATCTATCTTGGCCGCGTCTATCAGGTCATCCGGCACGCCATACATCGCCTGGCGCATGAGAAAGATTCCGAAGGGATATACAACCCAGGGTAAGATCATCCCCCAGTAGGTATTGAGCATGGGGATGCCAAGCAGCCGCTGCAACTGCAAGAGAAGCCCATGCAAAGGCACTACATAGACAGCGAAGGGCACCATCATAGTGGCCACAATTAACCGGAAGAAAAAGTCGCCAAATCTAGAAGGATGCTTGACCAGGGCAAAGGCGACCAGGGGGCTAGTGAGGATGACCACCAAGGTTACCCCGCCCGCGTAAACAAGGCTATTCAAGAAATACCTGGCGAATTTGGGGGTCCAGACCCTAATGTGGTGCTCTAGAGTGAAGGTATGGGGCCACCAGGTAGGCGGTATCCTGAGCAACTCATCGCTCGCCTTCACCGAGGAAACGATGACCCAATAGATGGGCAGAAAGAATAAGAGGGCCACCATCCCCAGGCCGAGATAGAGCGCAGTCTTTTCTATCCTCATGCGCATCAGGGCGGGGGCCAGTGATATGCGCAGCCTTAGCCTATCCATTACCGTCTTTTTTCCTCCTACTGCCTTAGTATTCCACCCTGGCTCGAATGAGCCGGAACTGGAAGATGGTGATGATGTTTATGGGGATGAACAGGATGACCGATATGGCGCAGGCATAGCCTTCTTTCTGATAGGCGAAGGCATTTTCCCAGATGTATAAAACCATGCTCGTGGTGGATCCAAGAGGTCCACCGGGTAACATGCCCATCTGGGAGGTCATGACATAGGTCTCGGTGAACATCATCATGTTATGAAGGGTGCCGATGACGATAACAAAGAGGATGGTGGGGGTTAAGAGAGGCAGGGTGATATATCGGAATACGTTCCAGCGGTTGGCACCGTCAATCTGAGCGGCCTCGTAGAAAACATCGGGGATGGTTTGTAATCCTGCCAGATAAATTATTAAGACGTACCCAGTGAAGTGCCAGGTGCCCACAATAGCCAGGGAAGGCAATGCCGTTTGCGTGTCCATGAGCCAGCGCACCGTGCCCAGGCCGAATTTGTCGAGGATGGAGTTGAAGAGGCCAATGCGCGAGGGCTCGAACATATAGCGCCATACTACGGCCACGGCCACCAGGGGAATAACATAAGCCAAGAAGTAAGAAGCCGTCAAGATGCCCCGCACGGTTACATTTTTGACTGCATTGACGAATACGGCCAGGATCAGGCCCAAGACCGCCGTAGCCGGCAGGACCATCAGCATGTACCGCAATGTGACCTGGACAGACTGGACGAACAGCGGATCGTCGGTGAACATTCTACGGTAGTTCGCCAGCCCCACCCAGGACATCTTGAACATGAACTTATCAGTGAAACTCCAGGCAAAGGCTTGAAGGATAGGGAACCAGAGTACCATAGCCAAGTATATAGCGGCAGCCACTAGGATAACGGCCGCTACCTTGTTCTTAGGCAGAAATCGCTCAGCCATCAAGGTTACCCTCATTTTTCAGCGAGAGGAGGGATGGGCTCAATATAAGCCCATCCCTCCTGCTGCGCGGCTATACCATGACGATTATGATTGTTCCCACTCGGCTTTCCAGCCATCTCTACCGAGGAGCAGAGGAAGATCTTTCTCGGCCAGGATCTTGTCTATCTTGGCCTTGTGATCGGCGAGCACGGCTTTAATAGGCTCCCCCTTGTTTTGGATCCGTTCTACAATATCCTGCCATATCAAGGGAGAGATCTCTGCACGCCAGACGCCATCGGTCAGGTGGTTGCCTGGCTTGGCGGTAATGGCGGTCCCGCGCCATCTTGGGTTGCTCTCCGTGAACTTCTCCTCCTTACGCAGTTCCAGCAGCGACGGATGGACGCCTCGCAGCGGACAGTACTGCCGCTGGTAGTCCGGACCGACCAAATAGCGCCAAAGCGTCCACACGGCCTCAATCTCCTTCGCATCCTTCTTCTGGGTGGTAACGCAGAAGCCTAGGTCATCGTTGGCCTGAGCATACGGCCCTTTCCCAGAGGGGGTAGGCTGAGGTAGTGTAGCCCAATTGGTCTGAGGGTATTGCGTGGGGAACCAGCCGCAGGCAAAGCCTGACTGGGCACCCGTGACTGCCAGACCTTGGGCCACCCGCTCCTGGGGGCTCAGGGGAGCGGTGCGGAAGTCCAGCTTATGCACGTCCAGCAGATCGAGCCAGAAACGCCAGGCCTCGGCAAACACCGGGTCATCGAAGTTGCTTTCCTTTTTATCTTGGCATTGTTAAATTAACATAAGGTTATGTTTCACGTTGGCCCTCGGTTCTTGCGCTGAGCTTTCAGGCGGCTGCGGGTGGAACTGGAACGCTTGACCAGATGTGTGATCACCAGGCGCGTAGCC
>VGOG01000312.1 GCA_016875995.1 Chloroflexota bacterium
CCATCGAGGATGACGCTGCAGGCGCCGCAGTTGCCGTTGTTACAGCCCTCTTTGGTGCCGGTGAGCATTAGTTCCTCGCGCAACACTTCCAACAGGCTCTGGCGCGGTTCGCACAGGAATTCTACGTCTTCATTGTTGATGCGCGCTCGTACATGCACTTTTTGGGACATTTCTCTGCCTCCTTCACCTATGCATCCCTCAGGGTCTTCTGGGCTCTCTCGATGGCCTTCCGTAGAGCCCGGCGGGTCAACACTGCCGAAAGATGCTTGCGCTGGGCAGCCGTTCCCCGCACGTCGCTGATGGGGTGGGACGCTGCTTGGGCAATTTGGGCCGCCTCGGCGACAGCCGCCTCCAATGAGGCTTCGTCGGAAACCGAGCGCCCAACCAGGGCCGCACCGACCTGGGGCACAAAGAGCGGCGTCGGCGCTACGGCGGCCAGGGCGACGCGAACCGACCGCAACGTCGTGCCGCTTTCGTCCAGAAGGACAGAAGCCCCGGCCCCGACGACGGCGATGTCCATTTCGTTTCGGGGGGTGAAACGCACATAATGGGCGCCGAATCCTGGTTTCGGAGGCGGGATGTGCAATTGTACCAGGAACTCGCCCTTGCGGAGGACGGTTTGGCCCGGCGCGGTGCAGAAATCTTCCACCGGGACTCGCCGACGGCCATCCGGTCCGGCGATCTCACAAACAGCCTCGTGGACGATCAGAGCCGGGATGCTGTCGGCGGCGGGGGAGGCGTTGCCCAGGTTTCCGCCCACGCTGGCTCGGCCCTGAATCTGAACGCCACCGATCAGCGAGACGGCGTCAATCAGACCGGGATAGGCCGCCGCGACCGTTGGCTCGCGGCGAATGTGAAAGCAGGACACCGCCGCGCCCAGCCGTAGCCCTGTAGTGGGATCGTAGGCCAGTACGTTCAGCTCCGGGATCGGCTTGATGTCTACCACCAGCTTAACCTTGATCTGTCCTTCGCGCATTTGCACCAGAAGGTCCGTGCCGCCACTGAGTACGCGGGCCAGGCTTCGCCCTGAGGCCTGTCCTGAGGCTTGCCGAAGGGCTCTGCCCGAAGGGTCGCCATCCGCCGACAGGAGCGAGACAGCCTCTTCAACGCTGCGCGCGGCAACATAGTCAAAAGCTTGCAAGGTTCACCTCCTCTAGTGTGGCCTTTAGCTCAGCTTACCACAGTTGTCGTGACCTCTAACATGGATATGTCGCTAGACCCATCCTTCTCACATCTGTTTGGATGTCATAATCTTACCACATCTTATCCATTTCTGCAACACTGCTGACTTGCCACGTGCATTTCACTTTGGGGGCGAGTTGCTGCGAACTACTCGCCTGTTGATTAGCCTTTTCCTTAAGCAAAATTCAGAGTTCTCCCCTATTGACTTTTCACCCACTTTTGTGGTAAAATATGCATGGTTAACAAACACAGGTGACTCCAGTAGACACCTGACGATTTGGCCGAGATAGGGCGCAAGAGTTCGCCTTTGGCGGTGCCAAGCTGACCAATATCGCTCCCAACCCCGACGCCAGCCAAGGCCGTGCCCTGAGGCAACCGTTTTTCTGGTGGTTTATGATAAGTTGTTGAAGGAGGGATTACGATGGCAAGCAGCAAACCAACGGAAGGGGAGGCCATTTCTCCCGAATTGTTGGAATTAATCAGTCCTGAGATGGATGCGTGGCTCAACTCTTTGTCCGCAGAGGTGTTGACTCGCTACGGGGGGCAGTACATCGCGGTCAGGAACAAGGAAATCGTCGCCGCTGACGATTCCCTGGGCCGACTGTTCAAGAAGCTCGACCGCATGGGGCTGACGTATCGGGTACGTTATCTATACATCGAAGAACCGGATGCATGGGTGATCTATTGAAGCGGTTCACCAAGGACTGGCGTGCGTTCGCCTTGCCAGATGGCACCATTATCTGGCGGCCTGTTATGGATATGTTAGTGCGTGGCGCAGACGGGTTACTACCAGCTAACTTCCTGGTGGACAGCGGCGCCGACCTTTCCATGGCCCCTTACGACCTCTTCCGCAAGCTAGGGAAGCGATGGGAAGACGGTCAGCCTATAACCCTGCGCGGAATATCACGGCGGAAGGTCTGTGCCATTGAGGGTCGGGTACACGCCGTGGACTTTTTCGTGTCTGAGGTCGAGCGGTGGTTTACTATCCCGGTGTGCTTCGCCAGAGGCAAAGTCCCTTTCCTACTTGGCCAGGAAGGCTTCTTTGACCACTTCATTGTGACATTTGATAGGTCTGCCCGGAAGACGACCTTCGAATTCAGAGCAGGTGTGCCATGAGAAAGCTATTTCGCATTATTTAGCCAAGATAGGGCGCAAGAGCGCACCTTTGGCGGTGCCAAGCCAATCCAACCAACGTAACTCCCAACCTCGACGCCAGCCAAGGCCGTGCTCTTGCGTGCCTAAGGGCAATTGCCCTGACCAATTCTCAGGAACAAGAGAAGTTGTGCGGACTGTTGGCGAAAATAGAACCACTAATAACGTCCCTCCTCAAATTGGGCGGAAAGCCTTGACGATTTCCCTGTCTTCGTGTACAATAATGTTAGGATTTGTTGTCAAGCAAAGCCATCATGGGAAATAACCAAGCTATCGGGGCCATCCTCGATGCCTCATCATTGATCATCATCGCCAAGCTTCAGGAGATCAAGACCCTGGGCCAAACCCACGGTCCCCTGGGTATTCCCCCTGCCGTCTTTCAAGAGACAGTTAACGTCGGAAAACAGCGGGGGAAAGACGATGCCTCAGTGATCGAGGCAGCCATACAGGCGGGGATGATAAAGATTGTGACCTTGACCCAGGAACAAATGTGCTTTGCCCGGTATCTTCATACCAGCGGGGCTCTGGGCCTGGGAGAGTGCGAAGCCTTGGCTTATGCCGGGGATACAGGGACATGTCTGATCATCGAAGAACGTAAGGGCCGCGTCCTGGCCAGAGCCCACGGCATCACCTATACCATCCTGCAGGTTTTTCCTCTGGAGGGCTACATCCAGGGCAAGCTCCCCTATGAAAAGTGCATTGATCTCCTGGATCGCATCGCCGTCGCTATGAACACCGATCTGGCCATCCTCAACGCTCTGAAAGTAGCGGTTGAGGCTATCTACCGTGAACGGGAGGGGGAAAATGGCTGAAGCAACCCGTCAATTGAGTATCCGCATTCCTCAAAGTCTCGTAGAAGAGCTGGAGCGCATCGCCACTGAGGAGCAGGCGGATCGTACCTCGGTGGCCCGTAAGCTCCTGACCGAGGGTATTCATCGCTGGCGCCTGGAGCACGCCCTGCGCCTGTACCAACAGGGCCAGATCACCAAGGAGCGGGCGGCCGAGATGGCCGGCGTTTCTATATATGACATCCTGGACGAGTTGCGCCAGCAGGGCACGGTGGCCCAATACAGCCTGGAAGAACTGCACGAGGATCTGGCTCTACTCCAACAGCGGTACAGCAGCAAATAGCTTCTGCAAATATCAGGT
>VGOG01000313.1 GCA_016875995.1 Chloroflexota bacterium
CTCGGTCCTAGACTGGGATCTAATCACACTCCTCGCCTTCGCTTGCTGCGATCTTTGGCCGAACGGGCGTAGACGATGCCGCGCTCCGCCAGGGCTCGCTCCACCAGCTCCTCCACCAGCCGCCTGTCGGCGGTGGTGATGACGGCCTGCTCGTGGGCCTCTTGCAAGGCCGGGGGGTAGGGTGGAACGTCGGGGCTGCGCTGACACTGGTCGCAGACCAGGGCGTGAACCAGGTCCAGCATCGTCGCATCGCGCATCACCCACTGGGGGGCCTCGATACGCACCACCTCGCCGCCCACATTGAGATAGAAGAACTGGATGCGATGGCTCCCGTATTGTTTCAGGATCTCCGAGGTGCTCTCGAAAACGTCGGAGCGCCAGCCTGCCTCCAGCAGGCCCTCCAACAACTGCCGATCCCAGACCGTGCTCAGGAAACGGCACAGGGCCTGCTGTCCCTCGGGCAGGGAGCAGTGTTCACAGTCCGAGGGATCATCCTCACACAGCGAGACCCGCAGGGCGTTGGCTACGTCGTGGCTGCCGGTGTAACTGATGTATCCAGCCACAGGTACGCTGGCCGCCCGAAACCTATCCAGACACTCACGAAATTGACCCAGGAATTCCTTCCTAACCTCTTCCACCTCGTTTTGCAACTGCCAAAGGATCAAGGAGCCATCCCTCACGGCTATCATCGGATGGGCTGCTTCCTGAGCAGCCCTTAACGCCGCCTGCAATTCAGCGATTTGCATCTTCACACCCAGGCGCTCCCCCTCAATGGGGATGCTCTTTTGCCCAGGCGATACGTAGAGGTCATCGTCCTCAAAATAGAGCCGCCCCTCCGAAGCCAAATCGGCGTTGGGATGGCGGCCGTAGGTGAGGACGGCGTGGCCGGTGTTGATCACGTAGTAGCGCAGCGGGCTGTGGCGGTCAGGGTGGATCGAGGAGCCGTCGGAAGCGATGACGCTGAAGTCGGCGGGGGGCAGCGGCGGCGAGAAGGTCTGGCTGAGGGTGCGAACGGGGATAGCCACCAGCCAGGGATATTTCTCGCGGCGGTCGCGCACTTT
Organism: Chloroflexota bacterium; assembly: GCA_016875995.1. Lineage (GTDB taxonomy): Bacteria > Chloroflexota > Anaerolineae > VGOG01 > VGOG01 > VGOG01. Next base: position 1,062 of record VGOG01000313.1, read on the forward strand.
GGCCCGCAACTCCTCGGCGTCCACAGAGCACAAGAGCTCGCGAGCCTCCCTCAGCAGACCGCGATGCTCATCGGCCACGAATGAAGCGGCCATCCTATCCACTTGCTGACTGATATGGCCTAGTTCCAGGGGCAATCCAACCTCCTTGCCTCATTCCTCATCGCCTCGTTGCCTCATTCCTCATCGCCTCGTTGCCTCATTGCCTCGTTGCCTCACTGCCTCGCTCAATTATACCCCATAGTGTCCCTCTTGACAAACACGGCTTGCAACATCGGCCAGGTTGTAGTAAAATAGGATGCAAGAATAAAGCTCAAAGTTCAAAGCTCAAAGTTAAAGTTCAAAGCTCAAAGGAGGGTGGAGGGTGGTGGAAAGGTTGAAGGAGAGGATCAAGCAAGAGGGCCAAAATCTGGGGCGGGGCATCCTCAAGGTTGACGGCTTCATCAACCACCAGGTGGACGCGGAGTTGATGATCCTGGTCGGACGGGAGCTGGCCGAGCGATTTGGCCGCGCCGGGGCGACCAAGGTGCTGACGGCGGAGATCTCTGGGATAGCCCCCGCCCTCACTACGGCCATGGCCCTGAGCATTCCGGTGGTCTACGCCCGCAAGACCAAGCCCATCACTATGCCCGACCAGGTGTACCGCCAGACGGCCCCTTCCCACACCAAGGGTCGCCACGTGGAGCTGATGGCCTCGCCCGAGTTTCTGCGCCCCTCGGACAGGATCCTCATCGTGGACGACTTCCTGGCCACCGGCCAGACCATCGCCGCCCTGGTCAGGCTGGTGGAGGAGGCCGGCGCGAAACTGGTGGGCATCGGCACCCTCATCGAGAAGAGGTTCGAAGGGGGGCGGGCCCTGTTGGAAAAGTCGGGCGTCCCCATCGAATCCCTGGTAGTCATCACCGACATGTCCGATGGCCGCATTGTTTTCGGGGAGTGACTACAGCGGATTGGGGAAAGGAACGGATGTTCAGTGGGTCCAGAAAGAGGCGAATGCGATGGGTAAGCGTTCACGTGCCAGGCACTTTCAGTGGGACAAGTTGCCAACTTGTCCTACAAGCCAGGTGAGATCGCTCAGTCCCTCGACTCTTCGCAAGTGCCTGGCACGTTGACGGCTGGCCCCTACCAACCACCTGAACGGTTACTACTATGGTTCTGAATGAAAACGAACGACAAGCTTTGAACGAGTACAAAGATTTCCTCTTGCGAAGGTTCCCCGAACAAGTTGAGCGATTGATTTTGTTTGGTTCCAAGGCGCGAGGGGATTCTGTGGCCAGTTCGGACACTGATGTCTTGGTCGTCCTCCGGAAACAAACAGAGCCTACTGAAAAGGGCTTCTATCCTCTTAACTCTGCCGATCCCACCTGGAGGGAAATCGTGGGAACGACCTTTGATCTCGTCATGAAGTACAACGTCAACATCTCGCCAACAGTGGTCGGAATGAACGAGTATGAAGAACACTCCCCATTGATGACCCATATCAAGAAAGAAGGTATTGAGCTATGGAGGAGGCCCAGTTAGAAAGTGTAAGACTTCGGATGGTACTGGCTGAGGAGAAGTTGGTCGTAGCACGAGACCTCCTGGCAACTGGACACTACAACGACGTGATCGCAAAGGCTTATTACGCCATGTTCTATGCCAGCAAGGCACTCCTCTTGGCCATAGGAGAAGACCCTGTCAAGCACACCGGCGTCATAACCCTTTTCGGAAAGCATTTCGTCAAAGTCGGTCTGACCCATCCGAAATACGGACGAACCCTCGCCATCGCCAAGCGATTGCGAGAGGAGTGCGATTACAACGAGCGGAAGAGGGCAACTGAGGAGGAGGCAAAGCTGGCCATTGCCGACGCCGAGGATTTCGTGCGCGAGGCGCAGAGGATCTTGGAGAAGCTTCTGATAAGGAATCCCGATGACCACTGAAAGGAAATAGAGAATTTTTAGGAGCAGCAGGGAGGTGTAAGATGAGCACGATCGCAATAGAGCTGCCGGAGCGATTGACAAAGCAGTTGCGGCAAGAACTGGTTTCTGATGAGGCGGTGAGCGAGGCCGTCGCTGAGGCCATCAAGGAGTGGCTGGAAAGTCGCCGGCAAAAGGCAAAATCAGAGCGAGAGAGGATAAGGGAGGCTCTGCGTAGCACGGGGCTTCTCAGCGAAATGGGAGAGGAGTGGAATGACCTGATCGCCCAGGCGCCTCGCATGAGCCACGATGAGATACAGCAGATGATGGCCGGCACGCCGCCCCTGTCGGATCTAATCATTGCTGAGCGGGAAGAAGGAAGATAATGCCCATTGAAGCGGTGGCCATCCTGGATTTCGGCTCCCAATACGCCCAGCTCATCGCCCGCCGGGTGCGAGAGGCACGGGTCTATTGCGAGCTCGTCCCCTGGAACGCAGCCCGCGAGCAGGTCGAGCG
>VGOG01000314.1 GCA_016875995.1 Chloroflexota bacterium
CGCAATTCTACGGGGAAGCGGCGCAGCGGATGGAGGCGATCATTCTCGAGCATGGCTGGGACGGGGAGTGGTTCCTGCGGGCCTACGATGCCTTTGGGCACAAGGTGGGCTCGCACGAATGTGAGGAGGGGCAAGTGTTCATCGAGCCGCAGGGGTTCTGCGTTATGGCTGGCCTGGGCCTCGACGATGGCCGGGCCGAGAAAGCGCTGGCGGCGGTGAAGGAACGTCTGGCCACGCCGCACGGTATCATCCTCCAGCAGCCTGCCTACTCACGCTACTACCTCCACCTGGGCGAAATCACATCCTATCCCCCAGGTTACAAAGAGAACGCCGGCATCTTCTGCCACACCAATCCGTGGATCATGATCGCCGAGGTCCTGGTCGGGCACGGCGACCAGGCCCACGACTACTACTTGCGCATCAACCCATCGGCGCGGGAGGCCATCAGCGAGGTGCATCGCTGCGAGCCGTACGTCTATGCCCAGATGATCGCCGGGCGCGACGCCCCGACGCACGGCGAGGCCAAGAATTCCTGGCTGACCGGCACGGCGGCCTGGAACTACGTGGCCATCACCCAGTGGATTCTGGGCATCCGGCCCACCTACACTGGTTTGCAGATTGCGCCAGTCATCCCCGGCAACTGGCCTGGCTTCGAGGCCAGTCGCATCTTTCGGGGCGTGACCTACCACATCTCCGTGGAGCGCGCTGGCGAGGGAAACGTGGTTTCGCTGACCGTGGACGGCCAGCCGATTGAGGGAAACATCGTCCCCCTGCCGCCTGCGGGACAGACCGAGGTGGTAGTTAAAGCCATTCTGACTTGATAATGAAGGAGGAACATTAATGTCAAAGATCATTTCATTTCCACCTGACTTCATCTGGGGGGCGGCCACTGCGTCGTACCAGATCGAAGGGGCGTGGAACGAGGACGGTAAGGGCGAGAGCATCTGGGACCGCTTCAGCCACACGCCCGGCAAGGTCGCCAACGGCGACACGGGCGACGTCGCCTGTGACCACTACCATCGCTGGCGTGAGGACGTGGCTCTGATGGAGGAAATGGGGCTGCACGCTTACCGCTTCTCCATCGCGTGGCCTCGCCTGCTGTCAGAAGGACGTGGGCGCGTCAACCCTGCCGGGCTTGACTTCTATGACCGACTCGTGGACGTGCTGCTCGAAATCCAGATCGAGCCTTTCGTCACCCTCTACCACTGGGACTTGCCGCAGGCTCTGCAGGATCAGGGCGGCTGGCCCACCCGGGCCACTGCTGAAGCCTTCGTGGAGTACGCGGACCTGGCCTCCCGTACCCTGGGGGACCGGGTGACGTACTGGATGACGCTCAACGAGCCTTTCGTCAGCGCGTTTGTTGGGTATCTGGAGGGGCGGCATGCCCCAGGTCACTCCGATCTCGACGAGGCGCTGGCAGCGGCGCATCACTTGCTGTTGGCCCACGGTTGGGCCGTTCCCGTCATCCGCCGCAACAGCCCGGATGCTCAAGTGGGAATCGCGCTCAACTTGAGCGGCCAGACCCCGGCTTCCTCCAGCGCCGCCGACCGGGCCGCAGCCTGGCAACGGGACGGCGTTGTCAACCGCTGGTTTCTCGACCCGCTCTCAGCGCGGGGCTACCCGCCCGACGTCGTGCAGCACTACGGGCGTCCGATGGACTTTGTGCGGGCTGGTGATCTGGAGGCGATTGCCGCTCCCAACGACTTCCTTGGGGTGAACTACTATACGCGCGGCGTGGTGCGCAGCAGCGTGGCGCCCGAGGCCGAGAATGTCCCTCAAACAGTCTTCCCCAACCCGGAGCGAACCGAGATGGGATGGGAGGTCTACCCGCAGGGGCTTTACGAGCTGTTGGGCCGGTTGCATTTCGACTACCGTTTCCCGGCTCTTTACGTCACCGAAAACGGCGCCGCCTACGCGGATCAGATCGGACCCGATGGGCGGGTGGATGATCCGTCACGGGTAGCGTATCTAAAGGCCCACTTCACCGAAGCGGCCAGGGCCATCGCCGCCGGGGTGCCGTTGCGGGGCTACTTCGTCTGGTCGCTGATGGACAACTTCGAGTGGGCGCACGGCTACTCGAAACGCTTCGGCCTGGTGTACGTGGATTATCGGACACAGCGGCGGGTGTGGAAGACCAGCGCGCATTGGTATCGGGGGGTCATCGCCGCTAATGGCGTGGTGGATTAGGGCAAGTTGGCAACTTGCCCTACGGCGTGCCTAATCTCTATCTGCTGGGTTTAACGTTAAGCGGCTTTGAGTAGCGCCCAGGCCTGCTTGGCCAGTTCGATGAGCCCCCTCGGTCCTCGCACCTGATACACGGGGATGGCGGGGCTTATGCCGTAGAGGGGGTGGTCGGGGAACATCTCCATGATTTTTTGTGCCGCCTGCTCAGGAGAGAGGCTCTGGAGCTCTGGGGCATCCCAGCCGAAGGAATCCGGCAGGCCAAGCTCGGTCATCACCTGAGCAGCGGTCACGAAGGCCGTATACTCCTGCTCAAATGAATCCGAGATGTATTTCTGCTCGATGTGCGAGGCCTCGTGAGCCAGGCTGTTGATGAGGGTGGGGCGATGTTGGAGCGTTTCCCGGCCGATGAGTACCAGCCTCACCAGATTCACGGTCATCGAGCCCCAGCCCAGCTTGCCGGTGGGGTCGAGGATGTAGCGTGCTCTCCGCCGGGCTGAAGATTCGGCCAGGCGGCGGCCGGTCGGTGTGCCCATCATTTCCACGAACGCTTCCCTCAACTGTGATGGTATGCGCTGGTCAACGTACTTCTGCAGTGTCATCGTCATCTCAAAGCCTCATTCCCTCATTGCCTCGTTGCCTCGTTGCCTCATTACATCATCTCGGCCACGAAATCGTGGGCGAGGGCCCGAAACTCTCCCCAGTCGCGCCAATCCCCCTCCAGACCTCGCAAGCGATTGGCCACCGCTGGCAGCTCCGCCAACGGTACCTGGCGGAATGATGTGATGCGCTCCCCCTCGTCCTGCGGAACCAGCCCTCCCTCGCCTCCCCTTACCAGGAAGACATAGGAGACAAAGGGCATCGTTTCCTCCTGGTAGCGAAACTCGTACTCAAGCAGGCCCAGGAGGCGTTCCACCTCTACGTCCAGTCCCATCTCTTCCTGAGCTTCGCGATGCAGGGCCTGCAATATCCTTTCCCCCCACTTCACTCCGCCGCTGGGCAGGCGGTAGGTGCCAGATAGGTAGAAATCCTTGGTGTGCAAGATCACGCCAGCGGGCCGCTGGACGACCAGCACTACCTCGCCACGTCTTTTGGCCAGCGCCTTTTGCCAATCCTCGAAGTACCTCCTGCCCATTTCCAGAGAATAGCTACGGCGCTCGATGGGGCCGTAGCGCCTGGCCAAGTTCTCGATTTCTTCTGGGTTGATCAGGCCTGCGATGTCCAATTTAGAGCCCCCCTTGCCGATCTTTGATTTGTCAAATCGGCAAT
>VGOG01000315.1 GCA_016875995.1 Chloroflexota bacterium
CGGTCGAAGGGACGGGAACAGTGGCCGGCGGAGGCCCGGTGGCGACGGCCTTCGCCGAAACAGATGATTCCTGCACCGGGGGCGATGCAGAAGGGGGAGAAACAGAGGGCGCAAACGGCCGCCGGCAGGCGGCCAGTAGCAGGCCACACGACCCCACCACCACCAGGACAACGAACCACATCCTCCACATTGGCGTTTTCTCGCTCACGTTCTCTCCTCGTCTCCGTCGCCGGGCCGTGCACTGCGCGATGGTGATTTAAGGGTGCGCGACCCTTCGCCTGCCGGAATTATAGCACAACTTGGTCCAGCCTGGAAAAAGACCACTCGCGACCGTCACGAGTTGGGGACATGGTTTTGAATGATCCCCACAGGCCAAGTAACACTGAGGCCGGCGCAGAGGGAGGCCATAGGCACCTGACTGATGTCGTAGCCGGCCAACTCCAACGGGCACTGGCCCCGAATCCTGGGCTGGGCGTCTTGCGAGAAGGGGGTGAAACGGTACAGCTTCTCGAAGACTCCCAGGAAGAGGTGGGCGCTCTCGATGGTATCAAAGCCACAGAAGTTCTGGTAGTGTTGGTCGAAGCGCCGGATAACCAACTCTACGGCATTGTTGGTGGCAGGGATCAGGCGGCTCTCAATGCCGTTGACCAGGGTGGGCCAGTGCCGCTCCAGGAAGTCGAAGAGGAGTGCTAAGGCCGGGGCCTCTTGCACATATCGCTCCCGCAAGGCCATCACCTCCTGATACCGTTTCTCGGCCGTGCGCTTGGTTCTGGCATGGAAGATCTTGTAGATCTTCCTCTTGAGTTCCTCGGCCTCGGGGTGGGTCTCGGTGTAACCAGCCCCGTAGACTGCCTTGACGTAGTCGTGCACGTTCTGCAGGGCATGGAAGATGCACTCGTGATGCTGGGCTTGGGGGAAGACATGGGCAATGAGCGATCCGTAGTCCTGGCGCAAGTCGGTGACGATGACCCGTGGGTGATACCCCTTGGCTCGCAGGGCGAACAGGAAGGCCAGGGCGCTCTCCTTGTCGTTGTAGGGGTAGATGGCGATATGCAACAGGTCGTAGGTGTAGACGTCCACGGCGAAGTAGACGTACATCCAGCGGCGCATGTCCCCCTCAGGCTTGTCGTTCTTGGGCACCAGGACGTACTTCTCGTCGATGCCGACCACCCCGCTGGACTTCACCACCCCGAACAGGGCGGCTACGGGCAACAGTTCGTATCCCCAGGCGCTCACCCAGCGGTAAGCGGTCATGTTGGCCACCCCCAGGGCTTGCCCGGTGCGGCGATAGGTGCTGTAGCCCCAGGCGTACATCTGCGTGGCCAACAGGTGCACCTCCGTCCGATAGGGCGAATAGGGTACCACACCAGGCGGCAAGTTGGTGAAGGTCTGCTTGTCACAGGCTTTGTTGCGACAGTAGTAGCGATACACTTCCACCGTCTGGAGGTTGCCCTCGGCGTCGTAGTACTTCTTCAGTCGTGGCTTCCTGCTCTTGCGCACCACATGCGTCGAGCCGCAGTAGATACAGCGCACCGCGCCATCGGTGACCTCTTCCCAGTGGCCAAAGACCACCCGTTCCACCCGCACCATCCAGGGCAAGGCCTTGAGGGGCGGCTGGGCTACCATGCCTACCTCGGCCGCCAGGGTCTGCAGGTCCGCCACCGCCACCTGCTCTTCGGGGGTCAGCCCCTCTGCGGCTTCCAGTTTCCCCAGCAAGGTCTCCACCTGAGCCAACAAGTGCGTCACCAGCCAGTCATCCCGAGGACGGATGCTCTCCGCCGTCAGGTGGTAACGCTTCCCCAACGCCTGGCGCAACTGGCACCACCCACTCTGCTCGGCCGCCTGACGCACCTGCCGTTCACTGACCGGCACTCCCTGCTCTCGCAGATGGTGGTGCACTCGCTCTACGCCCCACCAGGGGAAACTGGCAAACACCTCCACGATGCGGGCCATCAGCTTCCGGGTCAACACCTCGGCCGTCTGCAAGCTGAGCAGGTTAGCCCAGTCCCCTGCCAGCCAGTAGCCCTCGATGCGGCTGATGTCCGGTTGGGGCATGCCGAAGGCCTGGGCCAGATATTGTTGGCGCACCCAGGGCGTGCGTCCGTCTCGGGTGCGGCGGCTCCCCCGCTGCTCGCCCGGCACTTCCAACAGGCGCAGAAACAACAGCAGCAGCCGTTGGCGGAAGGGATGGTCTCCCGCCACATGGAGCGTGAAGTGCCCACACAACATGGCCGTCCAACCCCCGTCCTCGGCCTCCCTCACCTCTACCCGGGGCTCTTCCCCAGGGCCAACGACACACCCCAGCCCCAGCATCAAAGGAGGCAAGCCCGTATCCAGCGAGCCTGCCCCGGACAGGTGCCCACCGGGCCTGGGCGACCGCCACAGTGCCCCTATGACCAGCCCCAGGTAGCTCACTACCAGCCAACGCTGGGCTTGCCACAAAAGCCAACCCAGGCCGCGCCATTCCGGTTGCCGCCGCAACCATGGCCAAAACAGCCCGCTGCTCTGCCACAGCCACACCCCCCACGGCACCAGCCGCACCCACGCCGGCCCGGCTGGCCCGCTGAGCGCCCACAAGCCCCACAGCAACAGACTGCGAGCCAGGGGCATGTACCAGGTGTGGCACACATGCCGCCAACGGAGGCTCTGGCAGCCGGAGTGGCCTCGCCCCCGACGACCTCGAAGCAGACGCCGTCGGCTGTCGGGCACGACCATGACCACCTGGGGCGGACAGGTGATCCACCCCGCCTGACTGTCCGGCATGCGGCCCAGCAGCGCCAGAACCAGGACGCTGAGCACCACCAGGGCATGCACACGAACTCGCACCAGTTGAACAATCGCACATTTCGTGATATACTGCATGGGAGCCAACCTCCGCGAAAGGGTGAGGAATCCGGGAGTACATTGTACTCCATTTCGCGGATTGGCTCAATCCATTATGGGCAGACAACAGTCTCTTTTCCGGCCCCTTTACGGAGCTCACGGCCTCATTTTGCCTGCCTGTATGTCCCCAGCGTGATACGCTCACCTGTAGCACAAACCCTGAAACCTGTCACTGACCAGGAATGTGACGAAAGATGCACGACTAAGCGCGAATTCGTCGTTCGTCCTTCGTCTTTCGTCGGTCTTAGTTGGGTTCTAGCTCGTCGGGCTTCGAGTCTAGCGCTTCCCCTCCGGCGGGGCGGCGTAGACCTGACCCCGCTGCGGGTCCACGGCCAGGCCGAAGGGGTTGGTCGGCCCCTCGGCCGGGCGCGTCTCCAGCCACTTCGCCGTGTCCGTGGAGAAAACCTGCAAGCCGGCGCCATCGCTGACGTAGAGCCGCTGCCGCATCGGGTCCACGGCCAGGGCATGGGCGCCGTCCAGGGGATGTTCCAGGTCGGCGGCAATGAGGCCCACCTGCTCGCCGCTCCGCCCATCGAGGATGGCCACGTTGCGGTAGCGCGGGGCCAG
>VGOG01000316.1 GCA_016875995.1 Chloroflexota bacterium
ATGGGCAGTACTGTAAAACACGGAGCGCGAAAACGTGTGAAAGGTTTTTCCTCGACCTTCTTTCTAGACTGGGCACGGATCATGTAGACGTCCTGTTCTTGCACAACTTCAATTCCGTCAAGGAATTTGATGCCGTGACCAGGCCCGGCGGCGTGCTGGACCTGGCCTGCCGTCTCCGAGAGGAGGGCAAGGCCCGCTTCCTGGGGATCAGCGCGCACTACGTGGAAGTGGTGAGAAAAGCAGTAGAAAGCGGGCAGATCGAGGTGGTGATGTTTCCAATCAACCTGCTCGGCCACGCCATGCCCGGCCGAAAGGAGCTGCAGAATCTCTGCACGACGCGTGGGGTAGGCCTGGTGGCCATGAAACCGTTCGGCGGCGGGAAGCTGTTAGCGCAGAGGGGCACGTTCCGCGTGCCGAAGTATCAGACCGGCGGCGAAAGCTACCAGGCCAGGATCACCTCCGAGATCACCGCGGCGCAATGTCTCAGCTACGTGCTGGCGCAGGTGGGGGTCTGCACGACGGTCCCCGGCGTCAGGAGCAACGCCGAACTGGCCGCAGCACTTCACACCCTGGAGGCGACCGAGGCGGAGCGGGATTTCAGCAGCCTCGTTACGAGCTTTGGCCGATACGAAGAAGGGGAATGTGTGTACTGCAACCACTGCCTGCCTTGTCCGGCTGTCATTGACATTGCCCAAATCCATCGCCTGGTTGACGCGGCGCAATGGGGCGTTACCGGGAGTCTGCAGATGGCTTATGATGCGCTTCCGGTGAGGGCTTCGGCCTGCACCGAATGTGGAGCCTGTGTGGAGCGCTGTCCCTTTGGCGTGGATGTGATCTTGAAGATGAAGCAGGCGGTTGATCTGTTCAGATAGCGGCTGGCCTCGCGCTCAGACCTGACGCGGCCTGGCATTCTTAAGGACTGAGACTTCTCGCTGTCATTGCGAGTTTTCCATGGCGCATCGCGCCATCCGTAGGGGACAGAAACCACCGCCCATCCTGTCATTGCGAAGGCGCGGGGTTTGCGCCTGAAGCAATCTCCAGCTTGCGACGTAGGGGATTGCTTCGCTTCGCTCGCAATGACAGGTGGAAGTTTCTGAGTAGGCGGTTTTTGCCGACGAAGCAATCCCCAGCCCGCAACGGGGGAGATTGCTTCGCTCCCCTTCGACGCTGCTCAGGGCAGGCCTACGGTCGCTCGCAATGACTCAGTAGCAATGCCCAAAGGGGGGACCACCGATTCTGTAGGAGGTGACAAAATGCAAGTGAGCAAGTGTGTGGAGTGTAAAGATTTTCCGTGTGCTGATGTGAGGCACGAGTGCTACATCATCCCGGACGTGGATGTGAGGCCAGAGGACATTTCCATCGTGATGATCTCGGAAGCTGCCCCCGCGAACTCTGGCGACTACTACTACGCGGAAGGGGAACCCCTGTTTCAGCAGACGACCGTTCAGGCATTCAACGATGCTGGCGTGGATGTCTCGTCTATCCAGGATATCCTCGATCTCGGCGTGTACCTCACCACTGCCGTAAAATGCGGGAAAACCGGATACGGGATCGAGGCGAGCACTATCAAGGAATGTTCATTCCTGCTGGAGAAAGAACTGGCCCTGTTTCCAGATGTGCAGGTGCTGATGCTCATGGGCGACGTTGCCATCAAGGCCATTAACTACATCGCCAAGAGGGCCGGTGAGGAGAGGGTGATCCCCGCCGGTTCCACGTACAAGATCCGAGGGCAGGAGTACTTTTTCCGGGGGAAGAGGGCCTTCCCATCCTACCTGCAAGCAGGTCCCAGCTTCTTCATCGAGAAGAGCAAGAGAAGGATGATCGCCGAAGACATCGCTGCGGCATTGAGCCTGGTAAAGTGATTGGCGGTTGCGAAAAGCTGGAGGGCTTCTTTGGCATGGCGCCTCACGCTCGCACGACCCTGGACAGCATCCGCGCAGGGCTGGCGGCGTGAAAAATACTAAAACAAGGAGAAAATACAAATGGACAAGATCATCGCTTACTGTGGACTGGTGTGCAGCGACTGCCCGGCCTACATCGCCACCCAGGCCGACGACCGCGCCGCACTGGAACGGGTGGCGGCGCAATGGCGGGAGGAGTTCAACGCGCCGGACATCACCATCGAATCGGTCATCTGCGACGGCTGCACGACCGAAGGAGAACGCAAGTGCGGCCACTGGTATGAGTGCGACATACGCGCCTGCGGCATGGAGCGAGATGCCCTCAACTGCGCCTACTGCGACGACTACGGCTGCGAGAAGATCGAGCGCTTCTTCGGCTTCGTGCCGGCCGCCAGAGCCACCCTGGATGCCATCAGGCAGGGCCTCTGAGATAGAGGAGCCTCCCGCAGGTTTGGAACCTGCGGGAGGCTCCTTGATAGGAGGAGGTTATCAAAATGGGATCCATACTTATTCTCTATCATTCTCAAGAATATGGCAACACGGCAGCCATGGCCCAGGCCATCGGTGAGGGCGCGAGGGCCGCAGGTGCCGACGTGACTTTGGTTAACACAAATGAGCAACGGCTGGACCTTGAGCAGTACCGCCATTTCGATGCCGTGGCCTTTGGGTCGCCGGATTATTGGAGCTACATCGCCGGCGGGTTGAAGGTTTTCATAGACGACTGGTACATCGCTTGCAAGTCCAACCGCCGAGGATTGGAAAACAAGCCCTATGGATTGTTCTACTCCCACGGCGGTGGAGGGGACGTGCGTGGTCCGCTGGAGAAGCTCTTTAGCAGGATGGGTTGGCAGGTTGGTGAAACCATCGAGTCGTACGGGAGACCGAACAATGCCGTGCTGGAAGCCTGCCGTGAGCTAGGACGACAACTGGCAAATGCCACGTAGAATCGGCGTCGTCCATGCCATCACCATTGGCATCAGCAGGCGCGAACAGCTTTTTGAGAACGTAAGGCTGGTCGAAGAACTTGCACCGCAATGTCCGCTGCGGGGAGGGAGCAGAAACACAGGAGGTGAGGTTTGGAAGAAGAAAAGCATCTGGCCGGCGTCTGCGGCCTGTACTGCGGGTTGTGCCCCCGCTTCCAGTCCCAGGCCCAGAGCAGGTGCCTGGGTTGCCAATTGGGCGAGCAACATTCCTACTGTAGCGTCTACCGCTGCTGCGTCGTCAAGCAGGGGATTTTCACCTGCGCCGATTGTGACGAGTATCCCTGTGAGAGGCTGTTGAGAGTGTTGGGCGTGGAGGAGGGACTGGACAGCTTCCTGAGTCACAAGCCGGCTCTTCCCAACCTGAACAGGATCAGGGAGGTCGGGCTGGAGACCTACCTGGAGGAGCAGCGGGAGCGACGGCTCTTGGTGGAGCACCTCCTGGCCAATTACAACGAAGGCCGTTCGATGAGCTTCTACTGTGCGGCCTGCGCCCTCATGCCTCCCGCTCTGATCCGCCAGGCGATAGACGAGATGGAGAGGACGCTGGCCAGCAACCA
>VGOG01000317.1 GCA_016875995.1 Chloroflexota bacterium
TAAATCAGGCCAACACCAAGCCAGGGCTGGGCATCCTGAAAGAAACATCTTACCTGGCAGCCCTCCGCTGGGCCAGTTTTCGGAAGCGAGGAAAACTGGTGGCGGAGTTGGCTGCACTGGATTCGATCGGTGAATTAGGTTCCCGCCCCTTGCTCCTCGTGTATGGCGACCAGGACGGCATAACCCCCGCCGAGAGGGCTCGCGTAACCCTCGGCGAGGAAATGGCACGAGGAAAGCTGGAGTCACTGCCTGGGGAAGGACACCTCAGCCTGCCTCGCAGCCCTGCGGTATCCGCTTTGGTGGCCCGTTGGTTCAAAGAGAACCTGTGATCACAAGTCTCAGTACACCGCAACAGCGTGATGTGAGGGAGGCGTGATGTGAGGGAGTTGAACTCCCGAACGGAGGGCTCGGAGTACAACTCCTCGCCATCGAATTGCGGTCCACTGAGTCGCAGGTCTCAAGTCGCAGATCCCGGTCCGGATTTGAGCTTTGAACTTTGAATTATGGATTTGCAAGCGATGTCTTTCGATCTTCAGTTGTTCCAGTTGATCAATAACCTGGCTGGTCGCAGTGCAATCCTGGATGGCCTGGCGCGGTTGTTAGTCAACGATTATTTCCTGACCACAGCCATGTCCCTCTTCCTGGTCGCCTTCTGGTTTGAGGGCCGGACCCAAAGCCAGCGGGGGCAGAACCAGAGAGCCGTCCTGCAGGCCCTCATAGCCTTGTTTATCGCCAACATCATCTTGAAGCTGTGCAATCTGGTCTACTTTCGCCCGCGCCCCTTCGTTGACCACCAGGTCAATTTGCTCTTCTATCGCCCCACGGACTCATCCTTTCCCAGCAACGCCGCCACGGTGGGGTTTTCCCTGGCCATCGCCGTTTGGCTAACCAATCGCCGGCCAGGGGCTCTGCTCCTCGTACTGGCCACGTTGTTCGGCCTGTCCCGCATCTACTGTGGCATTCATTACCTCCTGGACGTCGTCGCCGGAGCTCTGCTTGGTGCACTGTCTGCCTACCTCGTGGTAAAGAGGGGCGAATTTTTTGATCCCGTGTTAAGTCTGATCATCAGGACGGGGCGCAGGCTCTGCCTGGCCTAGCCTAATGGTCAAGTGGTCACGTCGTCCCTGGTCTGGTGGTCAGGTGGTCCGAGGGCCAGAGACCGCTTGACCACGAACCATCCGACGATCTGACCATCTGACGATAGACCAATGAGCAGGCATCTTGACCTGGGCAAGGTGGCGATTATCGCCGTCATTATCCTGGCCTTTGTCTTGCGGATTTATCGCCTGGGTCACCAGAGCATCTGGTACGACGAGGGACTCAGCGCTTACTTTGCCGAGCAGGGCCTGGAGGATATGTTGGCGTGGATCTCGACCACCGACCACCCACCTCTTTATTTCATCGCCCTCCATCTTTGGATAAAAGTAGCCGGTCGAGGCGAATTTTCCATCAGGTACCTCTCCTTGGCGTGGGGAGTAGTGGCCGTGCCGGTCATGTTCAAGCTGGGCGAGAGGTTGGTGAGCCGCAGGGTAGGGTTCTGGGCCGCCTTTCTGCTCTCCATTTCCCCTTTCCACATCTGGTTCTCCCAAGAGGGGCGGATGTACACCATGGTGGTGACGCTCAGCCTGGCATCAGCCTATGCCTTCCTCAAGCTCTTAAGCGCCTGGGGGGCGAAAGATCTCCTGCTTTGCACAGCGCTTAACTTTCTGGGCCTCTACACCCATTTCTACTTCGCCTTTATCATTCTTTTCGAAAACGTCGTCTTCTTGATATGGCGGTTACAGGGAAAGGCCAAGCTGCCCTTCCACTACTGGGCAGCCGCCCAATTGAGCATTGTGGTTGCCTTCTTGCCCTGGGCAGGCTTCACGGTGGAAGAATTCATGACTGGCGCCACTTACTGGGAGGGCGCTCTCGGCCTGCTGACCGCGGCCAAAGATACCTTCACCGCCTTCAGCGTCGGCCATACCATGCAGGGGAAGGCTGCTGACTTCGCGGCTTTGGGCTTCGTGGTGCTGGCTGCAGCGGGCGTGCTGGAATCGTTATGGGAGGCGAAAAGGGGGAAGGCCAGCCTATCGGCTTTGGGAATCGTTCTCCTCTATCTGGCGGTGCCGATGGGTGTCCTGTTCGCCATGTCCTATCACCGCCCCAAATTCGCACCGCGCTATTTGCTGCCGGCCTTGCCGGCCTTCTACCTGCTGATGGCGATTGGATTGGGGAGATTAGCTTCAATCTGCAAGCCCTGGGCCAGGGGTTCCCGACTGCCTGGCACAGCGGCGCTAATTGGATTGTTGGGCTCGTTAGGCTTTGTCAGCTTTGCCTCGGCCAGCTCCCTGGCAAACTACTATTTCGACTATGAATACGCCAGGCCCGACTTCCGCTCCGTGGCCGAGTACATCAGTTCCCACGCCGAGGACAAGGATGCGATCCTCCTGGTGGGGGGACACATGCTGCCGGCTTTCACCTATTACTATCGAGGTGAGCTACCTGTCTATCCTTTGCCTGAATGCCTGGTAGTTTCAATCAAAGAGCCCCTCGATTATCGGTCGGCCGAGCGGCTTAACCCCATAGCGCAAGGGCGTGACAGGCTGTGGTTAGTGCTCTGGCAGAACCGCCTCGTAGACCCCACCGACGTTATCCTCGACCAGTTGATGTTGAACTGCCCGCGCCTGGAAGTGGGCCGCAACTTTCACCACGAGTTTGCCGTGCTGCTGTTCTCGGTGGAGAACCGGCCGCGCTTCGGGACGGGCCCGCAGCATCGCTACCTGGCCAACTTCGCAGACCAAATCCAGCTTCTCGGTTACGACCTGGACTCCTTTCGGGCTGAGCCCGGCCAGACCCTGCACCTGGCGCTGTACTGGGAGGCCCTGAGGGAGATGGAGCGGGACTGCCTGGTCTTCACCCACCTGATCGGCGAAGATGGGTACATGTACGGCCAGCACGACAAGATAGCGGGCGACGACGCTTACCCCACTTCCCACTGGGAGAAGGGTACAATCATCAGGGACAAGTTCGAGATCCTGGTCTCGCCTGACACGCCTCCGGGCCGTTACACCATCGAGGTGGGACTCTACACGACCTACCGGGTCATCGAGCGCCTCCCGCTGAAATCGGGCGGCGACCGCGTGCTCCTGGCTGAGATTGTGGTCGGGCCTTGACTTTTTGTGTTCTCGATAGTATCATTAGTTTGAATCACTCTGATTTCTTCTGATGGAGGTCTCCGATGTCCCCACGAGCCATCGCCGATCCGGAAGATCTGGAACGCTTTGCCCGTGAATTGAAGCAGTTCAACGGCCAACTCCGCGACAGTATGGCCCGTCTGCAAGGACAGTTCGCCAGACTGGGCGAAACCTGGCGCGATCAGGAGCACCAGAAGTTCGCTCAGGAATACGAGCAGACGATGCGCGTGCTGCACCAATTCATGCGCTCTGCCGA
>VGOG01000318.1 GCA_016875995.1 Chloroflexota bacterium
CTCCAGTAAGTCCTTGTCGAGGATGATCAAATCGGGCTTGTGTCTCCCGACCAGGGCTGGGATGGATAAGCTCTCAGGAGCAACGAAGACGCGATGCCCCTCCTGCTGCAAGAGATAGCGAAGACTCTTAGAAAACTGCTCGTCCTCGTTAATCACCAGGATTCTCATGGGTATTACACCTCGCTAGATTTCAGCCAGGCGCGTTCGAAGGAGATGCAGGAACTCCGCGCACCTGGCCGGGGCATCGCCCACGAAGCTGACGGCGTCGAGGAGCTCCCTGATTCTCGCGGCGGGCAGGAAAGCGACGAGGGCGCTATCGCTGCTCAGCCTCTCTATCAGCGGGTTCTCCTCTCCCCGTTTTTCCATGCCCACCCAGGCAACCATGGTGTGTTGGCGGATGCGCTCGTGTATCTCCTGGCGGTCGGCACCGGCCTTGACCAGTTCCATGAGCAGCATCTCGGTGGCAGCGAAGACGCCGTAAGTAGACAGATTGCGCTCCATGTTTTCTTGGTGAACAACCAGGCCCATGACGACGCGCGTAGCGGCGAAGAGCATCTCATCCACGGCCAGGAAGGCCTGGGGGAGGATCACCCTGCGGTTGGCCGAGTCGTCCAGGGTGCGTTCCAGGAGGGAGAAGGCCGCGTTGTCCCAGGCTACCCTGGGCAGGGTACTTACGTAACGAGCCAGGGAGCAGATCTTCTCGGCCGTGACCGGGTTGCGCTTGAAGGGCATGGCGGTGGAGCCCACCTGCCTGGCTGCAAAGGGCTCACTCAACTCCCCGAAGGGCGCGGCGTGCAGCACGCGCAGGTCGAAGGCAAAGCGGTGCAGCGATTGAGCCATCGAGGCCAGAGTGGTCAGGACGAGGAAGTCCTGCTTGCGGGGGTAAACCTGGGTGGATACGGGCATAGCCTCCAGCCCCAGCTTCTCCATGACCAACCGTTCCAACTCGGCCGGCGTCATCCCGCTGTCGTGGAGCAACTGCGCGAAGGAGGTCGAAGTCCCCACCGCGCCCTTCAGCCCCTTGGCCTTGAGATTTTGCATCAAGTTGTCCAAACTCTGCAGGTCAATCAGCAAGTCCTGGGCGTACTGGCACAGGCGGTAGCCCAGGGTAGTGGGCTCAGCGGGCTGGAGGTGGGTGTAGCCCATGGCCGGCAGGTGCTGGTAGCGTTCGATCTGGGCGGCGAAAGCTTCGAGGAGCCCCACCAGGCGCTGGCGGATCAGGTGTAGGGATTCCTTGAGGCGCAGGATATCGGCGTTATCTTCCACGTCCGCGCTGGTAGCCCCCAGGTGGATCTTGCCCCCGCCAATCGGGCACTGCTCGGCGTAGGCCCGTATCTCGGCCATCTTGTCGTGGCCGATCTCCGCCTCGATCTCCAGGGAGCGGGCCATGTCCACCTCGTCCTGGTGAGCCCGCAGGTCATCCAGCTCCGCCTGGCTGACCTGCCCCGCCTGGTGCTCGGCTTCGGCCAGCGCCACCCAGATGCGACGCCACAGCCGCCGCTTGTGCTCCTCCGACCACAGCCTCCGCATCTCCTGGCTGCCGTAGCGCCAGGTGAAGGGTGAGAGAAAAGTGTCATAGTTGTATCCCGAACGCAAGCTTCTGTTCATTTATTTGCACATTCCCATTATTTGTGGTATAATATTTTTAACGAGGTCGGGTGGCCATGCGAATCCTATCCTTGACCGGACGGTGTAACATGGCTGCGGCCCCCACGCGACGGGGGGACACCTGACCTTTTTCGTTGTCCTCAGCGCAACGCCCCTAGCAGTTCCTCCGTGCTGATGCGACGATCTGGTTCTCGCTCTCCCCGGTAGATCTCCAAAGCCAGCTTGTGCGCAGCCGACTTCTTCCCAATCTGGCGAAAGACGATCTGGTCACTATGTAAATCTGGGGCCTGTTGACGCAGGCGTTGAAGTAACTCCCCCTTAATGTCTCCCTCTGCGCCACCTACGTATTCCCGGTCAATAGCGACCAACTCCACGGTCTTGATGTGGTTCTGCAACAGTAATACCAGGCCGGCTATCAACAACTTCACGCCAATGCGGTGGCTCCGTACACCTTGGGCTCTCAAGTGCTGGTAGCACGCTCGCTTGACTGCGCTAGGGATGAGAATCGCTGACCGAATGCCGTCGGAGAAGGCAAGGACAGTGTTAACAGTCAGTCTATCGGTGCGGCCGCTTTGATCTACTTCGATGTCGTGCATGATGGACTCATACCCGTACCGGGAACTGATGAATGGGTGGCAATCCCGTTAGGAAATCGTGAACGGGCAACGAAAATACCCCACGTCTTCCTGCCTCAGCCCCTTGCTGAAGATGTGGTAGAACTGCACGTCCTGGCCGTCCAGCACGAGTTTGGGGTGCAGGTTCTGGCCTATCCTGGCCACGGGGAAGAGGACGACTGCCCCGCTTTTCATGAGGGCATCACTGGCCTCGGAGAGGAGGCGGCGCAGGAAGCGGCTGGAATCACGGTCTTGCATCCGCAGCAGGAGGCGGTCCAGCCCGTCCACCTTCACCTGGCGCGGCGGTATCTCTCCACGCTGCAACAGCCGCAGGAAGGCGATGATGCTGATGGTCGCCTCGATGTCCTCGATCTTGTTGCCCAGCATGTTGCGCTCCACGAAGTTGTATCCAGAACGCAGGCTCTTCTTGTCCATGCCTCTCGTCCTCCTATGGCGGGAGCTTGGTTCTAGGGGATGATCAGCCTCTCCATCAGTAGGCTTCTCGACGGTGCCTGATGGCTATGATTTCGACCACTTGAGCAGCGTCATCCACAACGTACAGGATGCGATAGTCCCCCGCGCGCAGGCGGTATTCTTCTGCCCGGCCTTTGAGCTTCTTGACTCCTCGAGGGCGGGGATCCTGTTCGAGAGCGAGGAGACGTTTCACAATTCGATCGTGGACATGGTCGGGAAGGTCTTCGAGTTCTTTCTCCGCGGACCGTTTCAGGCGAACCGTATATTTCATGGCCGGCCCCTGTGTTGGCGTTTAGCCAGGTATTCACGTAAGGGGCGGGAAGGCTCGGAGCGCCGCTCCTCGATAAGGGCGATGTCTATGAGGTCTTCTCTGAAGTCTCTGTCCTGAAGCAAACGCTCCACGACAGCCCTCCGTTCTGGTGTGGAAGGCGTTCAGCCAGGTATTCACGCAGGGGGCGGGAAGGCTCGGAACGCCGCTCCTCGATAAGGGCGATGTCTATGAGGTCTTCTCTGAAGTCTCTGTCCTGAAGCAAACGCTCCACGACAGCCCTCCGTTCTGGTGTGGAAAGCGCCTGAAAGGCCATCCAAAAAGCTTCAGCGGTAACTGCTTGAGTTGCCATAGCTACTATCCTCCCTTCTCGAAGCCATAACTCATGTTCGTCTTATAGTAGTGGCTTTGTAGTTGGCGCCAACGCGCTGCGGGTCAGTTCGGCCAGGCTGCGCCA
>VGOG01000319.1 GCA_016875995.1 Chloroflexota bacterium
GTTGCGCGGCCGGGTAACATGGAACTTGGAACTTGAAACTTGGAACTCCCTTGGAGCGGGTGATGGGATTCGAACCCACGACATCCTGCTTGGGAAGCAGACACTCTGCCGGCTGAGTTACACCCGCGCTTTCTCCTTGATATACCTTCTCCTCCGCACATCCACGCCGCATTTCCTGGAACGAGTCAGGTTGTGCGTACGGGAGAAACCGGAATGAAGTATACCACAGAAAGCGCCGCCTGTCAACTGCCTTTTGTTGCGCCCTGTGGCACGCTGTGGCGTGCCAGCTCTTCGGCCAGGAGGGCGAAGGCGTCGGGCATGATGAAGCGGTAGACCGTGGTGCGGTTCACCGCCAGCTGCCGGGCGATCTGGCTCACGCTGGTCTCGCTGGTGTAGAGCTTCAGGAAGGTCACGACCCGACGCACGCCAGGATCCGCTTCCATGCCCGCCTCCAGGCGTCGGCAGGTCTCCAACAGGACGTCGCGCAGGGCAGAGGCCTGTCCCCAATAGGAACCGCGGTACCGTTCCGCCGCCAGCCTGGTCACCACGGGCAGCCGGGTCAAGGCGCTACGCCGCAAGGCTGTCCCGTCCTGCAGGTGCTTCAGGCAGTAGGCGACCTGCTTGGCCGTGATTACCACACCCCCGTTATTGGCTCTTCTTCTCATCACCGTCCCCCTGTTGCTTCACTCCACTGGTTGCCGCTAGACGCTGCTCCTTGATCCAGCCCCCCACCGTGGACCTGGGTATCCCCAACTGCCCCGCAACCTGCCGTATCGTCCGCCCGGCCCCGGCCAGACGGAGAGCCTCCGTCCGTTGTTCGTCTGTCCAGGTTGCTCTCTGTCTGGGACGCTGCTGGCCTGTCCGCCCGGACAGTTCGGACTCTATGCTGGCTAGCCTGCGCTGCGCCCTGAAATCCTGCCGTTCTTGGCGCTCGTCCTGGGCCGCCTTGTGCAGGGCCAGGATGCACAAGCCCACCGGCCAGATGGCCGCCAGGGGGACTGCCTCCAGCAGGCTGGCCTTCTGCGTCAGAAGGTAGAAGGTCTGGAAGAGGCCGCTGCAACTGGCAAAGAACAAGAAGCCGCCGCCCGTGATGGCCTGCTGCCGTCGTAGCGTGGAGCGTTTCCAGACGTAGGACAGGCGCAGGATGGCCAGGTCAAAGACGATGGCCGCGGCGTAGCCGACAAACCAGAGGTCCGGCTGCTCCCAGCGGGCCATCCACCAACCAACCCGCGGCACCGTGACGGTCATCATCAGGCCGATCATCACCAGGTCGATGTCCACGCTCCCCAAGCGATTTGTCCCTTTCTGTACAGACATACCCAGCGGCGCGTGGAGCTTTGTTGCTTCATCAGACATGGCTCACTACCCCCTGGCGGACAGCAGGAGGCTTGTCCTCCTGCCGCTGACCACCCAGATTTCGCCGAGAACCGTTTCTGGGCGGACATCTTTCTGCACGGCATACCAGACTAAGGTCAGGCAGGTGTCTGGCACCAGCCCCAGGCGTGACGCCGTCTCACCCGCCGCCTTCTCGACAGCCTGGACTAGGGAGTCCAGGCGTTTGCTGCCCGGCGCCACAACCAGCAGGCGGAACGACCGCAGGCCGGACTGGCGCTGGTAGTTGCCGCTGGCCAGATAGGCGAAGTACCCACGGACCTTACTGGCGAACCGTTTCGTGGACTCTGTCCCCCGGTCCACCTCCAGGAAGGCCTGCAGCTTGCGCTCGTCAACCTGATACTGCATCGTGGCGTCCGGCAGGATAGGCACGGTGCTCCTGGATTCCAGGGGATCGGGCAGGCGATCCAGTGGCTGGGTGGGTATACGCCAGCTGACCTGATGGCTGGCCCGCCGGGCGGCCACCACGAAGGCGATCAGCACGTCGTTCACGGCCAGGGTATGGTCTAGGAAGATCTGATCCTGGGTGCCGGATGTCACCGTGTAGTCCTCGGCATCGCCACCCAGGTGGGCGGCCAGAGCCCGGGCGCCTCGCCTGGCCACCCGGTAGATGGCCGGTGAGCTGCCGAGGGCCACCGGCCAGTAGTCCCTGTCCACATAGCTGTGCTGCCAGAGCCGTTGCAGGCGGTAACTGGCCGTCTGGATGGAGCCGAAGGGCAGTAGTGTCCTGATCTGCTGGCTGGTGAGGCGCCGAAAGCGGGCCAGCAATTCCAGCAACTGCAGATCGCGGGGCATCAGGACCATCCCTGGCGGATTCGGGGAGCGCACAAAGCGGCTACGCCGGCTGCCAGGCGTCGTCGAGGCCATTGGCTCTCTGGTGGTCATCTTGCTGTTCATGGGGTGTCTCCACTTCAAGCACACCGTAGCTCTGCCGGCTGGCCGCCAGCACGGCCGCGGCCCGTTCCGCCGGTCCCGGTGCCAGGGGATCGGGAGCCGCCAGCCCGAAGGGCGGGAGTGTCTCGCCTCCCCGCTGCATCTTGCACACCGCCCGGTAGCGATCCAGGTTCTCCAGATCAGTGGCGCCCAGGGGTGCCAGGACAGGTTGCAGCAGCCGGGCATCACCGGGGCCGCAGCGGAAGACGACAAAGGTACTGGCGTTCCCCAGGAGCGCCTGGCGCGTGGCTGCGTCCAGGGCCTCCAGGTATTGCAGGGCCAGCCCGGCGCACACCAACCCAAACTTGCGGCCCTGGGAGAGGATCGACGGCAGCGCCGAGGAGCTGATGGTCTGGGCTTCATCCAGGTACAGGTAACACAGACGCCTTTGCTCAACCGGCGCGTCCGCCCGGGAACGGGCCGCAGTGAAGAGCAAGGCGGCCACCAGGCCGACCAGGAGCGTGCTGTCCGGTTCGGGCAGCCCCACTGGCCGGACAAAGAGGAGGCGCCACGGTCCATATGCTGCCGCAGGTCAAGACAGGAAGGGGCCGTGAGCATCCGGCGCAGCTTGTCGTTGGTCAGGAAGGCCCGCACCTTGTTGAGCAGGACGCCAGAGCGCTCCTGCTGCTGTGCCGCCGAGAGCTGGGCGAACTCCTGCAGCCAGTACTCCTTGACCACGGGGTTGGCCACGGCGGTCGCCAGTTGCTGGCGAAAGACCGGATCATGGAAGAGCCGGGCCATATCCCCCAGGCTCAGACCAGGCCGGGCCGTCAGGACCCACAGCACCGCCCGCATGGTGTCCTCCATCCGGCCCACGCTCCACAATTCACCGAAGTACTGGCGGAACACACCGATCAACTCGCCCACCAGCACGCTCGGATCTAGCCGGCTGGCCAGGGCCAGGGGGTTCAGAGCAATGGCGGAGGCTGCCGCGGAGGTGTCGATGACCACGGTCTGGGCGATGCGCGGCTCGGGGATGCGTGACAGCAGGCGCAGGGTCATGTCGCCGTGGACGTCGAGCAGGGTCACGCCGCGGCCGCCTATCACGTCTTGAT
>VGOG01000320.1 GCA_016875995.1 Chloroflexota bacterium
CTCAACCAGGCCGGGCTTCAGAGGCACCTGTCCCCATTTCTGAACCTTTCGCCCCTTGACCGTGAGCAGCCGCAGGCTCCTCTCCTCGATGTTAACCGTCACTCTCTCCTGGCTACCACGCAAACCTGGTCTCATGTTAAACCTACCTCCTTACTACCTGGACATGTTACATCCTGGCATTGCGAGTTTTCCATGGCGCAGTGTGCCCTCCGTATGTCATTGCGAGTCGGCCATGGCGGCCCCGCCATTCCTTCGGCAAGCTCAGGACAGGTCTATAAGGACAGAAACTTCCTGGTGTCATTGCGAGGAGGCGGTTTTTGCCGACGAAGCAATCCCCAAGTAGCTACGTGGGGATTGCTTCGGGCGCAAACCCCGCGCCTTCGCAATGACAGGATGGACGGCAGTTTCTGCCCCCTACGGATGGCGCGATGCGCCATGGGAGACTCGCAATAACACGGCGAAGCAATCTCCTGGGTCACAACTCCTCATACAAGTCTTTCCATTCGCTGTTCATCCCGTTGATCAGATCAATCTTCTTTTGTCGTGAACCACCTTTAATTTGCTTTTCTCTGGCTATCGCTGAGTGTGCGTCATCGGATATCTCATAATAAACGAGCTTGGTGATGTTGTATTTGCTTGTGAAACCCCCTACCATCTTCGATTTGTGTTCGTAAACCCTTCTTTTCAAATCATTGGTTACGCCCGTGTAGAGCACAGTATTGTATTTGCTGGTCATGATGTAGACATAGTATTGCCTGTTCATTGGCGTCTCCCTCGTGATCGCGCCACAAAGCGTCATTGCGAGCCGAAGCGAAGCAATCTCCAAGTGTGGTGGGGATTGCCCTTCGACTAAGCTCAAGGCAGGCTTCAGGCGCAAACCTCGCGCCCACTCAGAAACGTCCACCTGTCATTGCGAGTCTTCCATGGCGCGGTGCGCCATCCGTAGGGGGCAGAAACTCCCGAATGTGTCATTGCGAGGAGGCGGTTTTTGCCGACGAAGCAATCCCCAAGTAGCTACGTGGAGATTGCTTCGGGCGCAAACCCTGCGCCCTCGCAATGACGGTATGGACGGTAGTTCGCGCCGCGCCATGGAAAACTCGCAATGACGCCCCTGGTCAGTTTGAGGCGGAGCTTCGCTAGTAGATAGGAATCCGCAATCGCTGCCCCACGTAGATATTATAATTGGTCAGCCCATTGGCGGCCATGATGGCCTGCACGGTGGTGCCGTACCTGAGGGCGATGCGGAACAGGTTCTCTCCCCGCTGCACCACGTGGATGGTGTACCGCTGCGGTGGTGGAGTTGGGGTTGCGGGCGGCGCAGGTTCACCAGCCAGCGCCTGCAGCTCTGCCATGGCCTCTCCCCCGTCGGGCTTGATATCCAGGGCGCGGGTGAACTCCAGCTTGGCTTCCTCCAGCCTGCCCTCGGCGGCGAGTTGCTGTCCGTAGTTGACGTGGGCCGCGTACAGCTTCTCGGTCATGTCAGCGTAATCGGGGTTGATGGCCAGAATCTGCTGGATCAGCCCTATGACCTTTTCCCACTCTTTCGCCGCCCACGGCTCGTGCAGGCTCTGGGCCAACTGCTCTTCCACGGTCAGCGTGAGCGCGGGCGCGGTGGTAGGAGTAGCGACAGGCGTTGGCAGGGGCGCCCAGGTGGCGGCTTGTTGCAGCCCCGCCTGGGCTTCCACGCCGTCGGCTTTGATTTCCAGAGCGCGGTTGAACTGCGCCGTCGCCCCATCGGGATTGCCCTCCCCCAGAAGCTGGTAGCCATAATTGACGTGGGCGGCGTACAATTTCTCGGTCATGTCGGCGTAATCGGGTTCCAGGGCCAGGATTTGCTCGATGAGACCCATGACTTGCTCCCACTTCCGCGAAGCCCAGGCCGTCCCCAGCGCTTCTTCCAACTGCGCCAGGCTCACTGGCGTCACCGTTACGCCGGGCGTCGGTCCCACCACCGCGCCGGCGGAATAAGGAGAGGTATAGAAGGTGACGTCCATATAGAGGCTATGTTGTTCCTCGCCCTCGGCGATGTTCACGGTGGTGATTTTGAAACTCTCCAGGGCGGCCTCTTCGATGCGGGATATAAAGTCCACCAGATCAGGGAGAGCACCATTGGCTTGCAGCCAGAACGCCCTGGCATCGTACGCTCCCTTCTCCGCCTTCTCTGTGGTTGGTTGGGTCTGCAGACTGGCGATCTCTACCCGGCTATCGGCCGCATATTGATACAGCCTGTTCAACGTTTCAGCCGCCTGGGAATCGCTGAGGAAGGCACTGGCCGCGTCGTTCAATTTGGCCTGCTCAGCCTCTATTCGTTTCCGCAGCTCGTCGGGGCTGGCCTGTTGGGCTTTCAGGGCCTCATTCAGGGCTTTCTCAGCCGAGGCCAACTGGGAGGTTAGTTCCCTTTTATCCTGCCAGGCTGGAAGGATGAACTTCCAGACGACGAGGACATTGGCCAGCCCTACCACGATCACGACCACCAGGGCCAGCAAAGAAAGGCGATTTCCGATGCGGATGTTTTCTGTTAAGCTTCTCAGAGAGTCCATAGCGATTCCTCCTGAAATTCCAGCCTTACAGCGGGGCGGGGATGCCCCTTGATAGCATTTGCCTCAGCGACGAAAACGCCTGAGGCCGTCCCAATCCTTCCAGTAGACAGGGAGAAAGATGCCTGATCGTTCCCACGTCGTTGGCAGGTGGGGGGCAAGGTGAGCCGCCCCCTCTGGCCTTGAGGAGGACGATGAAGTCGTGGTGATGGCCAGGGTGTACCAATATTCCGGCCCGCACCCGCCAAGAGAGGGATTAAAATGTGCTACCTTGGCGAAATAGGTCCCGGTAACAGGGAAGGTGTAAGTAATCTTGGAAAACGGTGGATTAGCCAAGTCATCATCGTTGTAACCGTCAGGCAACTGGGTAGTGCCGTCGGTACCGTAAAGGGTGATGGTTGTATCTACGTCAAAACCGAACTTTGTTGCAGTCCAGATGGTGTAGGTTAGAGGTTGGGCAACAAACTTCACGTAATCCACGTCGCCCGCAATGTGGAAGTTGTGGTCTTGGGGCGCACCAGGTGCAATTAGCTTGGATTGCAAGTAGGTGTCATCTGGCTCATACGCATCCGTACAAAGGGTCGGTGTAGGCGTCGGTGTTATGGTGGGCGTATTGGTTGGCGTGGGCGTGGATGTACGCGTGGGTGTGCTCGTCGGCGTAGCTGTGTTGGTTGGCGTCGGGGTGGGAGTAGCCGTGTTGGTGGGTGTCGAAGTGGGCGTGGCGGTATTTGTTGGAGTTGGCGTGACGGTGGGAGTCTCCCCCACCGGTCGGATAATCAGTTGGACGGGAACCGTGCGGGGGCGGCTGTTCTCAC
>VGOG01000321.1 GCA_016875995.1 Chloroflexota bacterium
AGCATCCCGCAGGCCAGACCCATAATCAATGCTTGCAACCAGCGATCATCCAGGGCGTGATAAGCCTGCCAGGCGGTGAGGGCGAAGGTGGTCAGAAGGGCCACGTATCCCACCAGGCCGGGGATGCCAAGGTCTACTGCCACCTGGAGCAATTCGTTGTGGGCGTGAGTGACTTGGACACCTGCGGGGATGATGGAGAGCAGAGGAGACGAAGGAGAAGGGGGTGGTGATGACCAAGTCACCTTCACCGATGCCAGCGGCGATGATGCAGAGGTGGAGCCCAGCCATGCCGCAAACTATCCGGCCGATGCCCGAGCGGATATCAGCTTGAGTACTACCTGCCGGCCGTCCTCTAACCAGATACGATTGTCCTCCACCGTCAGTGGACTATCCGGTGGCGCCGTCAGCACCAGGCGGTCGTCTTCGACGCACGCCTGGACCTCCACTGTCTTCTTACGATGCTCAATCGTCGCCCACGCTTCGAAGAACGTTTCGACCGGCAGCGAGCCGTCCCACTTTACTGCTTCCTCAATGAAGCGCTCGACAACCGCTTCATACTCAGCGACCGACATCTCTTCCAGTGTCTCCATGGTCATTCCTCCCGCTTTCTCTGATAGTCACGCATCCGCTCTTTCCAATCGGCGTAGTCTGCCACGACGAGATGCCCTCCGTGATAGGGAATGCGAGCCGGCTGGGGCAACACCTCCTCCAGGTCAGACAGCAGGGTCAACAGCGTCTGGCCATCAATCGCCTCCCAGGTCACATCCTGGAGAAAGACGGCCAGTGTCCGGACGCGGCGGCCAGGCAGCCAGACGCGGGTGATGAAAAAGTCGCTCGATACCCTTTCACCACTCGCCTTCAGCAGAAAATATACGCTGGTCTTCACATCACCTCGAAAGTTGGATATGAACAGGTCGTGAGGTGATCGGCGATTATCTGGG
Source organism: Chloroflexota bacterium (assembly GCA_016875995.1). Taxonomy (GTDB): domain Bacteria; phylum Chloroflexota; class Anaerolineae; order VGOG01; family VGOG01; genus VGOG01. Next base: position 942 of record VGOG01000321.1, read on the forward strand.
TCCAGGTGTTTGAGTCTTTTTTCTCCCACGCTACGAACCCGAAACAGGCTGCAGGATGTGGGTCACTTCCTCCAGCACATCCAGCGTCTTCTGAATCACGGATGGCAGTTTTGCAGCCTCAATGCCCTGCAACTCGTCTCTGAGGATGTGGATAGAGTGCTGGATGTGCGGGCGAGTTCATAAGCCTGAATCTCCCGTTGAAGTTGCTCTACCATACCGTGAACTCCTGCCAGCTCCATTTCTTTGACACGCCTGCTCTTCTGGGGGTGGGTGACAATCTGTTCAGCACGAGTCTGCAACTCGAGAAGGCAGCGTTGACAAATTCTAAGCTCGTCAGCATGACGACCAAACACCTCCCCTTCGGCATCGTAGGCGGTAAAGCGTTCCACGCGCAGGCCAGCAAACTCGTCCCGAATCGCTTGAATGGCTGTACGAAAAGAATCTTCGGTTTGCATGCCCCATCGCGCGCCGATAGCGCTCAGGTGCGCGTGGAGGTCTTTTCTGGTCTGGATCTGGGCCTGGGCCAGCTCTTCGACGCGCTGCTCGGTGCGCTCTTGGGCCTGGGCCAGCTCCTCGACGCGCTGCTTGGCGTGCGCTTCTACACCTCGGTCAACTTTTCGACGCGCTGCTCGGTGGGCTTTTGTGCTTCGGCCAGCTCTTGCACCACCTCCTTCAAATCGTCGAATTTCTGGCGGGGCACGGCGAGTTGCTCGTACAGATCCTTCCTTATGGCATCCACCAACTCCAGCATAACCGGACGCCATTCTTCGGGCAGACGTTGAACGATTTGAACGTAGCTCATTTTCTCCCTTTTAACCAAGCTTCAACAAATCTGCTATTGCCTGGAGCACATATTCTGCTTTTGCTAATGCTTGTGAGGCATCTTCTTGGTCGTAGTGCTCCGATGGAATCCAAATGGGAAGATCCGGCCTTCCAAAGAGGGGGTACTCGGTTCTTGTTCCTTCTTTCTCCAAGGAAGATACGGCGATAGCGATGTCTTCAGCTACAGGCACCTCCCATTTATGGGGCCCCAATTTTCTCACCCCCCGCTTTTCCAGGTCTTCTGAGAACCTGGCCATTTCCCCTTTGAAGAAGTTTCTTCGATCGAATAAGCAGAAATGGGCATCGTGGATTTCCAGCATCAAAGGGGCAATGTTCTCCGTCGAGTAACGAACATCTGCCGGTTCCATCAGGATAACTTGAATTGCCCTGCCGAGCTTGAGCCCAAGCTGTTCGATTGAGAGTTCCAAGGCACCCCGTTCTCGCCACCCCTGGGGAAGGCTCTTGACTATCACCATAAAATCTACATCAGAGCGCTGCTGGGGGCTTCCACGAGCATAAGAGCCAAATAGCACCACGGAAACCAGGTCCTTGCGAAACCTGGTCAATATCTCTTCAAGAAACTCTTTCAGGATTTGGCGGATTTCATCATCCTGATAGACCGTGATAGGAGACCTCATAACTCCCTCCCTCTTTTCCTCATCAAGCGTTCAGCGGCCAGATTTGGGTTTGCGCGTAATTATATCACACTGGCAAGCAAAAAACAAACTCGCCGCTTTCATCCCCCGCCTCATCGAAGGCCGGTCTTCCCGCAGCGAGTTCATAAGCCAGGTAAACTGGACCAAGTCACATCTCCGGGTCATTGCGAGTTTTCCATAATCTGGGATCGAAACGCCTCATACAGACGAAGCCCAGGATTACGCCACCAGCCAGGGCAGTGGCCAGGCCCAGGTAGGGCTGGTTGCCGACGAAGGCAATGACCAACAGGATGCGCATCGTCTACCGATAGACCTTGCTTCGGTGTGCAATGAGCAAAACAGTAACCTTGTGCTCCTGTTCATCAACCTGGTAGATCACTCGCCAATCTCCTACCCGATAGCGAAAATGGCCGGCGAGAGGTCCTTTGAGTCGTTTGATATTTGGATGTCCATGCGGGTTCTCCCGCAGGTGCCGGAAACAACGATTGAGTTTGCGAACCAGAGAGGGGTCGGCCTGCTCGTAGAAGTCTCGAGCCTCATGGGTCAGGAACACTTCATACATCGCGGCGGATATCCTCGAAGCGTACTACTTGGCCCAGTTCTGCTTGTTGCACGGCCTTGCGAAAGGCTTCTTCAAAACCAGGTATGTTCAAGAGTTCCTGAGTAGCCTCTGAGCTCTCCCGCTCCTCCAGGTAGGCCAGGAAATCGCTAGCCACCTGCAATCGCTGCGGAGAGAGCCTCCGCAAACGGCGCTCTGTCTCCTCAAGCAATGCCGGTCGTGTCTGAGCAACTGTACTCATTTACCTGCTCCTTATTAAGTTAAGCGCTTGGCGCCCAGATTTGAGTTTGTGTGTAATTATATCACACTGGCAAGCAAGAAACAAACTCGCCGCTTTCATCCTGCGCC
>VGOG01000322.1 GCA_016875995.1 Chloroflexota bacterium
TGCCGAGCTTCTGGTAGATGAGCCAGGCGGTCTTGGGGCCCACGTCCGGCACGCTGAGCAGCGAGAGCACGCCGTCCGGGATCTCCTGCTTCAGCTCCTCGTAGACGCGCAGCTTGCCCGTGTCCAGAAGCTCGCCGATCTTGGCCTCAATCTTCTCGCCGACGCCGGGGATGTCGCGCAGCTTGCCCTGGCGACGCAGTTCCGCCAGGTCCTGCGTCTCGTGGGCGATGCCGTCGGCGGCCTTACGGTAGGCGATGATTTTGTACCTTATGTCGCCCTTGATCTCCAGCATATCGGCAAGCTGGTAGAAGATGTCGGCGATTTCTTTGTTGGTCATACGTTTGACTCCTCAGAGCGTGTTGCGTGTTGCGTGTTCCGTTTGATGGACACGTAACACGGAGCACGCAACACGTTTCACGATTTTTGGCCAGGCTTCACTCTGTGCCTACCTTCCACAATCTTGCCGTGCGATCCTTACTTGCCGTGACAACTCGCCTCCCATCGGGGCTGAACGCCGCCATGTACACAATATCTTCGTGACCACTCAGTTCGGCTACGATCCTACCTGTCGCTGCCTCCCACACCCGCGCCGTGCTATCATCACTCGCTGTTACCACGAACTTGCCATCTGGGCTGAACGATGCACTGTTCACAGGACCTGTGTGTCCGCGCAGTTCGGCGATAGTCTTGCCTGTCGCCGTCTCCCACACACGCGCTGTGCTGTCTTTACTCGCTGTGACCACAAACTTCCCGTCAGGACTGAAGGCCGCGCTAGTCACCTTATCTGTGTGCCCGCGCAGTTCGGTTACACTTCTTCCTGTCACCGTTTCCCACAAAATGGCTTTCCAATCCCAACTTGCCGTTACTACCAACTTCCCATCAGGACTGAACGCTGCACTGGTCAAATTATCTGTATGACCACGAAGTTCGTGTACGCTCTTCCCAGTCACCGCCTCCCACACCCGAGCCGTCCAGTCAGAACTTGCTGTAACCACCCATTTCCCATCGGGGCTGAACGTCGCACTGCGCACGTCACTTGTGTGCCCGCGCATTTCGGCTAGGCTGCGTCCCGTGCTCGTCTCCCATACCCGCGCCGTATTGTCTGGCCAGCCACTCGCTGTAACTACCCACTTTCCATCGGGGCTGAAAGCTGCCATATGCACAACACCAGTATGTCCACGCAGTTCGACTAGACTACGCCCTGTGTTCGCCTCCCACACTCTAGCCGTGTTGTCCGCACTCGCTGTGACCACTTGCTTCCCATCGGGGCTGAACGCCGCCATGTATACAATGCCAGCATGTCCGCGCAGCGCAACCAACCTACGCCCCGTGCTTACCTCCCACACCTGCGACATACTAGATCCCCCAAGTCCAAAAATGTCACTACTTGCACCTGCCGTGACCACCCACTTTCCGTCTGGACTGAACGCAGCAGCATTGACAGCACTCGTATGCCACAGTTCGGCTATACTGGGCCACATGACGGGCGTTGGCGTTGACTTGGTAAGCAGGGAGACTGGTAGGGATGGAATAGGCAGAGTCACCTGGCCCTGCAATCCACCAAGCCGCGCCAGAGCGACTATCAGCACAACCAGTGCCCCAACCACAACAACGCCAATCTGTAATTGTTTCTTGAACTTGGCTAAGATACCAGACGGAAGTCGTTTTTCCACATACTCAAGAACCGCTACGATACAGGCGACGATGGTAGCTATCGAAGCGATCTTTGTTAGGAGGTCCATCTCTCACTCCTTTCTGAAGAACGCCAATCTTCTTCTGCGCGTAGTCAGCTACCTGCTACTTCAGCCAAATCGGGCTGAAAGCCTTTACAGGATCGGCTGTTATTCTTACCAGGCCTGTTCCATCCATCCACATGGCGTAGATGTCTGGATTGCCATATTTGTTCGAGACAAACGCGATGCAATAGCTTGGTGACCAAGATAGGCCATATCCTTGACCTTCTAGAATGTAGACAAAATCCGCCGTCAGCATGGTCGCGTTAGCACCATTGGCATCCATTACCCAAATCTCGTTTCTCTGGCCTGTCCAAACTCCAAAGGCGATTTTTCGGCTGTCTGGCGACCCAACCGGACGATAATGGTCAACGCCTTCCCTTGTTAACATGGTCTGGTTTGCACCGTTAGGATCCATGACCCAAATCTGCCATTTCTGAGACCCATCTTCCCCAGGTCTGTTAGAGATAAAAGCGATCTTTTTCCCATCCGGTGACCAAGATGGGTGCCTATCGTGAAAAGAGTGATTTGTAAATCTGGCTTGATTCTGCCCATTGGCGTCCATCACGTATATTTGCCGGTTGCCATCTCTCTCAGACATAAAGGCGATTCTCCTCCCATCTGGTGACCATGTAGGTTGCCAGTCCTTCTTGTTTGTCAAAACTTGAAGACCAGTCCCATCAGCGTTTATGACTGAAATTTCCCCCTGAGCAGAGCCGAAAGCCATTTTCTTCCCATCTGGCGACCAAGCAGGGTCAATACCCGTAGCTACCCTAACAAGATTGGCTCCATTGGCATCCATGACGTAGATCTCATCCCGGCCGCTCCTTTGCGAGACAAAGCTTATCTTGCCTGAAGTACATGGTGTCCTCGTCGCGGTAGGCATAGCGGTCGGAGGTAAGGTAGATGTGGCCGTGGGTGGCAACTGGGTGGCTGTTGGTGGCACAGTGGCCGCCGTTGGCAGCCCTGGTGTGGCCGTCGGGGTTGGGGTAGGCATGAACTTGGTGCCGAGCATGTAAGTAATCACTACTCCAACCAAGACCCCAATAACGCCTCCCAATATTGCAGCGGCAATGACTTTAGGCCAATCTCTCTGACCTGTAGATTTCTCAGCAGGCGTAGGCTTCTTCTTTCGTCGGCGGTCTTCGAGCCAATTCGACACAATTGGTTGTAAAATGGCTGCAACAATGGCTCCGAATGCGCCGATGATTGCTACCACTATTTCGGTCATCTCCTTCATCCTCCTTCCCGAATGATGAGCGGCGGATTTCAGATAACTAGACGCATGGCTGGCGAAACCCCACTATGGGGACTCACGTACAGCACCTAATGTGGAGAGAACCTGAGTGCCAGACCGGCCAGGAAATTGCCCACGATTTCACCTACCTCTTGCGTGCGGCCGGTGAAGAAGTGGTCGGCGGCGCGCAGGATGTGCAGGGTCTTGGGTTCCGCCAGGCCAGCCAGGAAGTCGTGCAGGGCCGGCAGCGGCGTCAGCTCGTCGGCGTCACCGGTGATGAATAGCTTGGGCCGGGCATGAGCGGCAATGACAGCAGGCGGC
>VGOG01000323.1 GCA_016875995.1 Chloroflexota bacterium
GCGAACCAGTGTTCAAGACCACCACGGTGTTGGCGTTGGCCGCCGCAACCTTCTCGATCAGCGCGACCTGTTCCCCCACCATCTCCATGTCCGGGCGGTCGAACCCCTCGCTCTCCCATTCGTCGCTCAGGCCGACGAACACCAGGGCCACGTCCGACGCGGCGGCCAGGGCCGCGGCGCGGGCCATGGCGTCCTGCGGGATGGGCAGCAGGCAGCCCAGGCGAAGGCTGGCGAACGGTACGGCAGTCTGCTTGCTGTATTCCACTCTCACCTCGCAGGACTGCCCGGCGGCCAGGTCCATCTCAAAGGTCAACTCTGCCGAAGCGGTGCCGGTGAAGCTTTCACCCGGCTGCTGCTCGGTCCAGTTGTCAATGACCTCCCGGCCATCAACGTAGAGACGACTCAGGCCGGCGCTGCTCAGGCCGAAGGTGTAGCGGCCGGATTGCGGCACGGTGAGCTGGCCGGTCAGCCGGGCGGAGAACGCAGCGGCGTTGACCTGAGGGTCAAACTCGCCAAACCAGGTCAATTCGGTGCTCTCCGTCAGCATGGTCTTGACGGGCTCGCCGGCGAGATCGGGGTTGTTGAAGAACTCCACGGCGAGGCCCTGGCCTGCCTGGCCCCCCCGTTCCCCCCAACTTTGGGGGGCCAGGGGGGCGGCGGGGGTCAGCCAGGCCGGAGGGATCAAGGGGAGCAGCTTGTGATTGGTGCACCCCACCTCGAAGCCGACCTTCACGGCGTCGCCTACCCTGTTGAGGATGCCATCGAAGGGGGTGACGGCATAGTGGGGGTTCACGTGGGAGCTCCCCCCGCCCATGATCCGCGCCACCTTAGCATTGGGGCCGATGATGGCCAGGGACTTGATCTGTTCAGTGCTCAGGGGCAGGAGGTTCCTATCGTTCTTGAGCAACACCATCCCTTCCGCTGCCGCCTGGCGGGCCAGGGCGCGATGCTCCGGCTTGTCAACGGCCCTCTCCGGGCGGTCGGCCGCATCCTCAAAGGCCCCCGACTTTACGATGATGCCCAGCAGGCGGCGCACGCTCTGGTCAATGGTCGCCTCGTCCACCTCCCCGGCCTGGAAGGCTCGGAGCAGCTTCTCGCCGCGCCACACGGGTGGGCCTGGCATCTCCAGGTCGAGGCCGGCGTTCACCGAAGCGGCGGTGCTCCTGGTGCCCAACCAGTCCGACATGACGAGACCCTCGAACCCCCACTCTTTTCTCAAGATGTCCGTCAGGATGTAGGGGTTCTCGCTGGCGTAGGTGCCGTTGACCTTGTTGTAAGAGGCCATCACCGACCAGGTGCGGGCCTCTTGAACCGCCGCCTTGAAGGGCGGCAGGTAGATCTCTCGCAGGGCACGCTCGCCGACCTCGGAACTGATGGTGTTCCTCTCGAACTCGGAGTCGTTGCAGACGTAGTGCTTGATGGCCGTGCCCACGTTCTGGCTTTGCACCCCCCTGACGTATGCCACGGCCATGCGGGCCGACAGGTAGGGGTCTTCGGAGTAGCACTCGAAGTTTCGGCCAGCCAGCGGGGAGCGGTGGATGTTGACCGTAGGGGCCAGCAGGATGTGCGCCCCCTTGGTCCTGGCCTCTTCGCCCAACGCCTGCCCGACCCGCTCCACCAGCTCCGTGTTCCAGGTGGCGGCCAGGGCGACGCCCACCGGGAAGCAGGCCGACGTCAGCCCCCCGGCAAAGCTCCCGCCGCCCCGCGCGCCGTTGGGCCCGTCGGTCACTTTGATGGCCGGGATGCCCAGCCTTTCCACGGGCGTGGTGTACCACATCGCCGAGCCAGCGAGCATGGACACCTTCTCTTCGATGGTCATTTGACCCAGCAGTTCTTCGGTTCGTTCTTTCATCATTCCTCGGTTCTTTCTGATGGCGGATGCTCCCCCAACGCATAGAGTATCCGTCGCAAGTTGACCAGACCTTCTCTGTTCAGTTGCAGGGCCTCTACTGTGGCGCGTCCCGTGGGAGTCAATCCGATAATGAGGGTAAAGTCTTCATTCCAGGCAAAGTGATCGCGCCATCGCTGTCGCCTTGGATGATAGAGCGGCACCATGTCACCAGTGACGGGATCGTATCCTTCGGTCTTGGTGTACTTGTGATTGTTGCAGCCCTGGCAAGCCAAAGCCAGATTGTGCAAGGTCGTTTCGCCACCCTGAGAGCAGGGCACGATGTGTTCAACGGAAAAAGGCTGCATAGCAAAACGCGCCTGGCTACGGCAATACTCACAACAGCCCTGGGCACGCTCTGCCACGGCACGTCTCTGTTGGGCGGTAATGTGTCCTTCAGGCATAAGCAGGAGGCCGAATACCCAAGTCTTCCATCAGCTCGGTAAGAGAGGTCTGGCGCAGGCGTGCCAGTTCCGCCAGATACTCTACACGACGAGCTTCCAGATTCTCGATTTGGTCTGTCAGGCGCAGCAGTTCGTCGTATTCATCCGATGTAAGAGACTCCGCTCGCCGTTTGGCAACCAGTTCGTCGTATCGCTTCTGAACTGCTGGTGGCAACCCTCGATTGATCTTGAACAGAAGCCCGGCCTCACCTTGCGGCAGACTGGGAGCTTGGCGTCGCGCTCGTAAGGCAACGATTTGAAGCGCAAACTGCTCTAGCTCGGTCTGGCTTAACTGACCAGCGGCCTTCAGTAATTCATCTGTGGACAACTGTGCTTGGACTTGGACTATGGACATTTCCTGTCTCCTCAAAAAACTGCCTAGCTCCTATCAGTATCTTATCGTTTCACCGCACACTGCATTATAACACGACACTTCCCCCAATGCAAGCACGTGCGGCGCTACCGCCGCGTTGAGAGAACAAAGCCCCCTTCGGGGGCTGAGAGCCAGCCCGTAGGGCTTCGTCCTTTTAGCGCGGGGCCTTTAACCCCGCGCTAGCCCGACGGCGACTCGCCACCAGTCACGGGCAACATCCCCGGCCAGAGGGAGATGTCGCTCTGGTAACGCGGCAGCAGCTCGTGCTCGTCCTTGTAATGGCTGACGATGCCGACGACGCTGTAGACCTCGCCTTTCTCTACCCAGGGCCGCTTAATGCCCGTCGCCCCCTTGATGTAGATCTTGGCCCCTCCGCTGCCGTCGTCCAGGTACAGGGCGCTTTTTTCCCAGCCCGTGATCGCACCGACGGTCCGCACTAACAATCCCTCGTGGGCCTCGTCCACCTCGCCTGTCTTGATCATGGTCGGCTGCAGAGGCTCCCCCTCGCCCAGGCGCTGGATGTCTCCCGGTCC
>VGOG01000324.1 GCA_016875995.1 Chloroflexota bacterium
TGGCGTCGGGCGCATAGCAGTAGATGCAGTCGTGGTCGCAGCCGCGGTAGATGTTGCAGGCCAGGGCTGCGTACTCGCGGGCTCGTCCCTTTGGCTCATAGATCAAAGAGCCGTTTACAGGCCGCTTGGGTTCTGCGTCGGTGAACATGCTAAGCTGGTTCATGTTGTGGCCCTTTCCATGATCAGTACATCCAAGGGCTCAACCCCATCGTGGCTGCCCCAGATCTGGATGCACTCTACGCCGACGGCATCCATGAGGTCTTCGACGTTTGGGGTAGCCTCGCAATCTTCGTGCCAGGCGGAGACATCCTGCCTGGTGAGATTATCTTGGATGAACTGACAGGCGTTGTGCTCAGGCATTGGGCCGTAAGCCTCACGCATGGCTGTCATGGCGACCAGGTGCGTGCCGCCGCTCTTGCGGCCCTCTAGGCGGCCCTGCCAGAGAGCACGGCGGACTGTGCTCTCGTCGAGGTCCCAAAGGCTGGCGGCTTCCGCCGCCGTGAGGATTTCGTAGAAAGGATTCATTGATAGGCACCTCCATTGAGCCACCACTGAGAAAACTCGGCGGCGCTCATGTTGTCGAAATTCTCAGCGATAGCCTTGGCGACTTTGCTGGCTCGCTCGGGCTTTCGGAGCTGGCCAATCATGAGTGAGATGCTCTCTACATCATCTTGCTTAATCTTGCCAATCATGTAATCCCAGAGAGCATCTTCCCGCTCTATAGAATTCATGGCTCTTAGGTCTTGTAATTTCATTTCTAAACCTCCTGTGTTCGTGATCATTTATATTATATCACGAATTCGGGATTTTGTCAATAGGCAATTTGCCTTTTTGGGGCATTTAATGAGGATTTTCTGCGCGTAGTAATGTTAAATTATTCGGTGAATGGACGATGAACGGGGAGCTGAGGCTTTTGGGGTGATACAATGCGAGTAAGGCTGGCCTATATCTATGGTTTGAAAGACCCAAGAGATGGGCAAATCTACTACGTCGGCAAGAGCAATCATCCAGAGAAGCGCAAGAAAGAACACCTGGAAAATGAGACATGTAATGCGCATCGGGTTGAGTGGATTCAAGATTTAGGGCAATGTGGTCTTGAGCCTGAATTAGTCATCCTGGAAAAAGTCGAAAGAGAGAACTGGCAGGAAGCCGAGATATACTGGATAGCGCGTGGTTACGAAGAAGGTTGGCCTTTGATTAATGTCCACAAGGGAGGCGGTGGTGGGGTTTGCAAGCCCAATTATGACTTCATGCGGTCATATATCCGTCCTGATTTGTGGGAGAGGTTTGAGGCACTTTCGATTAAGCAAAAAGACCAGATTTGTTTCGAGACAGCGTTGGCAATGATGGAAAGCTACAGTCCTTTTTTGGATCAGAAGATAAAGCAACGGCAATATGCAATGCACTCTTTGATAAAAGACGAGTTGGTTTTTATTGGGCAACAGGTGGCCACAGAGGCGGTTGCACTGGGTGGTACATGATGAATCATGGCCAAGTTGACAGACAAGCAACGACTGTTTGTAGAGGCATATTTGGAATGTTGGAACGCAACGGAGGCGGCGAGGCAAGCAGGCTATAAAGGCAATTATGCGACACTGCGAACTATTGGTTGCCAAAACTTAACAAAACTTAACATTCGTGAACAAATCAGCGAACGCCTCAAAGCGAAAGCTATGTCTGCTGATGAGGTTCTGATGCGGCTGGCAGAGCAAGCCAGAGGAGATATTTCTGAGTTCATCAGGTCGGGTGGTGTGATTGATTGGGAAGCAGTCAAACACAGGGGTCACTTAATCAAGAAAATTTGTCATACCGCCGGCAAACAATCCAGTATTGAGTTGTACGATGCACAATCTGCCCTGGAGAAGATTGGGCGAGCACATGGACTCTTTGTGGATCGCCAACAGCTTGAACATGTGGGTGAAGTGGTGCACGTGATCAAGGTGATCGAGGGTTTGGACGAGGATGAGCTCTAGCGAGAGGATTGCGGCCAGGTACAGGCCCCATGGTGAGGCGGTGGCGCTCTTTTACAGCAAGGCGGGCGAGGTGGTGATGAGCGGCCCGTCGGGGACAGGCAAGACGCGGGCCTGCCTGGAGAAGCTGGACTTTTACGCCAGGCGATGCGCGGGGATGCGCGGGGCCATGGTGCGCAAGACGCGGCAATCCATGACTCAGAGCGTGATGGTCACCTGGGAGAAGAAGGTCATCGCCTGGGACACCTCTGTCGTGTTCAGGACGGGGGAGCAGGAGTACCGCTACCCGAACGGCTCGACGGTGGTGATCAGCGGGATCGATCAGCCCTCGAAGCTGTTGTCGAGCGAGTACGACCTGATTTTCGTGAATCAAGCGGAAGAACTAGCCGAGAACGACTGGGAATTTCTGACCACCAGGCTGCGAAACGGGGTCGTGCCATTTCAGCAGTTGATCGGCGATTGCAATCCGGACCACCCTCGGCATTGGCTGAAGCTGCGGGCCGATGTGGGGCGGACGCTGATGTTAGAGAGCCGTCACGAGGATAACCCGGAGCTGTGGGACGGCGCGGCCTGGACGACGAGAGGGCAGATGTATCTGGCGAAGCTGGAGGCGCTGACCGGCGTTCGCCATCAGCGTTTGCGGCAGGGGCGATGGGCGGCGGCGGAGGGGTTAGTATACGAGGACTGGGACCGCAGCGTGCATCTAATCGATCCGTTTCCGATTCCCGACGACTGGCAGGTGATCGCCTCGGTGGATTGGGGGTTCACCAATCCTGGGGTGATCCAGGTCTGGGCGTTGGACGGCGACGGGCGGATGTACCGTGTGTGTGAGGTTTATCAGACGCGGCGGACGATCACGTGGTGGGCGGGGACGGCAGCCAGGCTGGAGCGGGAGCACGGCGTAGAGGTATTCGTGTGTGACCCCTCGGAGCCATCGTTCATCCAGGAGTTAGTCAACGCCGGCCTGCAGGCCAGGCAAGCCAACAACGAGGTCGCCAGAGGTATTCAGGCGGTCCAGGATCGTATCAAGCGGGCGGATGATGGCCGCCCCAGGTTATTCTTGTTCAGGGACGCATTGACGGAGCGGGACGAGGCATTGGCTGAGGCCAAGAAGCCTACGAATACCGAAGAGGAGATAGACGCCTACGTGTGGCCCAAGGACGTGGGCGGCAAGGCGGTAAAGGAGCAGCCGGTCAAGCTGGACGACCACGGCTGTGACGCCATGCGGTACGCAGCCATGCACCTGGCCGC
>VGOG01000325.1 GCA_016875995.1 Chloroflexota bacterium
CGCTGCGCTCGATGGCCTCGCAGAGCAGGATCTCTTCGTGGCCGTCGGCGAACGTCGGAAAGTCCGCTGGGGCGGTAAAGTCGCCAGTCCGGATGTAACGATAGACAGCGTGGTAAAGTTGTTTGAACGTGTCAGGGAAGCCCTCGTTGTGTCCACCAGGGTAGCCAGTAAAATCCCTGGCCTGGGAAGTGAGCAGGGAGGGGTCTTTCATTAATGCTTCGTTTGGCCCGTCGCGGCGCCCGATCCACAGCTCGTTGGGCCGCTCCGAGTCCCAGGCCAACGACGATTTCGACCCGTCAATCTCGAAAGCCAGGCGGTTCTTGCGCCCGGCGGACACCTGCGAGACGGTCATCACGCCCCTGGCGCCGTTCTCGTAGGCCAAAAGCACCGTGGCATAGTCCTCAGTGTGGATGGGCTGCTCGATGTAGTCCTCTGGACGTAGCTCCTTGCCGGCGAAAGTATCAATCGGCCTGGCCGGCTTTTTGCGGACGGGGATGAAGGTGCGGAAATCGGCCAGGACGGCCTGCACGCGCAGGCCGGTGATGAAGCTGGTCAGGTCCAGCCAGTGGGTGCCGATGTCGGCCACGGCGCGCAGGCTGCCCCCCAGCTCGGGCTCCAGCCGCCAGTTCCAATCGGTGTCGTAGAAGAGCCAGTCCTGCAGATAGGAGCCACGGATAATGTACACCTCGCCCAGGTCGCCGCGCGCTGCTCGCGCCCGGGCTTCCTGGCATAAGGGATAGAAGCGGATGTTGTAGTTCGTGGCGTGGACAATCCCGGCTTCCTCCGCCAAGTTCAGGAGCTCGGCCGACTCCTGCGAGTTCATAGCCAGGGGCTTCTCACACACCACGTGCTTGCCCGCGACGACAGCGGCCTTGGCCATGGGGTAGTGCAGGTAGTTCGGGCTGGTGATGTGCACCACGTCTACTGCGCGGTCGTCCACCAGTTCACGCCAGTCCGCGTAGACCTTGGGAATATGGAGGGCCTCGGCCTTGGGGCGGGCCCGCTGCGGGCTGGACCCGGCGATGCCCACCACCTCCACGCCCAGGCGGCGCAGGGCCTCTACGTGGGCGGGGCCAATGAAACCCGTTCCGATAACCGCTGCTCGGATCTCATCCATAATGCTTGCCTCCTCTCACGTCTCTCACGTTTCACGCATCACGTTTCACGCATCACGCCCGTTTCTTGAAATCCTCCAGAATACGTGCTGTCTGAGTAGCCCCAAACCGGGTGGCGCCTGCCTCGATGACCTGCAGAGCCGCCTCCAGAGTTCGCACCCCATGAGCGGCCTTGACCTGCACCTGAGGCCCCACCGAGGCGCGCATTAGCCTTAGATCTTCTATGGTAACTCCGCTGGCGGCAAAGCCTGTGGAGGTCTTGACGAAGTGAGCTCCAGCGGCTTCGGCCAACTGGCAGGCCTTGATCTTTTCCTCGTCGGTCAGATAGCAGTTCTCCAGGATCACTTTCACGATGACCCCCTCGCCGGCTGCCTCCACCACGGCGCGGATGTCGTTTTCCACGTAGTCGTAGCGGCCGGAGCGGAGGGCGCCGATGTTCATCACCATGTCCAGTTCCTCAGCCCCGTCGGCCACCGCCTGGCGGGCCTCGAAAGCTTTGCTGGCGGTAGTGGTATTACCGTGGGGGAAACCCACCACCGTGCCCACTTTCACATCGCAGCCCTTCATCTCGCTCACAGCCAACGGAATGTCGCAGGGGCGCACGCACACCGAAGCCACGTTGTACTGTTTGGCCAACCTACATCCTTCGATCACGTCTTGCTCGGTCAGCTCTGGCCTGAGCAAGGAGTGATCAATAGTCTTGGCCAATTGCTCGACGGTCATTGTCTCGACATCCAAACCTTGTCTCATGTTCTTCGTCCCACCTCCTCAACCTTCGCTGTCCAGATAGATGTCGCTCGTTGAATGAAGAACCATGGCGATAGCTCCCATGACGGCGGCATTTTCGCCCAGCTCAGAGGCCTTGATGAGCGGCATCACCGGTACGACCCCTTCCACTCGCTGGCGGATGGGTTCGATCAGCAAATCGGCCGAGCGGGCGATTCCCCCCCCCAGTACGACTAACTCCGGATTTACAACAGCGGCCACACTGGCCACTATCATACTGAGGTGGTTCACCGTTTCATCTACAACCACCTGGGCCAGAGGATCGCCACGGCGAGCCGCTTCAAACACCCTCTCGGCCGTTAAAGCCTTCAAGTCATTGCCCGTTAGCTCGCGCAGCATGGTGTCTGCGTCCCTCTCCACAGCCGCCAGCGCTCGGCGGACAATGCCCGGACCTGCAGACAGGGTCTCTATGCAACCGAAATGCTCGTAGCGCTTACCCAGGTAAGAGCTGTCGGGCACCAAATAGCCAACTTCCCCTGCTGCCTCGCTATGGCCGCGATACAGCTTACCACCGATCACGATACCTGCTCCGATACCTGTCCCAATGGAAATACAAACCAGATTATGTACGCCTTTGCCTGTTCCATACCAGCTCTCGCCCAGGGCAGCCAGGTTCACGTCGTTTTCGACAAACACAGGGACCTGAAAGCGGTCCTCTAAGATTTTTTTCAAGGGCAAATTTTTCCAGCCCAGGCTGGCGGCCCAAACAACGATCCCCTCCTGGTGAAGCGTAATGGAGGGGGCACCGATGCCGATGCCCCTGAGCTCCTGACTCTCCAATCGGGGATTGCTGAGCAGTTGCTCGATGACCTTTGTCAACTGCTCCAGACCGTCTTTCTGGCCCTCCCCCGAAAAAGAAGGAAGGGACGCTTTCTGCAGGATATTGCCGCCCAGATCAGCCAGGGCTCCCACAATGTGCGTCCCCCCCATGTCTATGCCAATGATGGCATTGGCTGCGTAATTGAATTCCAGAAGAGTCGGCCGGCGCCCGCCAGTGGAATCATCCGTGCCTATCTCCAAGATAAGATTCTCTTCCATCAACTCATTCACTATCCTGGTCACAGTAGCTGGGCTTAGATGGAGAAGGTTGGCAATTTTGGCTCTAGAAAGAGGACCTTGTTCCCGAAGGAGTTCCAGGATAGCTGAACGGTTTAGCCGTTTCATCAGTTTTGGTCTACCAACGTATGGCACAGGCTACCCTCCCCGTCGAAGCCAGACTGTCAGATAATCTAACAATCCTCTCAGCCCTGAACTTACTTTTTTTCAGAAACAAAGGATGTAAATAAATTATATCAAAGAAATAGGCTTTTGTCAAGACC
>VGOG01000326.1 GCA_016875995.1 Chloroflexota bacterium
CGGGCGACCAGGAAGATGGAGGAGGCAAGGGCAGCGGTCCCCATAGCGACAGTGCGGCTCGGTCTCTCGGTATCAAGTGGCCATGCTTCAGAGACAACAAAGCCTGCTGTTTTCAACGCGTCTACAAGAGTAGCCCACCCCAGAGTCGTCTTGTGCGCGTAAACTACCACCAGTGGCGCGTACGGCTTCAGTACCCTTCTAGCTTCGGCAAATGCCTCTGCCATCATTCTTTCATACCCTGTTCGAGCATCCCTTGCATTGCCTGCGAAACGAGAGGGGTGGGCTACGGCCTCTCCTTTCTTGGGTGAAAGATTGGCCGAGAGGTGTTCAGGGTACAAATGCCCAACGGTCCGTTTGAGCCACACATAGAAGTAATCTGACAGATCAGCATACACGATGTTGTCATAGTAGGGAGGGTCGGTGACAACTGCATCATACCATGTACTGGGATAGGGCAGGCGAACCGCTGTGCCCCGAGAAACTTCACATGGTTTGCCAGCAGGCAAAGCCCTTATAGTTGTAACTGCGGCCTCGATGCATGCCTGCCAATTTGCTCCCACACTGTTGAACGGATTGGTTTCCGCGAAATCCCAGGTCATAGGGAGCGCTTGTCGGGCAAAAGTGTTCTTGGTGCCACGCCCGCCAGTGTAGTTCCACAAACATAAGGTGGAACAGAAATCTGAGAGCCGGTCAACCATCAGTCCTAGGAACGATAAGATGGCCAAGGCTTGCTCAGGACCATAGTTCTTGGCCCGTATTGCATCCTCTGCTTCGTGCACGCCCTTTACGAAAGAGAATAGGGCGTATCTTTGTCGAGAGGTATACAAGTCTCCATACTTGCCCATCCCGTACGAAGGCAATTGATCAACGGCCTTGCCGACGAGGGGCTCGTCCAACAGTTGAACCCCCATCGGTTTCTCAAAGTTATTATGCTTGTGGCTCAGGGAGTCAGGCGACCAATGCTGGGGTGGTAGATCATCGGCACTGAAATAGCGCTTCCCTTGTTCCCCATTGGCAGTGCAAGCTATCGCCATAGCTTGAAATCCTAGAAAGCCAGCCTGTCCCTGAGTCTTGACATAGGAACTATCTGCCACAGTCCCACAAAATGGACAAGCCACGTTTCCAGCCTTACTTCCTGCCTCGGGATCAAAGCCCAAGTCACGCTCAGTCGTCGTCTCTACCACGCGAAAGCGAACCTTTTTCTCAAAGGGCGTCTTATCACGGTTCGCTTCAGCATCAATTTTGAGCGCCACATAGCGGCCTGGTTTCTTGCATAGCCAGGTCTGGCGCACCAGGGGAACTGTACCACCACAAGCCGGGTTCTTGCAGCGCACGGTGCGCGTCCAGAGGTAGGCCACCGGCGTGAGGCGTGAAGCGTCGGACGGGGAGCGATAAGCGTCCAGGGCCGGGATTCCCAACTGCGCCTCACGGTTCACGCCTTCACGCGGCACGTAGATAGGCGGATACAGGTCACCAATCTCCGCCTTGACCCGCTCCAACACCCATTTGCCCCAATACTCCACCTCGGCAGCCAGGCCGGCCCAGGTGCCGTCTTTGGCGCAGCCTTTGGCCGCCGGGTCGGGTTGGCCGTATTTCTGCGGATAGACCAGGGTGCAGAGCTCGATGAGATGGGCCACCGGGTTGAGTTCCAGGGCGTAGGCTTCACAGCCCAGGCGTAGGGCCTCCAGGGGGATCGAGCCACCGCCGGCAAACATGTCCAGGACGCGGGGGCGCGGGGCGCGGCCGGCCTCAATATCCTCGACCGTCACCAACTCGCCGCGCTCGGCGGTCAGGCGTGCGGCGTGGGTCTCCAAGATCAGCCGCTGTGCCTCCTGAACCTTGTCGCGCGGGCCAGGATAGGTACAGAGGTCGGCCACGAAGTCCGGCGAGGCTGCGCCGGCGGGTACCAGCGCGCCGAACACTGCGGCGCGGCAGGCCACCAGGGGGCGCCGCGCCCACCAGAGGTGCAGCGTACTGATGTGCCCCTGGCGCACGGACTTCTCCCGCCGCGCCTCGGCAGAGATGGCCTCAATGGGCAGGTAGTCTTCAATGAGACGGCGGTCGGTGGTTGAGGAATTATGTTTAGAAACCATGCTTCACCTGATATAGAGTTAAAGTGTCGAATCTTCGGCCCGTAGGCCACGCACTGGAACCAATGTCTGTGCACAGACTTATGTTTCACCTCTACCTACGAGGCTAGTCTTCCCGACGTTTGTTGCAGTGCGCGCTGAGCAGCATCGCGCACTGTCTTAGAGTGGTCCTGCTCGGTAATCACCTTCAGGTGGTCTATAATCTCCTTGTCCTGAGATAGCAGAGCATACTCAGCCAGAGCTTCCACACTGCGTCGACGAATAAGAGCCGGGCGGCTTATATCTGTCATAGCCTTCAGTGCCTGTTTGGCTTTCCACTGTCTCACCGGGTCATCTCCCGAGAGATCGTTTCTGTATTCTTCAATTTGAACGGACAACATAGAATACCGTAAGTGCACGATATCATGCTTCGTAGCCTTGCGCCACGTCTGGACATCGCCTTTTGCCCTTTCCAGGTCAGCTCTGTTGTGCTCCATCCCCGCTTTGAGTGCATCCACCGACTCTTTAGCCACGGTCTGCATGCGATACATTTCCGCTTTGAAAGCATCAAGGGACTCCCTGGCCGCCGTTGCATCTCCTAGTGCTTGCTTGGATGCCTTCTTCACCTCCCTAACCTCCCCGGCGGCATCCTCTGCACGTCGGGCAGCACGTTCGATAATCCAGTACGCTCCGAAGCCGCCTAGCCCTAGGGCTGCCAGGACGACAGTGATAACATTGAAGACGAAGCCCAGTGTAGAACGGGTTGTTTCCAAGACCGATTTCTCCACAGCAAGCATCTGCTCATACACTGGGGGCAGAGGTGTCGGTGCAGTAGTAGGAACTGGCGTTGGGATTGCAGTTAACGTGGGCGCCACGGCCAGGGTGGGTGTAGCATTCTGCTGAGTTCCTATTGCAGCAGCAGGGGAGAAGTGCTTGAAACTCACCGAGCCGGCCAGTGTTAGCCAAGCAGTCAAGAATAGCAGCGATACCAGTGCTCTCATGGCTCGCCTCCTCCAGACGTAGATTCCGACTCGAGCAGACTACGGACGTCCTCCAGAAGTTCACTAGGCAAGTAGGGCTTGACTCGGATCACCGCCATCATCCCATACTTCCTTTCTGTGTCTTCGAT
>VGOG01000327.1 GCA_016875995.1 Chloroflexota bacterium
ACGTCAGGCAGACCTCCTGGAACAACGCTCCAAACTCAAGGAGGCGATGGCTCGAGGCGAGCCAGCCGCCCAGACTAAGCTACGCCGCTGTGACGAAGAATGGAATCGCCTGGATGCTGACCGGGCTAGGGCAGAGGCAGCTATCCTCTCCGAAACGGATGGCATCCAACTGGGCCCTGTAACTATCTACGCCCGCGCTCTGGTCCTCCCCGTTCCCCCGGAAGAGGCTGAGCGCCGGGTGGACATCATTAGTGAGGCCGTTGCCCTGGAGGTGGTGCTACGCTACGAGCGGGCCTTAGGTTCTACCATAGAGGACGTTTCTGATCCACACTTGAAGCAGGGCTTTGACCTGTTAGTACGGCGACCAGATGGTAGCATCCGCTTTGTGGAAGTGAAGGGCCGGGCCAGCACCAGTCCTGTAGAACTCACCGAGAACGAATGGGCACAGGCTGCTAACCACTGCGATCGCTACTGGCTCTACGTGGTCTACGATTGCGCCACGCCGTCGCCCCGCCTGCACCGCGTGCCTAACCCCTTTGGCCGCCTGGTAGCCAAGTCCCTGCGCAATGTGCTGATCAAGGCGAGCGACATCATCAGCGCTGCCGAAGGAGAGGAAATTTGACCCGCCGCCTGATTGAAGAAGCTTTCCCGCTGAAGAAGGTCTCCGAGGACTCCAAACACGAGAAGAACGTGCGCCACGGCCACATCTCCACCCTGCACATTTGGCCGGCGCGCCGACCGCTGGCGGCTTGCCGGGCAGCTATCATCGCTGCCCTCTTGCCAGATCCTGGCGATCCTCAGGAGCGGGAGAACCTTTGCCGACGCATCGCGAACATAACCCATTGGGGTACGGAGAACGGCCCTGATCTGGAGTTCTTCCGCCAGGAGATCCGCAAAGCCTACGGTGGTCGTGCCCCCAAAGTGCTGGACATGTTCGCTGGCGGCGGGGCCATTCCCCTGGAGGCGATGCGCCTGGGCTGTGACGTGACGGCCATTGACTATAACCCCGTGGCCTGGTTTATCCTCAAGTGTACCCTGGAATACCCGCAAAGGTTAGCCGGAAAGAAGTGGCCGTTGCCCAAGTCTCAAGTTTCAAGTCTCAAGTCCCAAGTCCCAGGTTCCCAACCTGAGAGTCACCAACTGGAGTTAAGGGGGGCGGAGTTGGGAGAGAGCCAGGGTGATCTAGCAGCCCACGTGCGCTGGTGGGGCAACTGGGTGCTGGAACATGCCCGGCAGGACCTGGCTCCCTACTACCCCACCGTCAACGGCCAGCCAACCGTAGCCTACCTGTGGGCGCGCACAGTTCCCTGTCCCGATCCGGCCTGTAAGGCCACTGTGCCTCTGCTAGAGACACTATGGTTATGCAAGAAGGACAATAAGCGCCGGGCACTGCGTTTGGTGTCCGATAAAGCCAAACGCCGTGTGAACTTTGAAGTCTGGACGCCCGGCCCTAAAGATGAAGTGCCCCCCGGCACCATGGCCGGTGCCAAGTCTCGTTGTCCAGTTTGTGGGGTGAACCTGACACCCGCCTACATCAAGGAATGCGGCTATACGGGCACATTGGGTGCCCAGCTCACTGCCGTAGTGGTGGACACTGGCCACAGAAAAGAGTACCGTCTTCCTACATCAGACGAGTTTCAGGTCATTATTGAGGCGGAGACTGCTTTGCCCGCTGCTCTTGAGCAGATGCCTTATGGCTTGCCCAATGAGTCCTTGCCTGGCAAAGAACGGCATCGGGCCGTTGGCTCTCAGTTACCTGACTATGGTTTTAAGACTTGGGCAGACCTCTTTTCTCCACGTCAACTGCTAGCTCTGACCACTTTTGCCAAATGGACCCTTGCAGCACGCCTAGAGATGCGCCGACTGGGGTATCCTGGGGAATGGGTAGAATCCGTGGTGGCCTATTTGGCGGCCGTGCTAGACAAATGTGCCGATTATGGATCGACGCTGGCCAGATGGGAGAATGGTGGCGAGTTCATTGCCCCCACGTTTCAGCGCTTTGCCCTGCAGATGCTTTGGGATTATGCCGAGCCAAACCAGCTTGAGTCTACGTCTGGTTCTTACAAGAATCATTTAGAATGGGTTACGAGGTTCTTGGAACACTGTGCACTAATCCCAAAGACTTCACAAGTTATCGCCAAGTGTCAATCAGCTACGGAGCCCTTGGGCGAGGAAGTTGAGGCTATAGTCACTGATCCGCCTTATTATGATGCCATTCCTTATGCTGATATATCTGATTTTTTCTATGTGTGGTTGCGTCGTACAGTCGGGTATCAGTATCCGCAGTTGTTTGATGCCCTCCTAACTCCAAAATGCGACGAATTGGTTCAACACCGTAGAAACGCTGTAGCAGGGCACAAAGATAAGGCGGATTATGAGGCAGGGATGGCTGATGCCTTCTGCCGTGCCTGGGAAGTCCTGACTCCAGATGGGTGCATGGTGGTGGTTTTTGCTCATAAGGATCCTGATGCGTGGGAGACGTTGGTCGCTGCCATGATCCAAGCTGGCTTCACCGTGACTGCTTCATGGCCGATTGACACGGAGCGAAGCGCACGGACTAGGGCCCATGGTAGTGCTGCCCTGGCCTCCTCCATCTGGCTGGTCTGCCGCAAGCGACAAGAGGACGCCGGGGTGGGGCGCTACGCCCAGGTCAAGCGCCAGATGCAGGAGCGCATCACGGAGAGGCTGCGCTATTTCTGGGACCAGGGCATCTCCGGGCCAGACTTCGTCTGGGCCGCTGTGGGGCCAGCCCTGGAGCCTTATAGCCAGTACCGGGAAGTCAAACGTATGGACGGCTCTCCCTTCACGGTTTCTGAGTTCCTACGGGAGGTGCGGCGTCAGGTCACCGACTTTGCCCTCAGCCGTATCTTAGGCGGTGTCAGCACAGAAGGTCTGGATGAGTGGACCCGCTACTACCTGCTCCATCGGCAGAACTTCGGCACGGGGCTAGCCCCAGTGGGTGAATGCATTCTGCTGGCCCAGGGCTACGGCCTGGATCTGAATGAACTGCGCTCTCAGCGGGGGCTCTTACAAACCGCTGCCGGTAGCGACCTGCAACTCCTGGACTTCACCGAACGTAACCGGCCTGACCTGGGGGAGCCACACCCCTCCGGCGGCCTGCCCATGATTGACGCCCTGCATCGCCTGATGCGGCTATGGGCGGCCGG
>VGOG01000328.1 GCA_016875995.1 Chloroflexota bacterium
GATCTGCTCCAAAATATCTGACTTAGTCATGATTCGCTCCTTTCCAAGGTGATTTGAAAGCTGCAACGATTACGATAAGTGTCTCGACCCTGTCGAGACACTCACTACAATCGTCGAAACCCGTCCAAATTTGAGCGAACCTATTATATCGCTCTATTTCCACTCTGTCAAGTACAGTTTTGCGCTTTGTGAGTCGCCGCAGGCACCTGCCAGCGCATTTTCCAGAGACTTCATCATTAGCTTTACCACAGGCTCAACTGGAAGGGCGGCTGCTGACCGTTCAGCAAAACGAAGGGGGCGGCGCGGTGGGCTACCGCTCCGATCCTACGAAGGTCCGAAAGCTCGCGGACCTTGCCCTCCCTGCGCAGCTTGAGGATGCGGGAGGCCGAGGTGGGGCCGATGCCAGGGATGCGGAGGAGTTCTTCGCGGCTGGCTCGGTTCACCTCCACGGGGAAGCACTCCGGATGGGCCTGGGCCCACGTCAGCTTGGGGTCGGCCTGGCCGGGGAGGTTGCCCGATTCATCGAAGACCAGGTCCTCGAAGGTGAAGCCATACTGACGGAGAAGAAAATCGCTCTGGTAGAGGCGATGCTCGCGCAGAGGCGACGTAGGGGGATGGTCCTCCAGAGGGGTCTCGGCAATGGGTTGGAAGGCGCTGAAGTACACCCGCGCTAATCCTATCTCTCGATAGAGTTGCGCGGTGGTCGAGAGGAGCTCGCGATCGGTCTCATCTGCTGCCCCGACGACGAACTGGGTGGTCTGGCTGACCGAACCCCGCTTGCTCTCCTCGATGAGGCGCCTGGCCCAATGGAGGGGCTGGAGCAGATGGGTGGTGAAGTCCTTGGGGGGAGCGATGCGGGCCAGGCGTTCCGGGTTCGGGGCCTCCAGGTTCACCGACACCCGATTAGCCAGTTGCACCGCTCGCTCCACGTGGGCGAAGGTAGCGCCAGGCAGGATCTTGAGGTGGACGTAGCCGGGGAAGGCGTAGCGGCGGCGCACCAGCTCGACGGTGGCGATCATGCGGTCCATGGTGCGGGCGGCATTGCACACGCCGGAGCTGAGGAAGAGGCCCTCCACCAGCCCCTTGCGGTGCATCTGGTCGAAAGCGTAGGCCAGTTCTTCTGGGGTGAAGCTAATACGTCGGAAATTGCGGCTGGCGCGGTTGGCGCAATAGTAGCAGTTGTTCTCGCAGGCGTTGGTGAGCAGTACCTTGAGGAGGCAGACCCTTTTGCCATCCGGCAGCACCGCCGGGTAGATCCAGCGCCCCAGGTCGTCGCGCACCCGACTGGCCTCCGTGCCACAGGCCTCACCGCACAAATCATACTGAGCCGAACGACCCAGCACCTCAATCTTTTGGCGAGTATCCACGCTCATCACCCCCCTGCCTGAATTGCCTATATTATACGAACAAGTGTTCGAAATGTCAAGCTTAATCTACGGCGTGCCATCCGCCGGGCACCGACCGGTCCAGCCAACGGAGATAATCGGCGTCACCGGCGGCGATGGGCAGGGCGATGATTTCGGGTGTCTCGTAGCTGTGCAGTTCTTGGACACAGCTCGCCAGGTGCTCAAACACATCGCGGCGGCTCTTAGCCATCAAAAGAACCTCGCTATCGCGTTGCACCTCGTCTTGCCAGCGATAAACCGAGGTAATGGAAGGAATGATGTTCACGCAGGCAGCCAGCATCCTTTCCACCAATGCCTGGGCGATTTTATCGGCCTCTCCAAATGAGCCAACCGTGATGAGAATAACGACGTGTTCAGAATCAGACATCCCGCGCTCCTTTCCTCTTGAGGTACGGGCGCCCCAAAATAAAAGGCACCCTCGGCAGGATTCGAACCTGTGACCTCCTCCTCCGCAGGGAGGCGCTCTAATCCACTGAGCTACGAGGGCGCGTGATTAATAGCTGACCATGCTTATTATTGGGGACCTAAGCCTGTGAAAAGCTCTGATAGCGTTTCAAATGCTTAGGGTTGTTTGTGCCTATCTCCTCGAAATATCGCTTCACTTCCATTTGTCTGTATAGCGACACCTGTTTTCTATCATTCTTTGTCTATATGGATCGAAGAAGCTATCCCAAACAAACCGCCGATAAGCTCCCGTATAAAGTTTGCATATTCTGCATCGTCGGTTTTGTTTAAGGTAACTGTAACTTGATGGTCAGTGATACTACCATCACCAAGCATGATGCCAATGAACTCGGCCAGCAGAGGGGATTTTTCAGGAATCAAAAGCTGTTTTCTTACAACAAAACCATCGCCATATCGCTCAGGAAACCTCTCTCTATTCTATACCGACTTTTGCCCCCCTTTTCTTCTCCCTTCTGCAGTGCCTGGATTACCATACAGCTCATAGCGTCTTTTTGCTCCTATTATTCCCGCTTTCCCCGCGTGCCAATACTCTGACCGAATCTCCAAAATCGTCGGCATTGGCGCATCAAAGGCCTCGTGCAGCTTCTTTATCGCTTCGTAGCTCATCATATATTTCTCTTGACGCCAACCTCGCAGCGTTTTGGGATCAACTTGACAAACCTTTGCTATATCTGTCCAGCACAATCCTGTTTGATGGTAAATTGTCTCAATGAAGCGCTGTTGTTCGCCCTTCGGTAGCACTGCGCGCACGAGGTTTCACTCCATAAGCAATTTGGCGGAGGAGGTGGGATTCGAACCCACGGAAGAGCTTTTTGGCCCTTCAATCGCTTAGCAGGCGATCACCTTAGTCCACTCGGTCACTCCTCCAGATAATAACTTGTGGCGGAGGGAGAGGGATTCGAACCCCCGGTGACCTTGCGGCCACAACGGTTTTCAAGACCGTCGCCATAGTCCACTCGGCCATCCCTCCGCACTCGGAGAGACCTGCCCTCCCCATCCACCATTAGTATAGCAGAGAGCAGCGATAATGTCAAGCTCCAAATGGGATTTTACAAGCTTTTTACGAATCAATAACGACCACTTAACACCTATCCCGGATAATAAGGCCAGAACGTGGCTCCTGGGGCCAGGTTCAAAAATCTAAGGGAGGTAAAGAACGATGAAAGAGATGAGAAAGATCGAGCATATCTTGTTTTTGGCTCTTGTGATGGGAGCACTCTTGCTGGCAAACAGTGGGTGTGCCTCGCTCCCCGTGGCCAAGGCAGATGAGTTGACCGACGTGGGAGA
>VGOG01000329.1 GCA_016875995.1 Chloroflexota bacterium
GGACGACATCCTGGGCATCTGGGGTAATCCACAGTTGACGGGCAAACCGGCCGCCGACGATATCCGGCAGCGGAAGAAGACGCTGCCTATTGTCAGAGCCCTAGAGGAAGAACAGAGAACCGGGGGCCAAGGTCTGGGGGAAATCTACCAGCAGGAGACCATTGACGAGAGGGCCGTGGAAGTAGCACTCAACGTCCTGGAGAACTTAGGAGCGCGCCGCTACGCGGAGGCAATGGCCAACGACCACTACCAGCAAGCCTTAACTGAACTCAATGCCACGGGGATGGAAAACGAGGCTCAAGAGGATTTAAGGGAACTGGCTGCCTTTCTGGTCGAGAGGACGTACTAAATTACCTCTGGAACTCAGGCTTTCTCTTCTCCAAAAAGGCGGTCATCCCCTCCCTGAACTCCTCGCTGCCGTAGAGAGCAGAGATCATCTCGATGGAGGTGCTGAAGGAGCCGTAGAGCTGATCGGACTCGTAGTTCAACGCGGTCTTGGATACCCTCAGAGCCTTTCGTAAGCCACAATTGCCCCTCTCTTATTCGTACTCGTAGAAACCCCGCCCGGTCTTTCGCCCCAGCCGCCCCGCTTCGACCATCTTCTTCAGGAGAATCGGCGAGCGGTAGCGGGGGTCCTTGTAGCTATCGTGCAGCACCTCCAGGATGTGATGGACGATGTCCAGCCCGATGAGATCGGCCAAGGCCAGTGGGCCCATGGGATGATTGTAACCCAACTTGATGGCCTTGTCCAAAGCCTCCTTTTCTGCCACCCCTTCCTGTAGGGCGAAGATGGCCTCGGAGACGAGCATGATCCCCACCCTGGTGGTGACGAAGCCAGGGAAGTCATTCACCACCACCTCTTCCTTCCCCAGCCGGCGCACAAAGTCTATGACCCTGTCCACCATATCAGGCTCGGTTTCCATGCCCACGATGATCTCCACCAGCTTCATCAGCGGCGCTGGATTGAAGAAGTGGATGCCGATGACGCGCCCCCTCGACTCCACCGCACTGGCTATCTGGGTGATGGGCAAGGAGCTGGTGTTGCTGCCCAGGATCGTGTCTTGGGAAACGAGGCCCTCCGCCTGCCGGAAGAAGTCCTTCTTGAGCTCGATGTCCTCGGGGATGGCCTCGATCACGATGTCGGCCCCGTCCAGAGCCCGGCCCAGCTCGTCGAGGTAACTCATCCTCCCCCAGAAAGCATCGGCTTCCTCCGCGGTGATTCTCTCCTTGGCCAGCGATTTAGCAATCAGGCCGCGATGATAGTCCTCGGCCTTGACCAAGGCCTCCGGGCTGACGTCGTAGAGCCTGGTCTCGAACCCGGCGAGGGCGGTGACGTAGCCCACGCCGCTGCCCATCGTCCCAGAGCCGACTACTGCTACTTTTTCCATGTTGACCTCCCTCCCTTTGTGATTTGCGATCAAAGGATAGCACAAGGTAGGTTTGATGTCAAACCCCTTTGTTGCCTGGAACGGTTTCCTGTGATATACTTCTGAGGCAGAGATTCATAGAAGAAAGGGCTGAAGAACATGAAAGTACTGACCACCGAGGAGATGCGCCGCATCGAGAGAGAAACCGATGCGGCAGGGGTATCTTACGCCAGGATGATGGAAAACGCCGGGCGAGCCGTAGCCAGGGCTTGCCCCCCCTTCATCCCCCCCAACTTTGGGGGGGAAAGAGGAGGGGTAACGGATAAACGGATATTGGTGTTAGTGGGGCCAGGTAATAATGGAGGCGACGGATTGGTGGCCGGGCGATATTTGCACGACGCTGGCGCTCAGGTCACCTTCTATATCTGGAAGCGTAGTGTCGAAGGTGATGAAAACTTTCGCCTGGCATCCGAAAGGGACATTCCCATCGTGTGGGCCGAAGAAGACGAGGGTTTGGCCGTGCTGCGCCACCTTCTGAGCCAGGCCGAGGTGATCATTGATGCCCTCCTGGGCACAGGGGTCTCTTTGCCGCTAAGAGGATCGCTCAGGGAGATATTGACTGTGGTCGGAGAGGTGCAAGAAGCAAGATGCAAGATGCAAGATACGAGGAAAGAGACCCTTTTCTCACCCTCGCTTCCCTCATTCACTGCTCCGCCCTCTTGCCCTCTTGTCGTCGCCGTGGACGTACCCACGGGGTTGGATTGCGACACGGGAGCCATAGACCCGGTGGCCGTGCCTGCCGACCTGACGGTTACGTTTGGCTTCCCCAAGCGAGGCCAGTTCCTCTTTCCCGGCGCTGAGTACGTGGGCCAACTCATCGTAGCCGACATCGGGATACCACCGCATCTGGCCGACGACGTCCAGGTGGAGATAGCCACGCCTGAAATGGTGAGGGGGCTCCTGCCCCGGCGGCCCTTGGGTGCTCACAAAGGCACCTTCGGCAAGGCCCTGGTGGTGGCCGGCTCGGTCAACTACACCGGAGCGGCGTACCTGGCCAGCGCTGCGGCCACACGGGTGGGAACGGGCCTGGTCACCCTGGCCCTGGCGGAGAGCATCCATCCCATCCTGGCCTCCAAGCTCAGCGAGGTCACCTTCCTCGTCTTGCCAGAGGACATGGGCGTCCTCATCCCCGATGCCATCAAAGTGTTGGGCGAGGGGATCCAGGATTACGAAGCCCTCCTCCTGGGGCCGGGCCTGGGCCGCGATAAGAAGACGGTGGAGTTCGTCCAGCAGTTGCTGAGTGTAGAACCAGGCAAAAGAGGCCGCATTGGTTTCCTGGCCAGCGAGGAGGCCGGGGAGGGGAAGCTCGCGCTGCCGCTGCTGGTCGTAGATGCCGATGGCCTGAATGCCCTGGCTGATACCCCCAACTGGTGGGAATACCTAAAAGGGCCGAGCATCCTCACCCCTCACCCCGGCGAGATGTCCCGCCTGACCGGGCTCGCGGTGCGGGAAATCGAGGCCGACAGGCTGGGGGTGGCGCGGCAGATGGCGGAGAAGTGGAATCAGGTCGTGCTCCTGAAAGGGGCCTACACCGTTATCGCCGACCCTGGGGGGAGAGTGATCATCAATCCCTTCGCCAACCCAGGCCTGGCCACAGCGGGCAGCGGCGACGTGTTAGCGGGGGCCATCGTCGGCTTCCTGGCCCAGGGCCTGGCGCCCTTCGACGCCGCCCTGGCCGGGGCCTACGTTCATGGGCTGGC
>VGOG01000330.1 GCA_016875995.1 Chloroflexota bacterium
TGGATGGTTACCAGCAGGAAGGCCACGTAGTTAAGGGCGTGAATCCCCCGCCAGTTCCGGCCGATGGTCTTTCGCAGCACCGCGGCTAGCGAGGCGGCGGCGATCAGGTACCAGGCCGGACGACCGCCCAGCTTCAGAAAGACGACCCAGGAATCAAATCTTGGTAAGAAAACCCTCAGGCTCCCCGCGTTGATCGCCACCCCTAAGGGGTGCAGCGTGACCAGCACCAATCCCGTCACGGTCAGGATATGGTGTACTTTGACAAAGGGGCGACCAAAGAGGCGAGATGTCTGCCGCATGTAGGCAGAGGAAAGGACGGATAGAAAAAGGGCCAGGTAGCCCATCAACCCTGATCCTCGGATGAACCAGTTGAGGGGACTTCCGTATGGCTGTAGCGATATCAGGCCGCTGACCAGAATCAGACCAAGGATACCAGCCAGGACCAGATACCATGTTCTACGTGATTTGTTCATTGACATTGGCTTCGACTCCTTTCACTATAAGTTTACCACATTTTGGCCGGTTTGTCACCAGCGAATGGCGAAGAGAAATCAGCCCCGAAAGGGCAGGCGCAAGCGGCGCAGCAGAATCCCCAACGGCCCGGCTGGTATCCGCCCCGGCGTCGCCTCCCCGCCCTCGGCCCGGTGGCCGTAGACGTCGTAGTGCGCGATGGCCGATAATGGCTTGCGGGACGTCGGGGGTGGATCCTCCGCCGGGAAGCCCACCGTCAGCAGCCCCACGATCTCCAGGTGATCGGGTATCTTGAGAATGGCGGCCACCGCCTTGCGGTCCAGGGCACCGATCCAACAGGTCCCCAGCCCCAGAGCTTTGGCCTGTAGCATGATCTGCCCTCCCGCCAGCCCCACGTCCTCGTGGAGGTACCTGCGATAGGCAGGATTCCGCGCATCTCCACACAGCACGATGAGCAGGGGGGCCTCCCCGACGTGTGCCCACTTGATGAAATAGAAGGCCGCGTGCTGGGCCACCTCCCGGCGGATGGCCTCGTCGCGGACGACAATAAAGGCCCACGGCTGCCGATTGCTGGCCGACGGCGCCCAGCGGCCGGCTTCCAGCAGTTGCTCGACCATCTCGTCTGGCACCGGGTCCGGCCGGTAGCGGCGGATGCTGCGTCGGCTTCTGAGCAGAGCCAGCAACGACTCGGGGGAGGGGTAGTTGTCATTCATCCGCTTGCCTCGCGCTCCAGTATCCCGGTCAGACAGCCAATGCCGCCGGCTGCCTTGTGGACCTCGTCCATCTCGACCACCCAGCAGGCGATGCCGGCCTCTTCATAGAACGCCTGGGTGATGGGGTTGCCGGCTGCCATCAGGATCCGCCGGGGACCCAGCGTCACGAAGTTGAGGGCCATCCCCCGTACCGCCTCTGCCTCGTCCGGTATGAAGAGGATTGTGTACCCGCGGGCCCGCAGGGCGTCCACGACGGCATAGGGCACGCGCCCCGGCCAGGCGATGGCCAGGTCGCGGTCGGCGAAGCGCAAGGTGCCCATCAGGTGCATGGCCCCGTAGGGAAGCCCAACCTGGATGACCTCGACTCCCATCTCCTGCAACAGGCCCGCCACCTGTGCCGCTCCCTCGGCGTTGGTGCGCAGTCCCGTGGCCACCAGGGCCGTCTGCGGGTCAATCCAGAGAGCGTCGGCCCCTTCGAAGGTCCCCCGCCCGCGCACGCTGCGCAGGATGGGCACCCCCAGGTCAGCCAGCCGCCGGGCGACGAACCGCTCTTCGCCGGCCCGCACGGTGGAGGCTGGCCGGCCTACGATGGCTCCTTCCGGCGTCGTGAACATCAGGTCGGCGACGAACATCAGGTTGGGGGGCGGCGTCTCAGACGGCTCGACGTAGTGCACCACGACTCCCGCCTCCCCATAAGCCTGGGCCAGGGCGTCGTGCTGCTGCCGCGCCCGGTCGGCGTCCAGCGGGGCGAGCATTTGAGCCGCGTCCGGATCTGCCAGGTCCTCCAGCTCTGGCCCTGGCCGATGGAGCAGCACCGCTTTGAGCGGCGACCACTCCGTGCCCACGCCGCACGCTCCCCAGACCTGTCCGATCTCCTGGCGCAAGGAAATCATACGTGGCGACCAGCCCTGGCCGCCATAGGCTGCGGTTTCAAGGATGTCTTTCAACTGTGTCGTCAGGCGCTTTTGTCGTTTCCATCGTCGTGTTTCAGAACCCGTAGCACGCGCAGGGTGACCCACTTGCTGGGCTTCCCTTTCTTCTCGATGTCGGCCCACGTCTTGCCGCTGAGGGCGTTCTCCAGCTTCCAGCGGCCGTGAGCGTCCTGCCTGCTCAGGATAAGCTGGAAGGCATTGGCCAGCCGTGGATCGTGGCCGTAGCCCAATTCCGTCAGCACCGCTGTGGTTTCCAGCACGTCGCTCCAATAGGTCAGCGGGAAGCCGAACTTGAACCAGGTGGAGCTCACCCGCTGGGTATAGGGGTAGTCGGCCACCGCCGGGTCGTGGCTGAGCAGGAACTCAGCACCGACCTGGAGGGCGCGCTGCACGGCCGCGGTTCGATGCGCCGGCGGAACCGCAAGCAGGGCTTTCATGGCCTTGTTGGCCCCCCAGGCGCAGGGCTGCCCTTCGTTGGCGCTGCAGGCCAAGCATGGGCCGGTGGTGCCCGACTTAAGGTATCGAATCTCGCCGGTGATGGCTCTGGCCAGCCAGTCGAGAGCCGTCTGCACGCGGGGATCGTCAGCATAGCCCAGATGTTGCAGGGCGTACAGCAGATTGCCGTTCAAGCAAGAGATGGCACCGCTGGGCACTGGCTTTTGGAGGGCCGAGAAGGCGCCGTTGGCAGCGATGGAATGGCTCAGGAGGTACTCGCAGCCCTGGCGTACTCGCTCGTCGGTGGGGTCGGCGCCCAGCTCGGCCAGGAAGATGACCTGCCAGACGGTGCTCCGATACTTGGGCGAATACCCGCCGCCGGGCTTGACCCAGTAGCCGTCGGGGTACTGGGCGTCCAGGATGGCCGGCACCGGCCCCGTGGTCATGATGGCTGCCCTGGCCGCCTGAACTTCGGAATCGTCCTCGGGTCGGTCCAGCAGCTCCCGCAGGGCGAAGTAGCGCACGCCGGGGTTATTTAGATCGGGCTCCATCAGCCAGGGGATGGGGTTTTC
>VGOG01000331.1 GCA_016875995.1 Chloroflexota bacterium
GTCATCGGAGATGAGGACGTGGTGCTCGACGAGGGGCAATACTTCCAGGAGGTGAGAGGACGATGAAAGCAGGCTTGCTGTGATTTGATGACGATGCGCATATCCTGAAGACCCAAGACAGGAGACCCTCGTGATTCGCTTTCACCTGATAGATGCTCGTCCCCTTCGTTCTGTTCCCGC
Organism: Chloroflexota bacterium; assembly: GCA_016875995.1. Lineage (GTDB taxonomy): Bacteria > Chloroflexota > Anaerolineae > VGOG01 > VGOG01 > VGOG01. Next base: position 181 of record VGOG01000331.1, read on the forward strand.
ATTTACGAGTTGATGCCAAAAGGTAAGCCTGACGATCGTTCGCGGGTGCCGATAGAAAGGGTCTGGAGTCATGGAAACAGAGCGTCGCCAAGCTCTATTGGTGGAGATCGAGCGGGTCGTGGCTGAGGCCAGGTCAGGGTTACACGGTGGGACGCCGTTTCTTGAGGGCTTGCATTATGGCTTGACGTTAGCTGGTTTGATGGACGATCCCGAGGTCAAGCGGAGCTGGGCTCGCGGTGAGGTGCTGGCCGCGCAGGGCAACTCGGATTGACTCGCGGAGTGGATCCAGGCGTAAGCTACGAGCATCCTCTGGGAGGCAACCTGATTTACCTCCGTGTCTCGTGGGCACCTCAGGCCGCCGTTCAACGCGGCGACGAGATCGTCGAGGAGCGGGGCGAACCAAAGTTTCGATGGCTCATGCAGGCTTCGAGGTGAACGATCGAGGTCTCGTCGCTGAGGCAATCTCTCCTGTCGTTGATCCGACTTCACCTCCAGGCTCACAATGAGCCGGTGTGGTTTGGCCCCTCTTCGATTCCCCATCGAGCGCCAGATCTATCCTCTAAAAGACGGCGCTAATGGCCTGCTTCCGCTGGTCGGGTGTGCTACCAGCCAGTAGCCTGGCGAACTCGTTCGGTTCACGGCCGGGCCATCCCTTCAGCCAATCGGGTTTGCAGGGTGGTCATGGGGGTGCGGTTTGGGGGTGCGGTATCCTCGATGTAGACTTCGCGGAGGTGCGTCAGCTTTGCCTCGAGGAAGTCGGCCAGGTCTACCACCTGTTTGGAGAGGCGCATCGACTCCTCGTGCTGTTCGTCCATGTCGTTCGCTCCGTCATTAGTGGAGGTCAACTTATCGGTCGTCGTCATCCCAACACAGAAGAGGGAGACTCGCCAAGGGCCGTTTGACAGGAATATCGTGCTGTTCTCCGATAGGGTGTTCGTGTTCGATGGGGGTGATGAGATGCCCAAGAAGACGGCGTTACTCGAATGGGTGCGCACTGGTGGGCGCACGGTGGCCTGGGTCGCCGATCAGATCCAGTACAGCTATCAGCAGACCTGGATCGTCTTGCATGGCCGCGCGCCGGTCACGGAGCGCTTCGTCGTGCAGTGCTTTTCCAACCTGCCGGGGCTCCCGCCTGACGTGTTTGAGGAGCAGGGATACGTCCTGGAGAGCGACGGGTTTGTGTACAAGAGGATCCCATCGACGAAGGCATGATGGCGGGTTCAAGACCTTGCTCTGGCTTCCCCCCAAAGGCATTCAGGAATCCAGGCCACGATGCGTCGAACGGCCTGCTAAAACGAGGTCTGTAGCAACGGGAACGGGTCTCTGCCCCTGATCGAGTTCGATGCCCTGCTCGGCCAGGCCGTCGGTCCGCTCCTGGACAAAATATACGCATCCACGCTGCTCAGCGGGAAGTCGCCCATCATCACCAGCCAGGTAGCCGAATCGGGGCGGGTCCTGATAGTGGGACGGCCGACATCGACAGGGACGCATGGGGCGACCGATTGCAATGTTCCCCTCCTGGAACTGGCTATGGATTTGCTCTCGGTTCCGACGTTCCCGATCCCGCCACCGACCGATTTGCCCGACGACGTCGAGACCCTACCTGCATTCCGGCATAGTGACCCTCTGCGCCGTTACCGAGATTCGGGTTGCCCTTGATGCCGCCACGCGGGACTGCCCTCTTCGGCTTCACTGGCCACGTACGCTATCCCCCGATTGCTGGACAGCCGTCCGCCACCGGGACTAAGAACGGGCAGGCAGTGGTTGTCCGCAGTGAGGACAAATCTCCCACTTCCACAAATGTGCCGTGCCTGTACGGCTAATTGCCTGGCTGTCCTGGCATGCACTCTCCCCTTGTTCCTCGCCGGCCCAGTCCAATCACCTCTCAAATTCATCTCCGGGTCACCACCACGCACCATATCTCCATGGGCAAAATGCCCAGGCGTCTGTAGTGGGCAGATACGTTTGTCCGCTATGTACTGGGCACAGGGCTCATCCGCCTCTGCAGTTGACTGCTACATATCGAGGTTATGGCTCATTGACACCCAGCATGTAGACCAATCCGGAAGCGAGGTGGGCAAACGTCTGTACTCCACGTAGCGGTGGAATCTATCATCCCACTGCATAGCGTTTGACAAATTCCAGTCTTTTGTGGTATAATATCTACAGTCCATAGACGAGCTTGTTATCAAAATAAAGATGGTCGTGGAGGAACAATCACCGTTGACCGCGCTTCTTCACGGGCTCAAGAGCGGGAGTGCATCCAGGCCTGGCTTGCTCGGACGGTGGGTATAGCTACCAGGTAGCCTGGGCCAGGCTCCATGACGTGAGCCCTTCCACCGATCGCTTCGTGATCTCGTGCTTTGCCAACATCCGCGAGCTGCCCGCTGACATCTTTGCCGCTCACGGCTACATTCGCCAGGAGAAATGCGTGATCGAGCACATCCTGCTCGCAGGAAGCGAAGGGGGCGATTGAGCACAAGTGACCTGTAGGCAACCTGGGCTAACGGGGTTGCCTTAGAGCACGTTTCGAAAGCTACGTCATATTGGCAAATCACTGGTGAGGGTACACGTTCACGTAGCTTTTCAAACACGCTCTTGGTCTCGTCTTCGGCAGAAACGGGGGTACTGGCACAGCCGGCCGAGGCGGAAGGCGGACTATCGCAGGCTGCTACACTGCGTTATCTGCTCCGCCAAGCCGCTCGCGAGCGTGGCTTGTGGCCACCGACCGTCGCCCAGCAGACCCAGGACGGGCGAGAGGTAGAGGAATGAGCGACTACACCGTCACCATGCGGCGTTCACCTGGCCTGAGCGAGGCCGAGTTAAGGGCACGGCTGGGCCGTGTCTACGAGCTGATACTACGCCGAGCCTCGGAAAACGAAACCTCGGCTGACGAGAGCTTTGGGGAGCCCACAGCCGAGGCGGTTGAAAAG
>VGOG01000332.1 GCA_016875995.1 Chloroflexota bacterium
TTTGGAGTACAGCTCAAGACAGCGGCCCATGACAATAACGAACAAGTCGGCGTCTGAGATGCTCCGGCCGGAGGTCTTGATCCGTTCCACCGACTCCTGGGCGGCGAAGTAGATCTCATCTTTGAGCACCTCCCAACTGACCGTTTGTCCATCTTCCTCGCGCTTGCGGCAGACGAAGGGGATGTCGTACCTGATGTTGCCCACTTCGCCATGAACCCCAGTGCGGCCCTCGGACTGGACAGGATAGACAGCAACCACATAGAAGTCAGCGTCGAGGATGGCCGAGAGGACAGACTTCCAGGCCCAGGTATCCTTGTGATGGAAAGTGAATACAAACATACCATCATCTTTAAGAACTCGGTTACACTCTCTGAAGACCCTAGTTAAGCCTCGGAAGAAGAAGGATTCATCTTTGTCTTGTGATTCGTTCAGGATAAGCTCTCTCGCCCTGGGCGAAAACTCTGCCTCAAACCAGGAATAAGCATTCTTGAGCCCCAACTGTAACCAGACGTAGAAGAAGTCAGATAACTCGGCATAGGCAACATTGTCGCAGTAAGGGGGATCAGTGATCACTGCGTCCACCGACCGGGCAGGAATCGAGGAGAGGTCCTCTGAGGTCCGCGCCCACAAGAGGCCATCGCCTTGACCGACAAGAATGCCAGCAAAACCCTCGGCTAACCTCGTTACCACAGTGTCTCCCGTCCTTCGGTTGACCGCGCCGTCTCGCTCAAAAGGGCTGACACCGTATTCCTTCCCCCTGTGGGTCTTGTCGAAGTATTTCACAAAACTGCCTCTCCCGTACTTGGCTCCCCAGACATTGTTTTCAATCGGCTGATCAATGACATGAAAAGCATGCAAGCCAAAGAGCGGTTCAAGTTCGGAGCGATGGGTATTGTACTTGCAGAAGAAGTTGTTGGCATTCACGGCGTCGGACATGGTCATAACCAGTAGTTCACGGATGTTCGTGTCCGAGATGTACAGAATAGCATCAAGCAGCATCCCCAGGCACAGCAACTGCCGCTCATTGAACATCTGGTGCCAATACTTGTAGCCGTAGTTCAGCAGGTCTTTTGTCTTCATACCCTGGGGTATTTTTTGTCTGGGGAAGAGCAACTCATCTTTCCGTCGCTCGAACTCTGCCTTGGCTTCGGCGAATAGAGCCAGGTCCTCGGCGGAGGTTGGCTTGTAGCCCCTTTGGTCGTAGCCCTCGCGCTTGCAAGTGGGGCAGTAGTACTCTATGGCGAACATCTCTGCCTCTAGCGGTCCTTCACGGCGCCGCACGGCGTCCAGTACTTGCTCCCGCTGCCCACAGGCCGGGCAGGTGTAGTAGCCCTCGCTGGAATAGCCTTTGCCTGGCACAAAAGCATGACCACATTCCTCACAGTGGGTCTTATTGTCGGCGTTACCAACTTGAAAGATATGATAACAACTGGGGCAGAAAACGGTGTGGTTATCCTTGTGAGAGGCCAGGCGAAAGGAAGGGAAGAGGCGCACGTCCTGGCCGCAGCCTACGCAAGCGACCTTTTTGACCCAGAAGACGTACATTACGTCAGCTTGGTGCCCCAAAGGACAAGTGGTACGGTAGTAGTGTAAGATTTTGGGAGCTATGGTCCTTTTCAATTGCTTGAAGGTGGCGTCCAGGGCGTCCAGATCTACCGGCTCGATCTCCTTCTTGGTCACGAACCAGGCCACGGGGTTAAGGTCTACGCCAATCACCTTGCAGCCCAGCCGCAGGGCCTCGACGATGGTCGTACCACCGCCCATGAAAGGGTCAAGAATGATGGGTGGCACCCGCTTGCCATCCCGCTCCACGGTCAATTGGTTGCGCGTGTAGAAGCGCCGCCACAATTCCATAGGGCGGACGTCATCCTCGGCAAAAGTGGCCAGGATCAGCATCCGGAAGACGCTACCCAGCCGCCGCGCCCACCACTTATGCATCTGGTAGATGGGCTTCTTGGCGTTGCCCTCTTTCTGGGCGATCTTGTTCAAACCCTCAATGGGGAAGTCGCGTTCGATGTAGGCCATTGACAACCGCCTCTCTATTTGATGCAAAGTCTAGAACCTGTGCTACGCCGGATTCACACACGCCACCAATCCGAATCCAGAGCGTGCGTGAATCCGGCACGATGTTAGCCTCGCCGAATTCTCATCACCGGCGCCAGACACTCCATTAACGAAAGGCCACCGTGGGTTATGTCCGAAGCTGGCCCCTGCACGCCCCAGTGATAGCGCCCCCGCACATAGCACCCTTCGTCGTCGAAGAGGGCGTAAGTCCGAGATTTGGGCACCTGACGCAGTCTGTCAAACTGTGGCCCTACGTCATCGGCAGGTACGGCGCGTCGGCCACCGAACAGTTGGCGCAACACCTTCTCGTCTCGTCCTGTTGACCAGAAAAGCGTTGCGTTCTCCACGTACAGGTAGCCGTGGTCCGAGGTTACCAGAAACTCGTCAGCTTCCAGGCCATCCAGTGTGGCCAGCAACACATTAGCCGTCTTGTCGAAAGCCTCCTGAGGTGTCAACGCCTCGCCCCGTACCTTATGTAGCAACTCATCAGGGTAAGAAATCCAGATCAAAACCTCGGGGCCTGTAGGGAATATGGCAGGGAGTTGGCCGGACTCAATGTTGATCACCTGGTACTGTCGCCAGTGGCGCAAACCAGCTATACGCGCTGTGCCGAACGCGTTTCGGCTGAAGGTCATCGTGTCAGAGGGTATCTCGGACAGAGCATAGGTGTAGCCAGTAGCGCGATAGCCAGCCTTTCTTAGCCGCTCGCTGAGCAGATTCGCTTCGCGTATGCTGCAACCATCCAGGATTATGATTGGCCCAGTTGCTTCCGTGAAACGTGGCTGCCCGCGTTCCTGCCTGGCACGAGCCAGCAACAGGTCGTACACGTCAAAGAAGGTCTCCAGCACGAAGCGTTCCAACCGGTTGCTCTCCCGCTCACGCTGAGTGAAAAAGGGCAATACCGCAAAACTCACTTTGGGGGACCCGTCGCCGGGAGTGCCTTCCAACGGCGAACCAAGTCCTTGAGTTGAGCCTCCGACTGTTTCGCCGAGCGTGTGTGTAAACGGAAACGCTTGCGGTGG
>VGOG01000333.1 GCA_016875995.1 Chloroflexota bacterium
CTCACCTCCGGCCAAAGTGTAGTCGTTGCGAGCATGGCTATTATCCCCGAAATCGCCACCTCTGGCAAGCCCATGCGATTGTTAAAGTGTCAACCTATTGTGAACCATCCCGTGGCAGGCAATCGGATTAGGCGGGCGTAGTTTACAGAACACTTTGTGAGCGTTGCAAACTGCGCTCAGGCATGGTATAATATGCACACGAGGCCAGTTATCAGCGGAGGGGATGATGATCGAAGACGCCCAGGCCATTCTAAAGCGGGTGAAAGAGGCGGCTGAGAAACGCATTCTATTCCTACCCCACGCTGTCAACCAAATGAACGCCCCTGAACGGATGATCTCTAGTCGGGAAGTGCGAGCAGTGATCTTTCGTGGCGTGGTTATTGAGGACTATCCTGAGGATTTGCGTGGACACAGTTGTCTGATGCTAGGGAGAGGTGATGGAGGTCGTCCGATTCACGTTGTGTGTGCGCCAAAGCCTGATTACCTGGCCGTCATCACAGCTTATCTGCCCGATCCAGAACAATGGGAGCTGGACTGGCGGACTCGGAAGGAGAAATGAGCTATGGAATGTATCTACTGCAAAGGCACATTGGTGCGAAAGAGAGTAAGTTATACTGCTACCCGAAAGGGATATCACTTGATTATTGACGATGTGCCGGCCTGGGTATGTGAGCAGTGTGGCGAACCGCTTTTCGACGAGGAAACGGTAGACACTGTCCAGGAGATGCTGCGCGGAGTTGATGCACGGTTGGAAAGGCTGGCCGTACTATCAGCCGTAGCGTGACGAGTCTGAGACCATGACCAAAAGGAAAGAACGACGCCTCGGCAAGCTGCCTCCCCAATACACCTTCATCCTGAATCCCTACGCCGAATACCGTTTCACCCGTTGCCCTGGTTGTGAACGGAAGATGAGGCAGCGCAAGCTGCCGCTGTTCATTCACATTGACCCTATGAAGCCGGTGGCGCTCAATTACACTTGTCGTTATTGCCCCGACTGTGACCTGCTGATCGCCCACCAGGACGAGATTGAGGAGCTGCTGGCGGCGCTATTCGCAGAACTCGATCCCTCAGTCATCGGCAACGACTACCTGGTGATGGGTACAATGGAGCACCAGGCCTGGCGAGAAAGCATGAAACGACCCATGGGCATCCCTGAGATGCTGGAGCACCTCCACATCTTCAAAGAAGTGCGTACCGTTCGGGTGCAGCCGGGCGGTTGGTACCCGGCCGATATGGACCCTTCCAAGCTGCCCATCCAGGAGCCCGCACCGCTGAACACGTCGTGGCGAAAACTGGCCGGTCCGTCTGATAATAGACCTGGCAGGTTTCCCAAACCTGCCAGGTTTCCAAAGTTGAAGCGTAAACCCAGGAAGCGTAGACGCAAGGGAAAGGAGTAGTTGTGATGACCAAACCCACCATCGGTTTCATCGGTCTAGGGGTCATGGGCAAGCCCATGGCCAGAAACCTGCTCAAGGCGGGCTATCCGCTGGTGGTCCACAACCGCAGCCGCGAGCCGGTTGAGGAGCTGGCCGCCGAGGGAGCAGAGCCGGCCTTTTCCCCTGCAGGGGTGGCCTCCAGGAGCCAGGTGATCATCACCATGCTGCCCGATTCGCCCGACGTGGAGCTGGTGGCCCTGGGCGAGGGCGGGCTCATAGAGGGAGTAAGCGAGGGCGACGTCTATGTTGACATGAGCACCATCGCGCCCCCCGTGGCGGTGAAAGTGGCCGAGGCCATGGCCGAGAAAGGGGTGCGCTGCCTCGATGCACCGGTCAGTGGCGGCGACGTGGGCGCTCAGGAGGGCACGCTATCCATCATGGTCGGTGGCGACGAGGACGTCTTCAATGAGGTGCTGCCCATTTTCCAGGTGATGGGGAAAACCATCGTGCACTGCGGCCCCAACGGCGCCGGGCAGACGGTTAAAACCTGTAACCAGATCCAGGTGGCTTTGACCCTGATTGGCATGGCCGAGGCGCTGGTTTTGGGGGCCAAAGCTGGCGTAGATCCAGCTATCGTGGTCCAGGTGCTCAGTGGGGGTTTCGCCCAGTCACGGGTCATGGATGTGCGCGGGCCCAGGATCATCAAGCGTATCTTCGAGCCGGGGTTCAGGAGCAAGTTGCACTACAAGGACCTCAACATCGTCCGTGAGACGGCGCGGGCCTACGGCATCTCCTTGCCGGCATCAGCCCTGGCTCACGAGCTGTTCGGCGCCATGCAGGCCCAGGGCTGGGGAGACCTCGATCACTCTGCGGTGATGCGGGTTATCGAGCTGCTCTCTGATGTTGAGGTTTGTACGGCGGAGGGATAGGCGCCTTTGATATCCTACCTCTGCGGGTTCGAATCCCATCGCTTTCTTAACGTGATGCGCCGCTATTACTCTGTGTACTGATGGGTCTGTGCGTTCGATTGGAGGAAGTGTGCCATGAAAACCTGGTCTTTTGGGATGATAGTCAGACACCTTCTCGTCGTTACTTTGCTGCTTTTCGTTCTCTATGCCTTAGTTGACTTGCTGTATTTCTCTTTACATAAGTTTCCTGGGTATCTGGATGATCCTATTGGGCTTCTGTGGGATCAAATAGTGTCCAGGGGAGCCGACAGCTGGCAAGATCGCTGGCAAGCTGATCTCGAAGAGAGTCCTCCACTGTCGAGAACCGTCACGATTTCGGCGACGATGACGAGCATCTCATTCGATTTCGATCTATGGATTCCAAAGACGCATACCTTGGCCCGCTATGGCACTGGCGGGTACATCACTTCCCAATTCGTCCAGGCCGCGACTTCCCAATTCGTCCAGGCCGCGTTCGGAGAAGTCTGGATCAGTGGCAGCAAATTACGTGAGGGTGAGTACTCTCCTTTGACTTGGACGGTAGACCCCACGACACAATTGGTTGGTATTCATGTCCAGGCGTCCAGAGCAACGGAAGGCCCTATCTGGGCATGGATATCCCGCAGGACGGTATCTAGCATCACCCTTGAACGCTCTTTGACAACTGCATAACTGGTCATTGCCAACCGGGCCGAGGTGTGGTAGACTGGGTTTCCATCTCTACAGTCGCC
>VGOG01000334.1 GCA_016875995.1 Chloroflexota bacterium
GCCGTGCACGGCGTATACAGACTTCTTTGTTTTGAAGGACATATCCTGTGACAACTACCCAAACTCAACATCACGCAATGACCGATAAACGTCTCATTGAAGACTATCTGCCCATCGAAGCCATCTCTGCCGAGGCGCGGCGCGAGAAGTCCATACGCCAGGGGCATATCTCCACGCTGCACCTCTGGTGGGCGCGGCGCCCCCTGGTGGCCTGCCGTGCCGCGGTGTTCGGCGCGCTGGTACCCGCCGGCGCAGCCTCGCCGGACTTCGTGGCCGACCTCTGTACCTATCCTGGCCCGCGCGACAAGGTTCAGGAGGCGCAGCGGCTGATCCTGCAGGCCCACGCCGCACGCCTGACCGCCGAGCGCGGCGAGCTGGTGACGGTCGAGGACATTGAAGCCGGCCGCGCCCCCCGCCCCCGCGTCCTGGACATGTTCGCCGGCGGTGGCTCGATCCCCCTGGAGGCCCTACGCCTGGGCTGTGAAGCCTACGCCCTGGAGCTCAACCCGGTGGCCCATCTCATCGAGCTCTGCACGCTGGTCTATCCGCAGAAATACGGCCAACCCGACCCGGCGGCCAAAGGCTGCGCCAAAGACGGCACCTGGGCCGGCCTGGCTGCCGAGGTGGAGTATTGGGGCAAATGGGTGTTGGAGCGGGTCAAGGCGGAGATTGGTGACCTGTATCCGCCTATCTACGTGCCGCGTGAAGGCGTGAACCGTGAGGCCCAGTTGGGAATCCCGGCCCTTGACGTTTATCGCTCCACGCCCGATGCTTCACGCCTCACACCGGTGGCCTACGTCTGGACGCGCACCGTGCGCTGCAAAAGCCCGGTCTGTGGTGGTACGGTCCCCCTTGCTCGTAGTACATGGCTGTCGAAGAAGATTGGTGAGATCGTGGCGCTAAAAGTAGATGCTGTCTCCAACCGAGACAAACCTTCTGGCGAGAAGATCGTCCGCTATCACGTAGTTGAAGCTAAGACGCCAGAAGGATTGGGGTTCGACCCTGAGGTCGGCAGTAAGGGAGGGAATGTTGCGTGTCCGTTCTGTGGGACTGTTGCCGACAGTTCCTTTGTAAAAACGGAGGGTATGGGCGGTCGCATTTCTCGTCAACTGATGGCCATTGTGGCCGTCACTAGTGGCAGTGCCCGAAAAACCTACTTAGCGGCAGATGAAGTAGAGACAAAGTTGTTCTCTGAAGATGCCATAATCACGGAGAGAATAGAGAAACTATTGCAACGTGAGAGAATCCAACCAATCACGGAAGCACTTCCCCTTGTTGACGCTCGAGGGGCCTTTTTCTGCAAGCTTTACGGCTTGAACCATTGGGCTGATCTTTTTTTGCCTCGTCAAATGCTCATGCTGTTGACCTTCACCAAGTATGTAAGACGTGCCTATGAAGAGATGCTTTCTGAAAGGTACAGCGCAAATCATAGTCGCGCAATCGGATCATACCTGGCGCTGGCGGTAACGACCCTCTCCCACTATAATAGTTCCCTTTCGCTTTGGCTTCTCGAACACATGATATCCGTGTTTATTCAAGGCCAAGCCATTCCAATGCGTTGGGACTTTGCAGAGGCCTGCCCGTTCGGTCATTTGGTTGGTACTTGGCTTCAAGTCATTGAAAAAACGGGTGAATTCCTACGCCAAGGCTCCGTCCTTGGGATGCCTTCAGCGAACGTGACGCGAGGCTCTGCAACTAAACTTCCTTTTGAAAACGCGTACTTTGATGCCATCGTAACTGACCCGCCATACTACGACAATGTTCCATATGCAGACCTATCGGATTTCTTCTATGTCTGGCTTAAGCGTTCCATCGGGCATCTCTATCCGGAGCATTTTTCCTCAGATCTCACACCAAAAAAGTCTGAGGCCATTGTCGATGCAGGACGGCATGAAGGCGACAAGACACGAGCACGTCAAGCCTATGAAGACATGATGTTTCAGGCCTTTTCGCAAGCGCATCGTGTCTTGCGCTCTCAGGGTACTATGGTTATCATTTACGCTCATAAAACAACAGCAGGGTGGGCCACTCTTATAGACGCCCTGCGACGCTCTGGCTTTGTCGTTGTCGAGGCATGGCCAATAGGCATGGAAAGAGCTGCCCGATTACGAGCAAATGAGTCGTCTGCTCTTGCCTCCAACATCTTCCTCGTGGCCCGGCGGCGAGAAGGGAATGAGACCGGCTCCTACGAAGGCCAGGTGCAGCCGGAACTGGCGCAGATCGTGCGCGAGCGGGTGGACACCCTCTGGAAGCAGGGCGTCAGCGGGGCGGACCTGGTCATTGCCTGCGTGGGCGCCGGGCTGCGCGCCTTCACCCGTTTCGCCCGCGTGGAGTACGCCAACGGGGAAGAGGTGCCCGCGGATAAGTTCCTCACTGAGGTGGAAGGCGCGGTGCTGGAGACCTTGCTGGAGAGGCTCTTTGGCCTGCCCCGGTCGGGCGTGGCGGCGGTGGATGCCCCCACGCGTTTCTACGTCCTCTGGCGCTACGCCTATCGCACGGCGGCCATAGTCGCCGGGGAGGCCATCGTCTTCTCTTATCCCCAGGGCGTAGAACTGGATGGGCCACGCAGCCTCTCCTACGGCCCCCGCGCCCTGGTGGAGAAGCAGAAAAACACCTATCACCTGCGTGACTTCACGGAGCGCGGCGCCGATGAGAAGCTGGGACTCCCCCTGGACAGCGCCTCTGCCCCCTTGATTGACGTGCTGCACCGCGTGCTCTGGCTTATGGAGAACCAGCCGGCCAAAATGGGGGCATACCTGGACGAGGCCCGGCCGGACTTGGAGCGCCTGCGCGTGGTGGCAGAGACGCTGGCTGGCCCCAAGCTGGCGGGTAACGGTGTGGGCGGCAGGCCGTTGATTGCCGCGCGCGGGGCCGAGGCGGCGGCGCTGCGCGTCCTGACTACCAACTGGCGCACGCTCATCGAAGCGCATCGGGGGACGCTATTATGAATTGCGGATTGCGGATTTCGGATTGTGGACCACGTACTAC
>VGOG01000335.1 GCA_016875995.1 Chloroflexota bacterium
CCAGGTGATCGGGGGCCAGGTTGAGGTACAGGCCGGTGACGAGGCCCATGATGATCCACATCACCACCCCGGGTTTGGTGCCCAGCAAGAAGGCATCAGTCAGGCCGAAGATCTGGTGGGCCAGCATACCTGCGCCCAGGCCCAGGATGAGTCGCCTGACGCGCTCATCCGGCGCCCAGGTGTAGGCGCGCCAGGCGGTGCGGACAAAGGCTGGCCTATCTGAGATGCTAATGGCATGCTTTGGCGTGCGCCACGAAGCGCTTCTCGAACTCGACGATGCGGGCGCCGATGCTGAAGCATACTTACAGGGGGAGAAGCTATAGATCGAAGCACAATCAGAGGGGGAGATACTCAACCCGATCCCGATACTCCTCCGGATCGCTTGCTTCCCAGATGAGCATCAGGTCCTCGATGATTTGGCCAAGGGAATATCGGCGACGAAGCAAAAAAGAGTAGATAGCGAAGCGGTCTCAAGAGCTGACTGTCCCTTTCTGAGCCGCCGCACGATGAGTCTTTAGTTCGCGCAGGCGTATGATTTCTGGTGAGGGCTTACATTGATGCTCCAACCAGGCCCGCTCCGTATATGTCCGCCATGCTTCCAGATAAGCATCCATTTGAGCTCGGTTGCGGAAGTAGTACAGGAGGGTAGCATACACTTGCTCGAGGGTCAGGTGGCGATAGCGGGCCGCAATCTCTTCCGGACTGGCTCCCTCCAGATAGTCCTCCAGCACCGTCTCTATCCCTATCCGGGTCCCCTTGATGCGAATGTCCTCCGGGCTTAAGAAGTCGAAATAACTCTCCAGCTCCATATTTCACCTCCAGCGTCTGACTTCAATGCCTTGATTCTGGTTAAGTATACCACAACTACCCCGTCAACGCAAAGCATATTTGCGTCTTTCTCCCTCCCTTCCCCTCTGCATCGCTCCTCTTCTCCTTGTCACCCCCTCACCTCGTCTCCTCCGCTCCCCTTCTCCCCTCTGCCGCCCGCCGATTGCTGCTGCTCGTTCATCCCAGCACGTTTGGCCTCAAAACGCCTCATACAAACGAAGCCCAGGATTACGCCGCCAGCCAGAGCAGTGGCCAGGCCCAGGTAGGGCTGGTGGCCGACGACGGCAATGGCTAGTGATGTGGGGGCTCGGCATGGGAACATTGAGTTGGGTCACAAAGTTCTCCTATAGCACAAGAGATTCCAGATAGCTTGTCCAGTTAGCCGGTCACATAAGGGCGACTGGCCGAAGATTGTATTTGACAAAGTTCGACAAGAGAAGTATAATATTATATAGAAAGCGGTATCGTAAGTCGTGGTGACCCTGGACCTTCGTAGAAGGTGCCTAGCTCCCGGTGAAACTCCGGGGGGACAGACTGAAATCGGGGCCCACGGAGAGCCGCTTTTTTTCTTTTTTTACCACAGGTAGTGTCTGATCACCTCTTCGACCACGATCCTGTCTTTGAGAATCTTGTAGAAGCATGGGCCACCGCTCTGGTGACAGCCTCTCGATAGATGTCCTCCGGGTCTTTCGGCGGACGCAGGATGACTCGCTTATCTACAATAACGGTCACAATCTCAATGTCTTCCTCAACGATGCTCTGCAGCAGCCGCTCAATGATCCGTTCTTCGGTCTTCACATCGCCAACTCCGCGTTTATCCGCGTTCACTTCGACAGTCCTTCGACAAGTTCAGGACAGGGCTCAGTACAAGCATCCGCGTCCCATAATACGTTCCAACGCTCCATCTGGGCATGGCTAGCGGGGGGAAAAGAAGTAGATCAGGAGATAGACCAGGAGCATAAAGGCCGTGATTCTGAGGAGAGTCAAGGCACTGGATAGGAAATTGTTAGCGACTTTCAGATCATAGAAATCGTTCACGGAGGCTAGAAGCAGCCAGAGGACAGTCAGGAAGAAGAACCAGTGCGCCTGTGAGAGGACAAAGCCTCGTGATAAGGTGAGCCAGGGATCCCTCAGCGTCCACAGCCATAGGGCGAGTGAGGTAGATCCGTTGACCAGCAAGAGGTCAATGAAAACCAAAAGGGTTTTTCTTTCAGATATTCGCAGCGGCAGTTTAGGTAATGACATGAATGACACACCGCCACACAACAGGTTTGTGAAGGGGTCTGCGCTGCTCTTTGATCCAGGCGATGTACTCCTCAGGACAGCGCTACATGGGCAGGTATAGGAGTTTATCTATGTACTCTTTGGCATCGGACGCAGCCCACAATAGATAAAGTTGTTCGATGATCTGCCCCACGCGGGCAGCACGCTTCAAGAGGAGGATTCCGGGGACACGATGCCCTGCGGCGTAATGTGCCTGCACGTGCTGGGGGATCGTGCGGCGATTCCCACTGACCAGGATGTAGCCTGTCTTTTCAATCCAAGCCAGGATGTCTGGATCCGACGTACCTTTCGGTGGCGCCAACGGTTGCCCAACTACCAGAATGTCTATCCTGGCATTGAGCCGCTGCTTCTCGCTGGCGTTGCATCCGTTCACGCAGTTCTCGCACAAATTCAGGCGGATTGCGTTGCTGCTCCTGCCAGGCAGCCTCTGTATAGGCTCGCCACCGCTCCAGATACTCGTCTACCTCTTCCTGGTTGCGCAGGTAATAGGTGATGGTGGCGTAGACCTGCTCCAACGTCAGCGTGCGATAGCGGGCCGCAATCTCTTCTGGGCTGGCACCATTCAGATAATCATCCAACACCGTCTCGATGCCCACCCGCGTTCCTTTGATGCGAATGTCATCTGCGTTGAGAAAATCAAAGTAATTCTCTAATTCCATCTCACCCTCCCGACGAGTTGGTCTTTGGTCATTTGTCATTGGTCATTGATATTATACCCCATCCCGCCCTCAAAATCAAGAGGTGGTCTCCCCACCAGCTCTCTCCCTCTCGTCTTGCCTCCCTTTCTCCCCCTCACCTCTATCCTCCAGTTCTTCTCCCTTTACTCCTCCACTCTCTTGCTCCCTCGCCCCCTTGCTCCCCTGCCCCTC
>VGOG01000336.1 GCA_016875995.1 Chloroflexota bacterium
TTCCTGGAAGAACTGCGGGCCGAACGCGCCGCCCTCGGCCAACCACCAGAGGGGCTGGTGACTGCCTCTATCTGAAGCCTTGCGGAAGCGAAGCTAGGGCAGGCGGTTGATGAGGGCTTTGAGGCGAGGGAGGTCCTTGGGATCGAAGATCAGGCCGAAATCGAGGCTGCGACCGCGCAGCACCTTCCAGGCGGTCTGGAGACGATAGCGGAGCGACGAGTTGCCGCTAAACTCGGTCAGGTAGAAGGTGACCCCGAACTCGTCCTGGGCCAGCTCTACCCAGGCCCACAGCCGGGTGTGGTCGCCACCACAGGCGCAGAGGAAACGCTCATCGAAGGATTGGCTGACGTTGTAGACCTCTTCGTCCAGCAGGGTGCGCAGGTCGGGCAGGTCGGCCTGGCGGCGGTCCTCTTCCAGGGCTTTCAGTGCCTGGATGATTTCTTGACGGTTCATGGCAGGACTCCTAATCATTAGTAGACGGCCCGGTGGTCATGCTGTTGCCCAGGGCGATGCAGTCAGCGATCAGCGTGGGTAGATTTGGCGCTTGGAAGCTGATACCAATGGCAGGTTTGCGGTTGCGTTTGTGGAACTGATGACTTCGGGGTAGGCATCGAATATGCCATAAACCAGGACCTCGTACTCAGGCCGTGAAGGGAAGCCCATTGCGCAACCTACTCAAGCTGGGATGACCTCGATCGCTGGTTCCGGCGGGCTAATCTGGACTGCACCACTCCTGGCTTGCTCTCGGAATTGGCGCATTCGCTCCCCGGAGAGTCGCCGTAAGTCCCTTTCCCGGTCGAGCTTGATTTCATAGAAGGCAGCCCATAAGGCAAAATCCTCAGTATGTTCACCGTCATCCAACAGGCCCTGAGAATACAATTCGTAAAAATCCGCAGAACTCAACCAGTAGTGGCGTTCGAAACGGCGGGTAATCTCATCTGCGGCACGCAGGTCATCGAGGATTTCGGTTATCGTAACAGCGGTCATGTTTCTCACCTCCGTATCTTAATCAAACCCAAGCCCAGAGGGTAATTGTGGCCATTTCATTCACCTCGTCAACCAGCTTGAACCGAGTCTTATTATACTCCGAAACAGTACCAGAGGCAAACTGACGCATGTACCAAAACTCGCTCTGCCCCACCGACCTGGGCATTATCATGAGCTATCAGTGCCAGTGCGCCTGCAAGCACTGCCTGTATAACTGCGGCCCACACTGGAAGGAGTGGATGTCCCTCCAGACGCTGCGGGAAGCGCTACAGGCTACCAGGAACTGGCACCACCGCTTCCAGGTGCACCTGACCGGGGGCGAACCGTTCCTGAATTTTTCCCTCCTGCTGGAGGGAGTCCGACTGGCGGCCGAGCTGGACATTCCCTGCTATGTGGAGACCAACGCTGGCTGGTGCCTTCACGAGGATGATGTAGCTGCGAAATTCGCCACGCTGAGGGAAGCAGGGCTCAACGCCATCCTGATCAGTTGCTCGCCCTTCCACGCGGAGAAGATTCCGCCAGCCCGAACCTTCCTGGCCATCCGCAAGGCACTGGATGCCTTCGGCCAACAAGGGACGATCGTCTACCTGCCTCACTGCCTGGAGCAGGTTCAGCTCTTCGACGTGGGAAAGACCACACCCATCGAGCGCTACGTGGAGAGGTTCGGGTTGAAACACGCAGGAAGGATGCTCTGGGATGGCTACAGCATCATCTCTGGAGGACGGTCGGGGTACGCCCTGGGACATCTGACCCACAGGCGGCCGGCCGCGGCCTTCAAAGGCCAGAACTGCTTTCTGGAGATCGTCTACGCCCACCATTCGCACTTTGACCTCTACGGCAACTACATCTCCTGGTTCTGCGGCGGGCTGACCATCGGCGATTGGCACAATCTGCCCCAGGTGTTGGACGACTTCAGGGCACGCCGCTTCCCGCCCCTGGTGGATACGCTGATCCGCTGCGGGCCTTTCGGCCTGCTGGAGATGGCCAGGGCCGAGTACGGCTACCAGGAGCTGGACGAAGGTTATGCCGGCAAATGTCACCTATGCGTAGACGTGCGAAGGTGTCTCCACCAGCGGGAAAAGTTTGTGGAGCTGCAGCCGGGGGGCTTCTACGAAGACGCTTTATGGCCCGGCCGCCAAAGCCTCGCCCAGGGCGATGCAGTCGGTCCAAACGATCCGATACAGGATACTAAAAAGGAGTGAACTATGGAAAACTTCACCGCTCATCAATTGCACTTCACCTGTGAGGTGCAGACGCCCATCGTGCTCAACGAGCACCAGGGCTCGGCCATCCGCGGCGCGCTGTTCCAGGCCCTGCGAAATCAGTTCTGCTTCAACAAGGAGGCGAAAAGCTGCGGCCAGTGCGCCCTGTGGGCCACCTGCCCCATCTGCTTCCTGGTGGCCACCCGCAACCCTCAAAGCGAACGAGGCGTCGAGGTGCCTCGGCCCTACACCATAGAACCGCCGTATCACGCATCACGCATCACGCTTCACGCATCACCAGGAGTCCGATACGAGCCGGGGGAGACCTTCTCTTTTGGCCTGACCATGTTCGCCCAGGCCCTCAATTTGTTTCCCTACGTGGTGCTGGGCAGCCAGGCGCTGGAACGAGGGGGGCTGGGGAAGCGAATCAGCGAGTCAGCGAGTCAGCGAGGGGGCAAACGGCGACGGGGGACGTTTGTGATCCGCGAGATTGCGGCGGTGAATTCGCTGAGCGGAGAGCGGCAGCCGGTGCTGCGCCGGGGGGATACGATGGTCTCGGTGCCCGACGTGCCTGTCACCAATGAGCAGGTGCTGGCGCGAGCAGCGCAGTTGCCCAGGAATCGTATCGCTCTGACGTTCAAGACGCCCACGCGCATCATCGAGCGGGGGAAGCTGGAGCACTGCCCGACCTTCCGCCCGCTGATCCAGCGGCTGCAGCGGCGGCTATGCGACCTGACCCGCCAGTTCACCGACACGCCCTGGGAGTT
>VGOG01000337.1 GCA_016875995.1 Chloroflexota bacterium
GGCCCAGGGCCGTTACCGCGTTGCGCTCGTTCTGGCCATCTACCTCGTAGCTCAGCGTGCGCACCAGGCCACGCTCCCGGCTGATAATCACGTCGGCCACCACGGCCTGATCGTGCGTCCTGTCCACGCCCTCCGGCACGCAGGTGCTGAAGGTATACACCGCCGCCGCGTTGAGCTTGGTAGCGCCCGAGGCCCAAGCGCCCACGACGTCGAAGCCCACGCCGTGCAGCTTGCCCAGGGCCATCAGCCGTTGCAAGAGCAGGTTATGGGCAATGTCGTACGACCCCGAAGCCCCGGCATGCTCGTCGGCCTCCACAGCAAAGCCACTGACCGCCCGATCGGCGCTGGCCACCCCGGACACCAGGCAGGCGGCCGCCCAGTCTTTCATGACGTCGTCCAGGTGGTCCGTGGTTGTGATGGCACCGTGAAACACCTCCACGGCCAGGCTGGTTACCCGCACAGGCCCGGAGAGATTGCGGACGTACAAACCCACCTCACTCTCGGCCAAATCATCATCTGTCCAAGGGAGAAGCGTGGCCGGGTTCAGCTCCACAATCTTTGAGAACTCAGCGTAAGAGGTGCTCTGCACCGTCCCCAGATAATACACAAACGCATAATCCACAACTAGGTAAATCTGCGTCACCCTGTTATAGTCCCCGCCCGAGATATCGTGGTTCTTGACCCCGAACTGCACATCGCTGACTTCCCCAACCGTCCAGGGCTGATTGGTAGCCGGATTCACCCACCAGAACGTGGTAGAGGAAAGGTAAGAGGTAGTCATGGCCAAATCATCCCCGTCATAATCCACCCCATCCAGCCGCAAGAATGCCCTGAGAGAGCCCGTACCCCCCGTCTTCTTGGCCACTATAACGACTGAGATCCCTATGATCTCGCGCGGCTCAGCCAGGGAAGCCAGGGAGATGTTGGCCTTAAAAAAGGAATCCCGGGCGCCAACAGTATCAGAAGTGATGTAACTCGAATCCCCATCCGAGCTCCCCACAGGGTCATCTACATCGTCAAAATGATCACCACCGGCCACCCACCCAGTATAAGATCCGTCGCCCGTAGG
The DNA here is from genome assembly GCA_016875995.1 of Chloroflexota bacterium. Classification (GTDB taxonomy): domain Bacteria; phylum Chloroflexota; class Anaerolineae; order VGOG01; family VGOG01; genus VGOG01. Next base: position 1,070 of record VGOG01000337.1, read on the forward strand.
CAAACAAAAAAGCTGGTTGTTACCATAAATGCGCAGAGCTATAAAGGCCTCATTGCTCCCCGCCTCTTCGTTGCGCCACACGCTGCGTAGCTTAATACCAGCGATCGCCCCCTCAGACACGTGTGCAGCCAGAAAAAAGCTCTCTCGGGAGTAATTCGTTGCCGTGCGCATGTAGGTACTATCGCTATCGTGGCTATCAGGCGAATCGTCTACGTCAAGATAGTCGCCCGTCCACACCCCGTAATTGTACTCCTGGGTAGGCCAGTCGGGAGCAAGAACCTGTGGCACATCCACCGGGTACACCCGCCCGCCCAGCAAAAACTCGGCGTAGGTGAGCCCCCGCACCGTATAATAAACCTGACCCTTGCCCGTTTCCCCCAGGTCTGGCCCCGCTCCGGCCTCGTAGCGCTGATGCAGACCGGTGATCACCCCCCACAGCCGGGCCTCCTGGCTACTGTCGGCGTCGCGCACGATCAGCACGCGCTTGTTGCGGGCCAGGGTGCTGGCCTGAGCGTGGTCTACCGGCACCACGAGGGAAAAGCTACCCAGGCCAAACCGCTCCCTGGTGTACTTTAGCTTTCGCCAGCACTCAAACAGCCCGGGCGTAGAGGTATCCAGAACCAGGAACTTGTGGCTGGCCATGCTACACCGCCAAATACCAGGGGTACCACGCCAGGGTCACCGTGCCGTTATCCCCGGCGCTACCCCCGGTGATGCGCACGGTTACGCTCCCCCGCGGCAGGGCAAACCCGGCCAAGGTGCTATCGTAGGTCAAATCGCCAATCAGGTTCGTGGTGGACTTCAAGGCCGTCACCGCATCGGGGGGAAAGCAGGTCAAGACCGCCGTCTGCCCCGCCGTGATCGTGTGCCGCAGGTCAATCTTCTTGTTCGTGCCCACGATCTCGATCAGCGGACTGGTGGCCTGGCCGGTGATGGTGATCGTCAGGGGCACGCTCGCCAGGTGGCCGCCGTTGGTAATCGCAATGTTCACCGGCGTGGTACCGCTGAACGTCCCCGCTGAGCTCGTGGCCGCCGCCGGGCGCCAGAACGGCCAGGGCGCCCACAGGGTGAGCGTGGTACGAATCTCCTTGGGTGAGGCCTCAGCCACCAGGTCCAGGGGCATATCTACCACCCAGCAATCGAGCCGGTAGTCCGTGCCGCTGGCATTGATCCACTTCAGCTGGCCCATCCCCAGGGCCGGATTGAAGGCCGCCGCCAGGGCCAGCCGCCCGGCGTACCAGTTGGCGCGGGAAGAAAACGACTGGTGAAAGCCCAACCGCACCCGCCGCTCCTTGAAGCGCCGCGCCAGATCCAGGCTCCCATGGTCCAGCGGGAACATCTCCGCCTGGTGCACCAAGAGGGGCAGGCCCAGGCCATCGCCAAAGGTCACTTCCCGATCCGCGCTCCCCGTAGATTGCAGCGTAAAGGACGAGCCCCCGCCATCTATCCAGATAAGGTCCTCGTTAGCCACGCAGCGCCTCCGTCACTAGTCTTACCTCAAGATCGCCGCCTTCCCCGCCACCCCTCCCCCGCTCGGGCACCTCCGGCCCCGTCGGCGCCGGGCCGCCCCCGCCACCGCAGCTTTCCGTGTCCGCCTGGATTAGTTCGTCGTACTCCCCACCCTGGCCATCAGCGTACCAGCCCCACAAGTCCACGCCCCGGCACTCCGTGCGCAGGAGGCTACCGTACGGCGGGTAGTCGGCCGGCAGCGGGCAGTCCGGCGAGTTGATCTCGATTGGCTCCTGGTACGTCCCACCCTGACCATCAGCGTACACGCCATACTTGTCGGCGTTGACGCAGGTCGTGTAGAGCAGCGTGCCCGCCGGTGGATGGTCGGGATCCTCCTCATAGCCGCAATGCCAGGAGTTC
>VGOG01000338.1 GCA_016875995.1 Chloroflexota bacterium
AGGCAGGATCGCGTCTGTGTATACACCCGGATTCGGTCCGCAGGCTGATACGCCAGGGAAAGATTCCCGCGTTTAAGTTCGCCAACAAATGGCTGATCAGGAGAGACGAGCTAGAGCAATTTGCTCGTGGCTACTATTCACGGCCTGGAAGAAAGGCCACCCTATTTTAGAGATAGTCAAAGGCCAGAGGAGATTGACGAGATGGGAGAGTGGAACGGAAAATTAGACGAAAAGTTGACCCTACTTAATGCCAGAGAAGCTGCTCAATACTTACGAGTGAGCCTGTTCACTTTAAGCAGGATAGAGAGGGAGGGGGGACTGGTTCCTTTTCGCACGCCTGGGGGACATCGCCGATATAGCGTGAAGATGTTGCACGAGTATCTCGAAAACAGCCGCGCTTCCTGGAACCATAAGGCCTCTGCTGCCCGGCTTCAGGGGAAGGCCAACGCTTCTGAGGATGTCAAGGTACTACAAATGGAACTGGTTCAAGCTTGAGCCCCTCCGACCAAAAGATATCGCTAACAGAAACACCAGAAACAGCCGAGGCCAGTAACCCTCGGCTGTTTTCTTAAAAGTGGCTCATTTTAGCCTTCCGTGATATAATTGGCTACGGTCAAAAAGTGGAGAGGGCTAGCGGACACCCGGAAAAAGAACGATGTTGAAACGAAGCAAAAACCAAAGTCCGGACACAAACTACCAAAAAGAGCGCGAGCAGATGGTGGAGAGTCAGTTAGCCCGCCGTGGTATCAAGGACAAACGAGTGCTGGATGCCATGCGCCAGGTGCCTCGCCACCTGTTCATCCCTGATGACATGCGTGGCCTGGCTTACTGCGATGGTCCTCTACCCATCGGACAAGGGCAGACGATCTCCCAGCCCTACATTGTCGCTCTCATGACCGAACTCCTGGAGCTGACAGGGCAAGAGAAGGTGCTGGAACTCGGCACGGGCTCTGGCTACCAGGCGGCCATCCTGAGCCATCTGGCCCATCAAGTGTACAGCGTGGAACGCCACGCCACGCTGGCTCAACAAGCTGAGAAAGTCCTCGCTCAACTTGGTTACACCAACGTCGTGATCAAAGTAGGTGACGGCACCCTGGGCTGGCCGGAATACTCCCCCTACGAAGCCATTATCGTCACCGCCGGTGCGCCAGATGTCCCCCATCCTTTGACGGAGCAGTTGGCCGACGGAGGGCGTCTGGTGGCCCCGGTGGGGAGCCAGTGGTCCCAGGTGCTGGTTAAGGTGAGGTGTCAGGGCGACTTACTGACAAGGGAACGCCTAACCCCCGTGGCTTTTGTGCCCCTGGTAGGGGAATACGGTTGGAAAGAGTAGATGGTCTTCGCCAGAAGATTTATGTAAAAAACTTGACATATCACGATTATTGTGCTATAATATATGCATGGCTTGAGAGGAAATGCGACTGAGAACCCATCTTGGGGCCGGTTAATCACTGGGTAAACCGTAGGTCGCTTTTTTCGTGTATGGATCTCTCCAGCCTCAGTAGATGGAAAATTACTAGCAGCGGCGGCTCCCACGCCGCCTATTCGCGGGCATGGGAGCTCGCTCTGCTTCAAAATTTCCATCTACTGAGCCCACTAAAAGATGATGTGAACAAGATGATGAAGTTCAACCTGGCCAGATTGTTGGATGAGCCCGCCGGCTCCAAAATGAGCTTCGACATAGACGAGGCCCAACAAAGGCTGGCAGAAGATCTACGTGTAGATTTCGTGCGGGGGACGGTTGAATTCACACGCAGCAACAGAGGCATCTTCGGCAAAGGGCAGTTACACAGCCAGATACAACTGGAATGTGCTCGCTGCCTGGAGACCTTTTCCCAACCGCTCGATTTCCATCTGGAGGCCCAATTCGGCCTGCCCCCTATAAAACCTCAGGAGGGGACTACATTCCCCATCGGAGTGAACGGCATCCTGGACCTCACCGAGGCTCTGCGAGAACAAATCCTGCTGGATCTGCCAATGAGGCCACTTTGCAGACCCGACTGCCGTGGGTTGTGCATCGAGTGCGGGAAAGATCTGAACGAGGGGTTTTGCGACTGCGTGGAGGAAACCACCGATACCCGCTTAGCAGGACTCAGGGAGCTACTGAGAAACGGAGATTAAAAAGGTGCGCATATACCCAGAAAGAGAAATAGACACCGTAGCGGAGCTTCTGGAAAGAGCTGAAGTGCAGGGGCACCTTACCCTTGATGATATACTGGAAGCCTTTCCTGAGGCGGAGGAAAATCTGGATCAACTGGAGGAAGTCTTCATTTACTTTCAGGATGTAGGTATTGACATCCACGAGGATGAGAGAGGAGAAATCACTGACAAAGACAAGGTAAAAGCAGAGAAAGAAAGCGTAGAGGAAGAATATCTGGCAGAAAAAGATATTCTCGATCTGAGCGGCATAGCCAGTGATGACTCCATTGGGCTGTATCTAAAGGAAATGGCCCGCGTGCCCCTCCTGTCCACTCAGGAAGAAATAAGGCTGGCCAAGCTACTGGAGAGAGGCCTGGCAGCCCAGCGCCGCCTGAGCAAGGACGGCCACGCTCCGGAAGAGCGAAGGAAGCTGGAGCGAGTTATTGACGAAGGCAAAGCAGCCCGAGAGCACCTCATTAAGGCCAACACCCGTCTGGTGGTCAGCATCGCTAAGAAATACATGGGGCGAGGGGTCCCCTTCCTCGATTTGATCCAGGAAGGTAACCTTGGATTGATGAAAGCCGTCGAGAAGTTCGATTACCGACGGGGCTACAGATTCAGTACCTACGCCACCTGGTGGATCCGCCAAACCATCACCCGGGCCATCGCTGACCAGGGGCGCACCATCCGCGTCCCCGTCCACATGAGTGACCGCATCAGGCAGCTCTACAAGACAGCAAGACGCCTGGAGCAAGAACAGGGGCGCAAGCCTAC
>VGOG01000339.1 GCA_016875995.1 Chloroflexota bacterium
GGCAACCTCACGCCTGGAGATCATCGTCACCTTCCTGGCCGTGCTGGAGCTCATCAAGCTGAGGGGCATCGAAGTCCAACAGGAGCGCCTCTTTGGAGAGATCTTCATCTTTAGAAAACCACCAAGCAAGGAACAAGGGAGCAAGGAACAAGGGAGCAAGGAACGGGGGGGCAGCGAAGCGGGGGGGGGCGACCCTGCTCCCCTGCGACCTTGCTCCATTGAAGGTTTGGTAGAATTCGTCTAAAATTCGGTACGCTTCCTCCACCCTCGCCGCTAGCTTTCCCCAATCAAACTCCTCCAAGATCCGCCTCTGCGCCTCTTCCCCCAGCCTGGCCCGCAGGCCTTCGTCCCGCAATAGCTCGATCACCCTGCCAGCGAAGGCGTCGGTATCCCCGGTGGCGACCAGGAGGCCAGAGACGCCGTGGACGACGTACTCCCCGTTTTGCCCCACGTCGTCGGCCACCACGGGCACTCCAGCAGCCATGAGGTCTATCAGCTTGACGGCGCACTTGGTGCGGTTGATGAGCGTGTCGTCGTAGGGATAGATAGCCACGTCTGCTGCGGCGAAGTAAGCAGGGAGCTCGTCTGGCTCGACCCAGCCAACGTAGACCAAATGATCGGCTATCCTTGCCTCCCGCATCAATTCCTTCAACCGCTCCTCCTCCCCAAAGAACCCCTTGCCCACCACCAACAACTTCGCCTCCGGCACCTGATCTAACACCCGTCTGAATATCTCGACCACCCGCTCGACAGCAAACTCGAAAAAGCGGGTGTAGAGGAGTACAGTCGGATGGTCGGTGAACTGGATGTTGGATATTGGATATTGGATATTGGATATTGGATATTGGGTATTGGATTCGGAACTCGGAACAACTCCGTTGGGCACGTAGAACACCTTCCCCGGCGCCACCCCCAGGCTCCACACGATGGTCTCCAATGCCCGGCTGGCCACGGTGAGGGCATCGCCGTGGGTCAGCCCCCATCGCTCCTGCCAGGCGAAGAGGCGCTTCTGCAGCCCGGTGTAGGGCTCGATCTCGTTCCAGCCCCCCTTCCCCTCCCAATCGTCGCTGTCCACCACCAGGCGCGCTTTGATCAACCCTGGCTTCTTCAAAAACCAAAAGACCATGGCCGCCAGACCAGCGTAGCCCTTGGGCTTGAAGCAATGGACGACGTCGGGCCTGAGGGCCAGGGCCTGCCGCACCAGCCGCCAGGTGATGATCAGATACGAGATGAGAGGGAAGCGAGGCGGCAAGGTGACGTTGCGGATGCTAACCCCATCCTCCTCCCATTCCCGCCCTGAGTCTTGAGGGTAGCTCCAGGGCGGCATTATGACGCTTACTTCATGCCCTTTGGCCACCAGGGCCCTGGCCAAAGGCAACGCTCGCACACTCATGGTGCCCTTGGGCCTGAGACCAAAGAGGCCGATCATCGCGATTCGCATGGCTTGTCCATTATACCCCACAAAACGACAAGGGGCAAGAGCCGGAACTCTTGCCCCCGCTATTGCTATGAAGCTATCCTTCCACAGGCTCTTACTCGAACTCAAACCCCTTCTCAGTGAACAGCTTCAAGCAAGCATCTACTATCTCAGGATCATAAAGGACACCCCTGTTCGCCGAGATCTCCTCCAGGGCCTCGTCTATGCTCAGGGCCAGTCGTTGAGGTTGGCGAGAGGTCATGATGTCAACAAGGTCGGCCACGGCTAAGATCCTTGCTTCCAGGAAGATGTCGTCACTCGATAACCCTTGAGGATAACCGGAGCCATCCAGCCTCTCGTGATGTTGAAGCACGATTTCGGCCACTGGCCAGGGGAATTCTATGGTCTTCAATATGTCGTAGCCGGCCTGGACATGCATCTTCATCAGACCACGTTCAAGGTCGCTTAGCGGGATAGGCTTAACGAGAACTTCAACAGGTACAGATGTCTTCCCGAGGTCATGAATCAGCGCGGCCATGCGCAGCCCCTCAATCTGCTCTTCTGAAAGGCCCATCTCCTTGGCGATGGCGCAGGCCAGCCGGGCCACACGCTGCTGATGGCCTACGGCGAACGGATCCCTCTCCTCGGCTATGGCTGCCAGGGCATGGACCGTTCCATCAAGAGTTCTTCGCCATACTGCGTAACTGTGTCGGGGCTCTTGCTCCGTCCGCTTGCGCTCGGCCAGAGCGCGCTCTAGCTCCGCTACCTTCTCCTGCAGAGCTTCTATCTCTTCGATCAACTGCGCCTTGTTTTTCTTGGAGTAGTCCACTATGACTCCTCTTGTCCAAAAGCCTGTGGGGCGAGCCTGGGCGTGAGTGCTGTCTTGAGTCGCTCACCTTCTATTCGAGCGTAAACCCGTCCTCGGTGAAAAGCTTCAGGCAAGCGTCCACCGCCTCAGGATCATAAAGGACCACCCTGTTCTGCGAGATCTCCTCCAGGGCCTCGTCTAACCCGCGAGGCGGCCGGTAAGGCCGGTGAGAGGCCATAGCCTCCACGACATCTGCTACAGCCAGGATTCTTGCCTCCAGGAGGATCTCCTCACCCGATAACCCTTGAGGATATCCAGAACCATTTATCCTTTCGTGATGCTGCAGCGTGATTTCCGCAACCGGCCAGGGAAATTCTACTGCCTTCAATATATCGTGCCCGACTTGGGGGTGAGCTTTGATCAGACCATATTCGAGGTCGCTTAACCGACCGGGCTTATTGAGAATTTCAGCAGGGATACTGATCTTGCCGACATCATGAATCAGCCCGGCCATACGGAGCCCCTCGATCTGCTCTTCGGAAAGGCCCAGCTCGTTAGCGATGGCGCAGGCCAGTTGGGTCACCCCGCGCTGATGACCAGCGGTGTAGGGATCTCTTAGCTCGATGGCTGACACCAGGACATTGACCGTTCCCTCCAA
>VGOG01000340.1 GCA_016875995.1 Chloroflexota bacterium
GCCCTCCTGGGTACCGGGCTTAAGAAGGTATCGGATAACTTGACATTATGTAGACTTAACAACTGAATCTACCTGTCGGAATTGGACAAAAGCCCCCATCGTTGTACCATTCTACTGAGCCCAAACAGTAGAAACGGAGGCAACGATGGGAGCCATAATCCAAGGTGCAGGAACATCGGAACTGCGCTGGAACGCGCAGCGATTGGAGATCAGCCTGTCTTGGCAGGTCTTCGGCGAGATGCGGGACACATTGGTCGCCCGGTTGACAGATGCATGGCGCGCTCGATCCTTTTTCACCTGGACGCAACCCGCGATGACCGTGCGCGGCAAAGGGCCGGACGCGCCGCGCTGGAAAGTGCATCCCCTGGACGTGTTGAGTGGGTTGTTTTTCTTGCTGAAAGTGCCCGCCAACCACGAACTGGTGCGACTGTGGGCGGTGATCGACTGGTCGGCGATCAATGTCCTGTGCGCGACGTCCTATCACAATGCGCACGGAGGGCCGCACGCCTGGGCACCGGCCCAAATGGTGGCCTTGCTGGTGCTGATGTTTCTGTACGGAGTGCCACACGAAACGACCCTGTTGTGCCGGGTACGGGAGAATATCGTTTGGTGCTGGTTCTGCGGGTTCGGCCTGTTTGGCCCGTGGCCGGATCACAGTACGTTGTACACCTTCCGCCAGCGGCTGGGGGTCGAGTTGTTCGAGCGGGTGCTGACCATGGCCGTACAAGCCTGCATCGAGGCCGGACTGGTGGCGAACGAACTGATCCACTTTGACCTCACGGCGGTGGTGGCCAGTGGCCACCGCTGGAGTCCGTACGAACGGGCGGTGATCTTGAGCAAGGCGTTGGTCCGCTACCTGGAACAAGTATGGGCCGATCAAATGCCCGCAGAGCCCTTTCCCGAGGCGCTGCGCATACTGGCTGCTGAAGTGGCGTTGGAGACCTTGCCCCACAAAGGGCTGCAGGATGTCGCTCCAGAACGGGTTGCTCGGAGTGTCACAGACTGGGATGATCAGACGCACCCAGAGCAGACGGCCTGGCAGACGACGCTGGAGGAGGCGGTTCGAGAGGAGTTGGCCACCACAGACAAACCTTGCGTGCAGGATATGACCGCCCAGGCCGTTGTCACCTGGCTGCCGCGAGTAGCCCAGCACATCCTGGAACGGTTGTCGCACACACGGGGAGACCAGGACGCACGCGTGGGCCGCACGACCAGCTACACCTGGTTCTGTGGCTATCTGCTGGGCTTTGTCGTCGACGGCTGGCACCACATCATCACCGCTGTGGCCTGGGCGGCAGGCAACGTCAAGCAAGCGTCGCTCTTCCGCCCGGCGCTTGCCCAGCACCTCCAGCGCGTGCTGGGCAAGCCGAAGGGGGCAGCGATGGACAGTGCGTTCGATCATCCCGATGTGTATACTTGCCTGGATGAGGCAGAGATCGAGGGCCATATCACCAGCCGAGAGCACGTCAAGCCACGCGATGGGGGGTTCGGTACCGATTGCCTGGTCTGGCATCGCAGCAAGTGGGAACTCTACTGCCCGAACGGGAACCTCGTGCAGCCACAAGGCAACGGACGGTCGGGACGCCAGCTCCTTGTAGGAACGGGTTGTGAGCAGTGTCCTTTGTACGAGCAATGCTGTCCCAGTGGCGAAGGAGCACCCAAAACCTTCGCACTGGACCCGGCGCACCACCGACGTTGGCTGCAGAATCGAGAGCACTGCCAGACGGATGCCTACAAGACTGCCCAGAAAGCCCGCTTTGTCGAAGAAGGTCGATTCGGTTTGGCCAAGCTGAATCATCGGGCTGGCAAAGCTCCCTATCGCAGCGACAGCATGAATCACATCGCCGCACTGATGATCGCTGCGGTCATGAATTGGCGCATCTTGGCGCGTCATCATTGGCCTTCGCACAGACCGAGTTCCTGAACGTCTTGTCGACCCATTGGATCGCGCCCCTGCCCCTTCCAGAGGAAGCACGTGTCTGACTTGCCGATATTGATGCTGGCGGAGGAAGTCTATGTCCATACAAGCTGCCCTAACGATCCCAGAAGACGTTGTGAGGGGAATGGCTCCTGCACGATCTCGCTGGCAGTGCCCGTATCCCCGTTAGTTATGTCGAGTCAAATGCAGTTAGACGGAGAGAATCTGAGTTATCCGATACCTTCTTAACCGATATGCTCAGTCTTCTGTATGGTCCATCTGCATGTTCCACCGACACCAGGGCAAGCTGGCCCGAATCCAGCCTGTGGTTATTTTACCGCGAACCCATCCTCGGGCAACTGGACGAGGTGCGTCGCACCTGTCGGGCTTGCGCAGCGATTGTGAGGGGTGAGGGGCCAGGAGTAGGGGTATGCACAGGGCCAGGTTGCAGGGATGGGGGTGAGGAGGGGAAGGGTGAGGGTTGAGGGGCTCAAGGGGCGAACTGGGAGCCGCCCAGTGCGCAGCGGATGGTGGCCCAGTGCGCCGCAGTTCGGTGGGAGATACTCACCGGGCAGGTTGGCCCGGTCCAGAGGGGTCGAGGAGCAGTTCTGAGGAGGGGGCGAGGCCATCGGAGACGGTCAGCAGGCAGGCGGAACTATCCCTGTCAGGTGAGCCCCCCAACAGGGAGGTGAGTCAGGATGGACGACCTGACGCTAGCCCGCACCGGCCCGGAGGGCCAGGACGGTAGCTTCCTGTACCAGGCGGCCCAGGGTGCGCAGGTTGTTCACGAAGTCGCCGATGGCCACCTCTTTGCCGCCGTGACGTAAGCCGAAGCTGGGCAGGCGCTTGAACCCCATCCCTTCCATGGAGCCGTTGCGACTCTCCGAGAGGTTGCGCCGGCCGACTTCGGCGAGCTCAGCCGAGCCGTAGCGCTTCTTCCACCGCCGAGAGCCGTAGGCCACTT
>VGOG01000341.1 GCA_016875995.1 Chloroflexota bacterium
GTAGCTACGTATTCATGCAGATTCAACGCGTCATGGAGGGACATCCGGTTGGGTTTACGCTCCAGACGGTAGAGCACCTCCAACGTGGTATACAGGTAGTAATAGCCTGCCGGATCGGTGCGATGTATGATCACGTGCGTCGGCTTCAGACCTGCGATAAGCTGGCAGGCCTTGCCCACCGGCCAACTGGCCTGAAGCAGAACGAAGGTGTCCAGGGCTACTTCATGCAGATACATTTTCTCCCTCCCTACAAAATGGAGAGCAGCGACTTCTCGCGGTAGCTCACCGCCGCCACCGCCTTGACCTTGACGCCATTGGTGGAACCGACAGCGACTTTCATTTTCTTCAGAGGCTTCGCTCTGAGCCTTGTCCTTCTCCTTGACGAATCTTGTCTAGAGAGGCCAGAATCGTTGCGCCACTGCTGAGGATAGCTTCCACTTGTTCTGGTGCTAGTGGAATTCCGCCAACTACCTCATCCGTGATCTGCAAGATATTCTTGATCGAAGTTGACAGTGCTTCATCTAAGACGCGAAGACCTAATAACTTCCGATTCAACTCTAGGAGGTTATAAGACACGGGAACTTCGATGTCGCGTGCTTGTGCCAGATTCCTTAGCTTCTCCTCAATCAAGAACCGCAATCTGAATAGGGATACTACTCCCTCAAGGGGAGTCTTCGGCTCAGGCAGATCACGCTGCCTTATCCTATCAACACTGTCCTCTGTTGGACGGTATTTGGTCTTGCCCAGTTGTTCTTCGATTCTCTCTAGGCGCTCGCCTACAAAGACATTGATATAGCTCGCTTGAGTTGAGCGAATCTGGACTGCTGTAAGGGTATTTTGGACTGAGGCTGTAAGGATATTTATTTTATCAGTGATATGACCAAATTTTTCATCAACGTCTTCCTTGAACCTGGTTAAGTCGCGCCTGATTTCAAGAATATCAAAGATCTTGACGTGGCTAATTAGTGAAAACAGACTGAGCACGACTACGATGAGGAGCAAAGCAACCGTTGTGTTGTCAATACGAGGTGAAATGTCTGCAATATTCGTAGGCAGAAATGTGGGATATGCAAGGTAATGCATTATAAACGGGGAGAATACATACAGTAAACAAGCCGCAGTTGCAATAAGTAGAGCATATAGATACAATGTACCTTGCAAGAATGCCAGAACAAGCCCAATTAGGATGTTCACAAGGACATGGGCCCGCCCCTTGTCTTTCGCACAACCACTGGTTTTCTCCTCAGAGAATTCTTCCGGAGCTACAGTACTGGGGGGCGCCTCCTGATTTGTGCTAGGTGCTGGCTTTATGCGCTTTTGCCATGTACCCCACCAATCCTGTATGACTTCCCCTTTCGAGAAAAGGATTCCAACCAACATGGCTACGATGGAGAATATCAAGAATATAGGGATGAACAGCGACACATCAAACCTCGGAAAACGTAACCACCATGGTGGAGGTATGGGCATGGGCGTTAGCGTCGGTGTTGGACTGACGATAGGATGCCGCCTTTGCCATTCCAGACCCAAGGGCCCTAGTTGAACCTCACAGGGATCATGGGTGTTCGGGTCCCACTCTAGCCGCGCCCTCTGGAAGTACTGCACTAGTAGGCCGTTCTCCATTAACTCCGGGGAGATAGGATAGCCAAAGATGTCCAGGCCACCCCAGGTACGGTAGAATTCCCAGATGGCTCCCTCTACTACCTGCCCAGTCTCTGGGAAATAGCGGGCACATGGATCACTGGGGGAAGGGATAAGGTCTTTGGGCACAGGTGGAGCTGGCGGCCCATAAAGCAGCGAGCCTAAGAGCCCCAGTTGCACCTTGTAGGGGCCTGGATTACCCGGGTGCCGCTCCATGCGTGCTCGCTGGAAATACTGGACCCTCAGGCCTCCCTCGATAATCTCGTTGCAGATGGGGTAGCCGAAGATGTCCACGCCGCCACGTTTTTCAAAGAAGTCCAGGAACTCATTACACACCTGGAAGCCAGTTTGTTGGAAATAGCGGCAGCCTGGTTTGGTCTCTTGTGCTCCGGCGATGCTTATCCAAAGAGTGAGGCCAAGGAATATCAGCAACCCCACGCCAGCCAGGTATAAATATCGTCTTCTTAACATTTTCCTCCTCCTCCACTAACTATAACTACAACAGAGGGTGTAAGTCTATGTCCCACCTCTTTGGGGCAACTGCTCTGGCGTGAACGCCTCTGGCAACAACTCAGCCAATGTGTACGTGCGGCGGCGGCCCTGCGTGTCGGCGACGATGAGGCGCAACGTCCGCGGGTCGCTGGCAAACTCCGCCAGCACCTGGCGGCAGGCGCCGCAGGGCGAGACGCCGTTCTCTGTGACTACGGCGATGGCCGTGAAGGCTCGCTCGCCCGCGGCGACGGCCTGCCAGACGGCCACCCGCTCGGCGCAGACGGCGAGGCCGTAGGAGGCATTCTCCACGTTGGCGCCAGTGTAGACGCGGCCCGACTGCGCCAGCAGCGCCGCGCCCACGGCGAAATGCGAGTACGGGGCGTAGGCGTGGCGGCGCGCCTGCGCGGCCAGGGCCACTAGTTCGTCGTCAGTCATTGATCGTCTCCTCATTCTCCACGGGTTCTGGGTGTTTGGTCACCTTCACCTTCTTGATGCGCCGGCCCACCGTAGACAGCACGGCCACGGTGACGCTGTCCACCCGCACTTCGTCGCCGGCGGCGGGCATCTTCCCCAACTGGCTGTACACCAGCCCGCCGATGCTATCGAAGTCCTCCCCTTCCAGGTGCAAGCCCAGGGTCTCGTTCACGTCATCCAGGCTGGTGCGGGCGTCGAACACGGCCTCGCCCTCGCCCAGGGCCTGGATCTGGGCCTCTTCCT
>VGOG01000342.1 GCA_016875995.1 Chloroflexota bacterium
TCGTCAGGAGCATTCCTTCCCCGTAGAGCCTGACCTGGATAGATGCCGGCAGCTTGTGCCCCAGGTCATCGTGGGCTCCCTGGCGGCCAGCGGCACCCTCTGGCGCCACGATCCGGACAAGCTGGCAGCAGCGGTGCTGGAGGTGGTGGGGCGGGGGAGCTGAGGAGCAGGGGAGCAGAGGAGCGAGGGTGCGGAGGAGCGGGGGAGCTAGGACGCGGATGCACGCCGATAAACGCAGATCAAAAACAAAATAGAAAAAAATCTGTGTTCATTGGCGTTGATCCTTCGGCCAGGCTCAGGACAGGTCTGCGTCCCATCTCTGGAGGGTTTGCATGAAGAAAGCGCTAGTCCGCTGCGCCGGCGGGCGTGTTGAGTGGAGGAGCGGGGGAGCGGGGGTGCGGAGGAGCAGGGGAGCAGAGGAGCAGGGGAGCGGGGGAGCTAGGACGCGGATGCACGCCGATAAACGCCGATAAACAAGATCAAAAGTAAAAAATAAAAACATCAGCGTCCATCAGCGTGCATCTGCGTCATCAGCGTTCTATTTTGGAGGATTTGTATGAAGAAAGCCTTAGTCTGCGGCGCCGGCGGTTTCATCGCCGGGCACCGTCTGAGACAAGGAGACCAGGAGACGGGGGAGACAAGGAGCACAGTGCTGTGTCCCAAAGCAGTTACTGGAGGAAAAGCTTGCCCTGAGTGCAGCCGAGGGGTTCGTGAGTGTGGCTGAGATCGCCCCAGCCCCAGCTTGGCTGGAGGAACTGGCCCAAGAGCGGACATTTATCACCGCCGACGACGTGCTGGACCGGGAGCCCGACCTCTCCCGTGCTACGGCCCACCAATACCTGAATCGCCTGGCTCAGCAGGGAATGCTTGCCCAGGTGGGCCGCGGCCTTTACCGGGCGAAGGCACCACTGGCGTTTGAGCCCGTGCTTCCCGAGAGACTGCGGGTGCTGGCAGATACCATCCAGGCTGGGTTGCCTTTTGCCGAATTCACCCTCTGGAGCACCGTCCAGGTGGTCGAACTGGCCCACATGGTGCCCACACATCACGTGACCTTCGTCGAGGCCGAACGGGATGTGGCGGCGACCATCTATGAGGTGCTGTTGACAGCCGGGGAGCACGTGTTGCTCGATCCCTCGCGGGAGGCCCTGAGTCAGCTTCTGGATCTGGCCGAAGAGCCGGCGGTGATCCGCAGCCGTGCCGAGACCATGGCCACCGTTGAGGTCGCTGGTATACGCACTGCGAGCCTGGAGAAACTCCTGGTGGACCTCTACTTCGGGTCCACCCGCGAAGGGCTGCCGCTGGCACCCGAGGAACTGGGGCGTATGCTGCGGGCCGCTCTGTCCCACTACACGGTTAATTTCGTGCTGCTCCTGGCTTACGCCGAACGGCGTGGCATCCGTACTGAGTGGCGGACTCTCTTGAGCCAGCTCCGCGACTGGACATCGCTGCCCGTGTGGGTAGACAGGCCCGGAGATGCCGGCCGCCAGGCGAAGGCCATCGAGGCCATCGTAGCAGGAGCCAGGGGGGAGATGGAGCGATGACCGGCCATGCGCCTGGCCGTTCAATGCCTGACCGCCTGGACGCTGAATGGCTCGATGCCACGCGCCAGGAATTAGGCGCCGATCCCGTCATCCTGGAGAAGGCTGTCCGTTGTCTGGACCTGGTCGCCGCCCTCCGCCGTGAAGGGCTGGATTTTCTCCTGAAAGGCGGCACGGCGCTGCTTCTACTCCTGCCCAGGCCCGGCCGTCTTTCCATTGACGTTGACATCGCCGCTGAGGTAGCACCCGAGGTGTTGGCAATGGTGCTGTCGGCCGTGGTGGCCAGGGGAGCTTTCACCGGCTACCGCCTGGTGGAGCGGGAGACCCGCGCCGGCAAGCCCATCCCTAAGCTGCACTACGAGCTGGAGTACGAGCCTGTGGTCTACCAGCGGCGGGGCTACATCTTATTGGATGTGGTGCTGGAGGAGCCAGACTATACGACAGTGACTCGGTCGTTGGCTACCCGCTTCTATACCCCGACTAATCCGCCGGCTGTACGCCTCCCCACGGTCAACAGCAGCCTGGGCGACAAGCTTGCCGCCATAGCGCCCACCACTACGGGCATCCCCTGGGGTGCGGGCAAGGAGCTGCCACGAGCTAAGCAACTCTTCGACGTCGGACGCCTGGTCGGAGCCGCCGACGACCCCGGCGAGATGATTGAGGCCTTTGCCTGTAGCGTGGAGCAGGAAAGCCGCTTTGCCGAGACAGCGTACAGTGCCCTGGCGGTGGCCGAGGACCTGGTGAACTTCGCCCGCCTGGTCTCTATGCTGGATCTCAGGGGAGCGGTGGAGGATGACCATACCCGCGAGGTCCGGGCTGGCGTGCAGCGGCTGGCCAGCTATGTATTGGGTGGTGAACACTATACTCATGCCCGGGCGGCCAAGGCCGACGCCGCCTGTGCCGCCTTCTGCGCCGGGCTGGTACGGCGAGGCCTGGCCGACCGTCGGCTGTGGGAGGCGGTACGGCGCGTGGCGAGCAGGGAAGTGGAGCGTCTGCCGGAGCTGCTGGAGGCTGCCCGTCCGACGGGCAACTTCGCCTTCGTCCATCGCCTGCGCCGGGGAGCACCCGAGGCCGTTGTTTACTGGTGCGCTTATCTGGCGCCTGAGGTCTTTGCAGGGCTGGGCTGATCGTCTCGGTGGGAGCGTAGAACTGTTTCAATAATGGCATATTTTGGAATAGTTATACTGAGGGGCATAGGCTTGCCCTGAACCCTTCGGCGCTGAGCACCTCAGGGCGAAGCGGGAGTGAAGGGCTGCCCCCTTGATCCGATTATGACCCATTATGACCCGA
>VGOG01000343.1 GCA_016875995.1 Chloroflexota bacterium
TCTCTCAGCTCCATTTAGTTCGTTGCCTCCCTAAATGTGAGAGTTGGTGTTGGGCTGGTGGCTAACCTTTGCCCAAGATGGACTTCCACCATCAAGAAACAGTACGCTTTGCTCGGCGCACCCATGATTTACCTCCTCCTTAAATTTGACTGTTGTTTGGATTTCTTCACAACACGAACCAAACCGGAAAACCCTAACTGAAACCGCCTACCTATCACCCCCCTTCTTCTACCGAGCTCTCAAAGATGGTTCATGGGCAGAGTTCTCGAGCCCGTCTACGCGGTAGACTACCCCGCTCAGGTTCAAACTCCCACTCTCCCTCTCCTCTGGCTCCACAAGATTGACGTACCACCAGTTCTCCTCGAATCAATATCGGCTCTATAGCTTCGGTTTCCCCATCAATAAGGCGCAAAAGGGCCTCCGCCGAGGCACGCCCCATTTCTTCACAGGGCATTCTGATGGTGGTGATCGCTGGTCGAACAAAGCCAGAGAACTCGCGATCGTCATAGCCAACAATTGCAATGTCTCCAGGCACTCGCCATCCTGCTTCCTGGATGGCATAGATTGCGCCCAGGGCCATCAAATCGTTCCCAGCGAAAATCGCCGTAGGGGGATCTTTCAGCGCTATCAGTCTTTGGGCAGCAAGATACCCGCTTTGGACTTCCCAGTCACCTCTCTCTACCAGCCCCGGGTCAAAGATCCCACGGATGGCCAGCTCTTCCTGGTAACCTGCCATCCGATTGATCGTCGCGTTCCAGCCCTCTGGTCCATTGATGAAGGCAATTCGCCGATGCCCCAGTTGAGCCAGGTGCCTGGTCGCCAACCGCGCTCCATAGTGCTCATCGGGGACTATCGAGTTTAAAGAGAGGGAGTTGAAAAGGCGATGGACAAACACGTGAGGCTTGTCTGCCAGTTCGAATACTTCATCCGACGAGCGAAGGCACGACTCCACGAAGATGATGCCGTCTATCTGACGCTTGCGCAACGTCTGGATGGCTTCTGCTTCGACCTGAGGATCCCACCCCGCATTGATGGTGATACCAAAATAGCCATCCACCTCCAAACGATCCTGGATACCGCGAACGATGGGGGGGATGAATGGGCTCAGGATGTTTTCGACGATGATGCCAATCGTATAGGTGTGGTCTATGCGTAGACTTCGAGCGACCAGGTTGGGCTGGTAGCCCAATTCCTCAGCCGTCTTCAACACTCTCAACCGCGTTTCCTCGGCCACGGGGTGAGCACTGCCAGCGAGAACGCGGGAAGCGGTGGCAATGGAGACATCAGCGGCTTTGGCTACATCTGTTAGCGAAGCAGGCATATAGTTACCCTCGTCTCAGTATCAGCACGTAAGAGTAAACGTTTTCCAACTGCACTAATTATACCGGAAAACGTTTACCTTGTCAAATTGAGTTTCCTGGTAGGGGTATTTCACTTGGGGGGCGAATCGGCTCTGGGGGGAAGTTGAAGTGATTGAATGACCTGGACAGAGCCACGCTTTCCCGGATCAGACCCGCAGCACGTCGCCTCCGACAAGGCCAACCAGCAGCGGCGCACCCGGAGCAAGCCCTTGCGGAGCCGCCACCGAAGCCAGGCCCTGCTCAAAGGACAGGCCGGCTTTCCAGTCCGACCAGGATTGGCCTCCATCGCGTGAGACAAGCAACGCCGTGCTCAGCATCACCAGAACATCGGGTTGGGCAGGGAACTGCGGTGAGAGCACGATGCCATTAACGGCCTCGGTGACGACGTCTTCACCCAGGCGCGTCCAGGAGCGTCCTCTGTCATTTGAATAGAACAGGCCACAGGATTCTGTGCCAGCGAACAGGACGCCGTCGCCGGCATAGCCTGGCGAAAGCGCCAGGCTGAGCAGCGGCGCAAACTCAGTGGGAAAGCTCACCTCTCGCCAGGCGCGACCACCGTTCGTGCTGCGGAAAATGCCAGTCTCCGTGCCCACGAAAAGGGTCTCATCGTTGGCGAAGTCAGGGGATATGGCCATAGAGAAGACACTCAGATCTAACAGGCCAAAGTTCCAGGCGGCCCAATGGCTACCCCGATCAGCCGAACGGAAAACGCCGTCCTCCATCGTCCCGGCAAATAGCGTGCCATCGTGGGCAAAATTCGGGGAGACGACCAGGGCTGAAACAAGCGGTGGCGGCGAGGGCAAGATGGCCACGTTCCAGGTCTGGCCGCCATCCACCGAGCGCAGGATGCCCCCCTGCACACCAGCAAACACGCTTCGATCGGACACCCCCCCACTGGGGGGGATGAAAGGGGGGGAAACAACGACCGCCGTCGTCGCCAGAGGTGCTTCCAGGTCCAACGAATCATACGTGGTACGCCAGGTGATGCCCCCATCATCGGAGCGATACAGCCCCGATTGACGAGCGGCAAAGCAGATGCCATCCTGGGCAAAATCCGGCGACGTAGCCAGGGAATAAACAAGGTCCTGAATTTGGGGCTCTGCCCTCGTGTCGTCTATCATCGTCGTCTCCTGCTCGGCTAGGCGGTGGTCAAAGATTCTCTGGGGGTCTTGCGGTGGACCAACACATCAATCGTCAAGGCCAGGGCTGCGCTGGCCACTGCGCTGTGTACAACTGCTTTCTGCACACTGGCCGCGTCGTTGATGCCCGCCTTCGCCATCTCAACGATCCGGCCGCATCGCACGTCGAACCCATAGCCTGCATCAGCCCGTTTGATTTGGGTGTGTTCAAAATGAGTTGAAGATATAGCTAATCTCGGTTAAAATAAGGCCGTTGTACCCAATCCTTCGACAAGAACCGGGAGGTAAGCTATGTTGTTCAACACAGAAGATATTGTCCAAGAGAT
>VGOG01000344.1 GCA_016875995.1 Chloroflexota bacterium
CGTTTTTTCGTTCAGTAAATCGAGCAGGCCAACGACCATGATCCACAATCTCCCTGAAGGCTGTGGACTGTGTCAGAGAGAGGGGGCCAGCGGAACACTTTACTGGCCCTGCTGGCCCCCAATCACTGCTGGAGCGAGGCACCCGCTCCGTAGCTTTAGCAGCTATGCGAGTCCTAAGATTTTGCCGATGATCCAGATGACGAAGCCCGGCAGGATAGCATCGGGAACGGTGAAGAACAAGCCTTCCGCGCCCATGCCCGCCAAGTCGCCGAAGATCTGGAGCTTGTGCCCCAGGCTGATCATGAACCAGCCGGCGAAGCACCACCAGAAGCCGCCGAGGATGGCTCCCTTCTTGCCACCATAGGCGTTGCCGAAGATAGCCCCCGAACCACTAGCGAAGAAAGCGGCGATCATGCTGGGGATGGGGATGGGCCAGCCGATGATGCGCAGGATGACGATAGCCACTACCTGGGCGATGGTGCCGGTGATCAGCCCGATCATCAGAGAGACGGGCGCAAAGGGATAGATCACCGGGCAGTCCAGGGCCGGCTTAGCACCGGGCACGATCACATCGGCGATGCCCTTGAAGGCCGGCACGATCTCGGCGATCAGCATGCGCACTCCCTGGATCAGCACCAGGACGCCAGCGGTGAAGCCCAGAGCCAGGAGGAGCGAAAAGACGATCCAGTTCTGGCCGCCGCTGAGTTCGGTCACGAAGGTTGGCCCCGCGAAGATCATGGCCAGGATGACCACGAGCAGCATGATCAGCGAGATGGAGATGGCCATGTCGCGGAAGAAGGTCAGGCCCTCAGGCAGCTTCAGTTCCTCGGCGCTGTCCTCCGGCTTGCCCACCAACCTGGCTAGCCAGCCGCCGGTCACGTTCAGCAGGGTTTGGCCATGGCCGAAGGCGATCTCGTCTGAGCCCGTGATCTTGCGCATGAAGGGTTGGGCCAGAGCCGGCGCCAGGGTCATGTACAGGCCGTCGGTTATGGAAGCCAGGGCCACCACCAGCCAGAAAGGCAGGCCGAAGGAGTGGTAGAGGATGGCGAAAGCGCCAGCGTGGATCCAGAACATGTGCCCCGTCAGGTAGATGTACTTCCAGGGGGTGAAGCGGGCCAGGAGAATGTGGATGATGTAGCCGAAGAGCATGGTCAAGGCGATTGCCCCACCGATGTGACCTATGTTCGCGGTCTGCACGGCGGTGACCACAGCCTCATCGAAAGTCACAAAGCCCTCGATTTGGAACGCCCGGGTGAACATCTCCTGTATGGGGATCAAGGCGTTGATCAAAGCTCCGATACCCACGCTCATGATGAGCACGCCCAGGATGGTCTTTAGCGTGCCGCTGATGACCTCACCTGCGCTCTTGCGCTGGACGAGCAGGCCCACCAAGGCCATTAGGCCCAGGATGATCGCAGGGGTCGTGATCAGTTCCAAAATTAGCTTGACCATTGATTTACCTCCTTGCGAGAATTAGTTACTACAGGGATAGTAAAACCGCTAGTCGCCATAGTTCATCTATCACCCCCTTTCCTCATTTGGCGCCGATAGTATCTCATATCCGCGCCCTATGCAAGCCGAAAAAAACCCCAGATGCTTCCCCCAAGTGCGCTCATGAAACCCGATGTTCTTCCAGGACGGGCACCAGTTTGTCGCGTAATTCCTTCTTATCAACCAGATTCTTGATCAGCACCACATTGGCCGAGGTGCCCCTGAGGTGCATATCCATGTCTGTGGGGGCTACCACGACGTCGGCTTGCTGCCCCTTGAACGTTCCCAGGTCCCAAGGCACCACCTCGGCCTTCATACCGATATCCTTCAGTATCTCTTCAATGAACAGCTTGAGCATCATGCTGGTGCCGAATCCCATGCCACACAGTGTTGCAATGCGCATTTTGGTCTCCTTTTTGATTGGTTTACTTCTTTCCGAACCTGGCAGTTCGCGCATCTTGCTCAATCCCTGTCGGTACTGTCAACAGCCCATACAACTCGGGGCGGCGAGCCTGTATCCACCTCCTGCCGGTGCACAGGTCGAGGAGCGAGGCATCCAGGTCGGCGATGACCATGTCGTCACCGGCTTTCCAGGTTTCGGACAGAATGCGGCCATCGGGGTCAATGATCATCGCGTTGCCGGTGCGTATTTCGTCGTCGTCAACGCCCACGCCATTGCTGAACACCAGAAACAGCCCATTGTCGTGCGCCCGCGTCGGCAGCCAACGCATTAGCCAGGCCCTCCCCTTGGGGCTGCAAAACTCTTCCTCGATGGCTTGGGGGTTGAGGTGGCGGTTGTCCCAGAGGGCACGATCCACCGGTTTCATGGCGTGCGGACTCCTGGAGCTGCAGCCGCCGGTCTGGTGGGGGGCAAGGAGAATGTCGGTGCCTTGCAGGGCGGTGATGCGGACGTTCTCGCCAATGTTGTTGTCGTAGCAGATGAGCACGCCGCCTGGATAGACCGTAGGATGCCTTCCACGATGGCCGCGTCGCTGCCAAGGTCGGTCGGAGTTCTGAGGTACTTCAGGATCTGACCGGAGGGATGGGCGATCGTGGTCGCTACCTTGGTGCCGCCAATATCTATGCCCAGCAAGAGGTCTGCATTCACGATGATCTATCCTCCGTCGGCGCGGTAAACCTCCTGCCCTTTCACCATGGTCAGATAGACGTTCACTTGTTCATCAATGGTGACCAGGTCGGCGTCCTTGCCAGGCTCCAGACTGCCCTTGCGATCAGCTACGCCGATGACGAGCGCGGGATTCAAGCTGGCCATCTTGACGGCTTCGGCCAGTGAACAGCCAGTGGAGCGGGTGAAATTGCCCACGCCGAAATT
>VGOG01000345.1 GCA_016875995.1 Chloroflexota bacterium
GGGCATCCAAGGTCTGGGCGAGATTGGATTGTTCTGCAAAGCATGACCGTTGCCACGCGGCGGCCAAGACCCGTTCGGGCCGCAGGCGTGTGTTGACTTGGGCCAGACTGCGACAACCAGCCATGATCGCCACCACCACATCTTGCAACTTGGCCTCTGGCGTGTGGTGGTAGACTTTCATGTCTACCTCAAGGGCAGACCATAGCGGCTGTAAGAGCCCGCTACGGGTGAAGCAGTAGCCGACAACGGCTAAGGGAACGAAGGAACAGTAACCCTTCATCTCGTCAAGCACGATCTGGACAGACATAGCACTTCCTCCTTAAGTTGATTTTGGTGAAGCAGTGCTATTATCCGCCTCAGCAGGCTATTGTCAAACGTGATAGAGCGGTCGTCCCCAGGGATTTGTTTTGACCCTACTGCACTACCGATGCCCTTGGGCAGAGATGCAAAGGGGGGGCTTGCTAAAAAAGACCCTTTGGCCACCATGCTATGAACTTATGTTAAAGTACACTCAGTTCACGCAAAACTCAGGGGGCTGCATTAATAGAACCCCCCGACTTTTGCGTGAAACTAGCGTTTGACAAAGGGGGAGCTTTGAGTCGGAGACCCTTTGACCCACTGTTGGACACAAAAGCTACTTTTCAAACCGTTTCTCGACTCAAAGCTGCTCAGTTCGCGCAAAACTAAGGGGTCTCCATTAATAGAACCCCCCGATTTTTGCGCAAAAATAAGGTAAAACGTGAAACGTGAAACGTGAAACGTGAAAAAAGTACAGTCTCTGCGCGACGGAGACTGTACTTTTTTGTTCCCCCAGACTGTACTTTCGGACAGTGACAACGGGGCAGCATTTTGGTATAATGGTTAGTAGCTGGACAATGTTAAGTTCATTGCTGCAAGCGCCACAAAGAGTGTCATTGCGAGCGTAGCGAAGCAATCTCCCGCCTTCAACTCCACACAACGACGGTGGAGATTGCTTCGTCACTCCGTTCCTCGCAATGACAATGGTTGAAACTAACGTTGCCAAGGTGATAACCTCGGTGCCCTGATGGGGCAAGCAGGGACAGGAGCATGGCATGGAAAAACGCCGCACAGTAGTCCTCTACGGAAATTCTCTGCTCATAGCCGGCGTAGAAGTCAGCCTGAGAGATCAGCCGGGGCTGGACGTGGTGCGTATTGACGCCACCCTCCCCAACGTTGTGCAGCGATTGGGTGCTCTTCACCCCGACGTGATCATCTTCGACTTGACCACTCCGCCTTCCACCCTCCAACTTCCATCCTCCAACTTCCATCCTCCACCCTCCCTTCTCCACGAGCACCCAGGCATTGCCCTGATCGGCCTGGACCTGAACAGCAACAAGGCGCTGGTGCTGTCCGGTCAAGAACACACCGTTCTGGCGGCCAACGACCTGGCGCAGGTCATTCAGTTGCTAACGAGGAGTTGAAGTCCCCATAAGGTTATGCACGATATGAAGAGCAAGGTCCTGTTAGTTGACGACGATGCCACCCTGCTGGAGGCCCTCGATCTCTACCTCAGCAGGCACGGTTATCAGGTGTACACTGCAGCGAATGGCGACGCTGCCCTGCACCAGATCTCCCGGCACGGGCCAGACATCGTCGTCCTGGACGTGATGATGCCCCAGCTCGATGGGTGGCAAACCTGTCGCCACATCCGCCAAACCTCCAGCATCCCCATCATCATGCTCACCGCCCGAGCCCAGGAAACAGACAAGGCGATGGGCGTGAAGCTCGGAGTGGATGACTACGTCACCAAACCCTTCAGCCTGAAGGAGTTGAAGGCCCGTATCGAGGCCATCCTGGTCTCACGAAGTTGAAGCAAACAGGAGGAAATCCATGAAACGCTCCCCATCTCTCAGCCGTGTGGCTCTGGTACTCTGTGTCATGGTAATGGCCCTCGCGGGACTCGCGGCCCAAATCGTGATTGTGCGCGAACTGCCCACCCTCGCCGCGTCCCGCCCCCCCTCAGTCCCCCCCAACTTTGGGGGGGAGGTAGGGTGGGGGGAACGCGCTGACGGGACGCTGACCAGGCTCGCATCGGGCATACACGCCACCTGGGAAAGGATGCGCTCCCTGGTGCCTGCGGCGGCCGCGTCGTCGCCGCAGGACGAGCTGCACGACGCCTGGCAGCGCGCCCAGCAGGCTGGCTCCTACCGCTTCACCGCCGATGCCGAGCAAACCATCATCCCCCGCCCCATCCCCCGCATGATCGGGCAGACCGATCAGCGGGTGGACATGCGCATCGAGGGCGACGTAACCTCGCCTGACCACGCCCGCCTGCAACTGCGATTGGAGGGCGCCGGCCTCAACGTCCCGCCGCTGGAGTTCGTCCAAGAGGGAACCGCGACCTATCTCCTCCAGGATGGCGAAAAGATACCAGTCGAGAACCCCGCCGGCCTCTCCTCCCCGACGGGCGACTACCTGGGCTACCTGGCCGCCGCCGAGAACGTGAAACGTGAAGACGTGAAACGTGAAGACGTGAAACGTGAAGGAATGAACTCTCGTTTCACGCATCACGTTTCACGCTTCACGTTTGACATCAACGGCTCCCGCTTCGCCAACCACGTGCGCGACCAGATGGAGGCACAGCTTGGCGACAGCGGCCAGCTACTCCCGCCCGGCGTAGAACTGTCGCCGTCACCGCTGTTGCAGCGCATGAGTGGCCACGGCGAGCTGTGGGTGGATGAAAACGGCCTGCCCCGCCGCCAGGTGATTGATCTGGAGATTCCGAAGGTCACCCCGGAGTACGATGCCCGGATTCACCTGGTGGTGGACTT
>VGOG01000346.1 GCA_016875995.1 Chloroflexota bacterium
AGGCCACCCTTCCCAGTAGGTAGTGTTGAAAGGCACCAGGGCAGGCGCTTGAACGCCTGGGATGACGGGCAGTTCATCGAGCCAGATGGCCATGGCCCGCCGGAACTGGTCCTTGATCTTCTCCACCTCGGTCGGGGGTGTCGCCGCCATCTCGTCCACAACGGCGTCGAAGGCCTCGTTCTTGAAGCGGAAGGAGTTCCGCTCATACCAGGGCGCCATTTCCCCCAGAGGCACGTAGTACTTGCTGTGGAACAGCTCCAGGTTGTCGAAGATGTAACCAGGGCAGAAGGGCTGGAACGCGAGGTCGTACTCGCCCAACAGGCGCGCGTTGTCATGAACGGAACCGCTCAAGGGTTGAACCTCGACCTCGATTCCCCCGGCCTCGAGCTGATCGGCCACGACGGTGGTGACCTTCATGGCTTCGGGGTCGCCAGCGTTCACCAGGAAGTTAAGGTGCAGCTTCTCCCCAGCGGCTGAAGCCCAGTAGCCGTCCGCCCCTTTCTTGTAGCCCGCGGCAGTCAGGAGCCCCTCCGCCTTGGCTGCATCGTAGGTCGCCGTCGGATACTGCTTCCTCAGGTCCTGGATGGCATCGAAGTACGGCTGCAGGCCATCGTAGGCGGGCCAGATGCCCCAAGCAGGCACAGTCGACCCCTCGTAGGCTAGCTTAACGACGGAGTCCCAGTTGATCAGGTAGGAGATGGCCCATCGCATCTCTTTCTTGTCCCATGGGGGGTTGGCATTTTGAACCATTAGCGCCCTCGGGCACGGATCCAGCCAGGTGTAGGGAGCGTCCTTGTGCCAGGCCCTGACTTTGGGATTCCTTGCGGTCACCGCCAGGAAGTCTCCCAGCGAGAGGATCCCAATCTGGGGGGTGTCAATATCGTTGGCTGCCAGAGCGAGGGCGACGCTGGTCGGCGAACCGACATACTGGAAGGCCACGATCTTCGGTGCTGGCTTCACCCCGAACACTTTCGTCGCCCACCAGTTGTCGTTGCGCTCCCAGGTGATGGCCAATTCCGAAGCAGTGGCCAGTTTGTAGGGCCCTGTCCCGATGGGGTCAGAGTTCTTGAAGGTCAGGGGGTCCACTCCCTCCCAGACGTGCTGGGGCAGAATCGAGATCCCTCCCCAGATGCCTACCGCGGGGAAGGCCTCCCGGTTCTGGTGGTAGCGGGGGTTGGCCGCTGTCAGGTTAAACCGTACGGTGAGGTCGCCCAGTTTCTCCACCGACTTCACCCACTTGCTCACCTCCGCGGCCCAGGTCATGGCCGGGTTGGCCAGCAAGAGATTGTAGGTGAAGATGACATCGTCCGGGGTGAAAGGCTTCCCATCGCTCCACTCAACCCCCTTCCGCAGCTTGACGGTGATGGCTGTAAAATCGTCGTTGTACTCGTAGCTCTCCGCCAGCCAGGGGATGTACTCCCCGGTCTGCAGGTTCTGGTAGAAGAAGTATTCGTAGACCAATTGGTGGATGCCCGACCTGGATCGGTCGGCCCCCGCGTAGACGTTCAGGTTGGTATGATCGGGGTACCGCCTGCTTATGGCGATGTTGAGTGTCTGCGCCCGGGCCAGAACCTCCGCAGGCAGAGGAACAGGCGTGGGGGTGATCACCTTCTCCACTACCTTCTCCACTACCTTCTCCACCTCCACCGGCTTCTCAACCAATACCTCCTTCTCGACGACGACGGTCTCGACGACTTTCTTCTCGACGGGCACCTCCCTCACGATTACCTCAGGGGTGGCCGGCGGAGCGCAGGCCGTGAATACGATGGCAATCACCGCCACCAATGCGACAGCCATTGTCCACTTCTTGTCGGTAAACATTTTCTTCCTCCTTGAATAGTTGTTTTTTGGGCTAGTACAGCTTATATGGTCCATCTACCTCTTCTTATCCCGCTTCCTCACCTCCTTTCCATCCACGCCTGATCATGACGCAGTTCTCCAGACAAACACCTTGTCCATTTCCTCACGTCGAATCGAAGGGTGATCCTGATACAGATAGCAAGCTGTTGCCCGATGCTGGCTCGTTTGAAACAAGGGTGGCGCTTTTTCCAGGCACAAAGAAAAGGCGTGCGGGCAACGGTCAGCAAATCTACAGCCCAGGCCATCGCCAGTCTGCTTGCGACTTGCGACCTGCGACATGCGACCTGATTCGTCACTCCAGCGGCGGTCTGGGTCCGGCAGGGGAATCGAACCAATCAGCAATCTCGTATATGGATGCCGTGGCTGTCCAACCACCAGTTCGACATCCCCCGCCTCCGTGACGGAGCCGCTATAGAGGACAATGATGTTGTGGCTGATCTGATAGGCCGTCGTCAGGTCATGGGTGATGTAAATGATGGAGATGCCAAACTCCTCGTTGAGTTGGCGCAGGTTATCCAGAACAGTAGCCCGCAGGGAGGCATCAATCATCGAAACGGGCTCATCGGCGATGATCAACCTGGGCCTCAACAGAAGCGCTCGGGCCACCATCACCCGCTGGCGCTGTCCCCCACTCAACTGGTGAGGGTAGCGCCCCAGGGTCTCCTCAGGGCGCAGTCCTACGGCCTGCAACACCTCCTCGATCAGCGCCCGGCTCTCCTGCTTCGAGTTCGCAAGGCGGAACTTGGCTATGGGGATCGTCAGGACGTGATCCACCTTGTAGAAGGAATTATACACCTCAAATGGATCCTGGAAGATAGCCTGCACATCCCGCCGGAAGGCGTGCCACTCTGTACGCGACAGCCGGCGGAGGTTCTTCCCCTGGTAAAGCACCTCTCCCCGC
>VGOG01000347.1 GCA_016875995.1 Chloroflexota bacterium
AGGAGCACGAAGGCGATGATGCGGGCGGCGGGGGGGCTGCTGGCGGGGTACGTGCCGGGGGGCATCAAGCTGGGGCGAATAGACCTGGCGAGGGAGCAGATCACCCAGACGTACATGGAGCAGGCGCGGGCGCTGGGTGGGACGCACCTGCTGATGATCGACCAGGACATCGTGTTCCCCCAGGACCTGGTGGAACGTCTGGTTAGCCGCAACCTGCCATTGGTTTCGGCTCTGTATCTCTACCGCGATAAGGATCGCCCCCTGCCGCTGATGTTCAACTTCGGCGCTGATGGGACGGAGGTAGTGGCTGAGTGGTGGCCGGGGCAGCTCGTGCCGTGCGACGCCACAGGGGCGGGGGCAGTGCTCATCGCCAACGAGGTGCTGGAGGCGTTCGGCCCGCCCTGGTGGGTGGTCACCGACGACCCCGACAGCGGGGAGGACATCGCTTTCTTCAGGCGGGCCAAGGCGGCGGGGTATCAGCTTTATGTGGATACCGGCTGCGTGTGTTCGCATTACACCGAGCAGCCCGTGGGGTTGGTGGATTACTGGAAGTGGATGGAGGAGCATCCTGGGGAGGTGATTCGTCCGGACGTGAAACGTGATGCGTAAAACGTAAGGCGTAAAACGTGAAGGCGCCTTGCCCTAGGGCGACGGCCTGAAAAGCGGGAATACTCCTCGCCCGCCTGGGCAAGGCTTGATAAAAAGAGGAGAAGCGGAAGAGGAGGCCGCGTAGTTCAGGCTTCCTCTTTTTCATTGGGGGAAATCACAAAAACTGTTACGGGAGGTAAGTACGATGCCAGGAGTAAGAGGATTAGCGAAAATCCAGTTGGGTGCCGAGACGACGGCCGGAACGGCCGTGGCGACAACTACCATCTGGAGAGGCCCCTTCGCGGGGCTGGCCGACGAGGCGGTGGTAGTGTTCGCCGAGGAGGACGTGGGCTACCTGTCGAAGGTGGATCGCACGTACGTGCCGGCCAAGGGCGGCACGCTGGACATGCCGGAGACGGAGTGCACCTTCGAGCAACTGCCGTACATCCTGATGGCGGGGGTCAAGACGACCACGCCGACGGGGACACAGACCTCGAAGACGTGGACCTTCGCCTTGCCCACCACGGCGGCCAACACCATCAAGACCTACACCATCGAGGCCGGGGACGACCAGGCCGCCGAGGAGATGGAGTACTCCTTCGTGGAGGAGTTCCACCTGAGCGGGGCGGTGGGTGGCGGGCTGATGATGAGCGCCAGGTGGCGGGGGCGGCAGGTCAGCACCTCCACCTTCACCGCGGCGCTAAGCCTGCCCAGCGTGGAGGAGATCCCGTTCTCCAAGGGCAAGCTGTACATCGACGCCTCGGGCGGGACCATCGGCACGACCCAGAAGTCCAACACGCTCATCGACCTGGACCTGGCCGTGGACACGGGGCTCAGGGCCTACACCGCTGCCGACGGGCAGGTATACTTCTCGGCCACCAAGCAGATCGGGCCAGAGGTGACGCTGGACATCACCTTCGAGCACGACGGGACGGCCACGGCGGAGAAGGTGGCCTGGCGGGCGGAGACGGGCAGGTTGATCAGGCTGGTGTGGGAAGGCTCCGACTGCGGCGATGGGGTGAACAAGAAGGTGCAGGTCGACCTGGCTGGCAAGTGGGAGTCGTTTGAAACGCTGGGGGAGAGGGACGGCAACGACATCGTGACCGGGCACTTCAGAGCCAGATACGTGTCGGCCGATTCGCTGTTCGCCGCGATCGTGGTCGTCAGCGCCCTCGACAGCCTGCCTTGAGCGCGTCAGGCTCACAAACGAATAGGAGGAGACAATGACCGGCAAAAAGCCCCGAAAGGCGCCGTTGCGCGAGGTGGTTTTGGATTGGGAGGGCTACGAGGGGCAGACGATCAAGGTGCGGCCAGACCTGCCGTCGGGCTTCCTGGAGACGGCGATGGGGTTGTTCGGCGTCAGCGGCACGTTCGACCTGTCGGCTCTATCGCCACGCGAGGCCAGGCAGCTTCAGGGGTTGCTGGGCGACCTGCGCCGTGACCTGGCATACGCCATCGTGGAGTGGGACTTGCGGGATCCGTACGACGACGAGCCGCTGCCACAGCCCTACAAGAATCCCGACGCTTTCACCTTCCTGGGATTCGAGGCGTTGACCGACCTGACCAACCTGATCCTCTCGCCGCCCAGGGAGACGGAAAAAAACTCGAGCGGGCCCTCATCGCCCACCTCCACGGGCGAGGAGTAGCCCCCTGGCCCTGGCTGAAGCTCCAACTGTGCCGCGAGTTCGGCTGGACGCCGAAGGAGCTGGCGGAGCAGGATGCCAGGGAGGTGTGGCTATTCTTATGGATGATGGGCGTCGAGGCCAGGGTTAGAGAGGAAGCGGACAAGGGGCGTAAGAAGCCCGGATTGCCCCGCAGGTGATCGGGCTGCGGGGCAGTTTTGGTATTGGAGATTGAAGCATGGCTGCTGAAGCAAAACTGGCCATCGTCGTTGGGGCGAACGTAAAAGAGGCCGAGGAAAAGCTAGGGAGACTGGGAGGGGCTTTCCAGTCCATGGGCAAGGCTGCCGCCGGGCTGGCCGTGGGAGCAGTGGCTGGCGTTGGGGCGCTGGCCGCAGGAATCGGCAAGCTGGCTCTGGACGCCTCCAAGGTAGAGCAGGTGCGCACCAGCTTCGAGCGGCTGGCCGCCGATGCGGGGAAGAGCGCCAAGACGATGCTGGCCTCGCTCC
>VGOG01000348.1 GCA_016875995.1 Chloroflexota bacterium
ATTCTGGTCGTGTATTCCCCGTAGCCCTCTCGCTGGCGCTGGCGTCCGAAGAAGAGGGGGATGTCCTTGAGGTCTTTCGGGCCGCTCATCACGCTGCTCCCTGTTGCCTCCTCGATGGGGCTAAGGTCCCCTCGACACCAGCCAGGGATCATCACGAAGTCGTAGCCCCCCCTCAGTCCCCCCTCCAGGGGGGAAAGGGGGGCCAGGTGTTTGGCGATGAAGGAGGGTTTCATCAGCGCAGCCACAGTGATGGGCAGAACGGCCACATCGTACTCGAACTCGGGCGCCATATCGGCCAGGGTATCCTCAAGAGCCTGGGCAGCCAATTGGCCGGTCACAAATAGGTATTTAGGCATGCTCGCAGTTCCTCCACGTCTTTCACCACCGTCACGCCTGAGAATTGGCGCAACTTCGCCACGTTCTCCAGGTCAACAGGGCGCGGGTAGACTTTGACCACGTTCCCCTTCGGACCGCGGGAGTCCATTTCGGGAGCGAGGTCGGTTGGCAGGACCACGATGGGCACCTGTGACTTTCCGGCCTGGGCGAAGATGTTGGTGATCAAGGAATCGGAGATACCGTAGACGAACTTGGCCACGGAATTGGAAGTGGCCGGGGCTATGATCAGAACACTATACACCCCTCGGGCGAATCTCCCCACCACGGGCGCACTGGGCATGGTGTCTCGGATCACCCTGGCTGGGGAGAGCTTCGATTCCAGGCGGTACATCCTGATGACCTCCTCCGCCGCTTGGGAAAGGAATACATCTACGTTGTTCAGATTCACGAGGTAATCGGCACACTCGGCCAGGAAATGCCCGGCCCCGGTGATTCCCCAGGCGATTCTGTTCACGATTTCACCTCCTGAAATAGGTGAGGGGAGTGCAGACGCGAGTCTGCTATAGGACGGACTTGCGCCCGCACTCCCGTCTCACTGGCCCAAGGGCTGGGTATAATAGGCCGTCTGGCCTAGCGCTTCCTCTACGCCCACCGTGATGGAGCTCAGGTTGGCCATCCCTTGCTCCGCGAGCCTCTCCACCACCTGGTGGCAGACGTACTCAGCCAGCCTCTCGGCGGTGATGTTGTCCACGGGCAGGGGTAAAACGTCCTGCGCGGGAAAGAGGTAACGGCGCTCCCCGAAGCGCACCTCCCACTCCTTCTCGCCCTCTTTTACCCCCAGGTATTCGTTCTCCAGAGGGATCAAGAAGCGGTGATCCAGGAAGTCGCAGATGCGGCGCAGGATGCGCTTTAGCTCCACGAAGTCGAAGACGTATCCATCGCCCGTAAGCTTCCCCTCCAGTTCCACCGAGAGGGCGTAGTTGTGGCCGTGCAGGCGCTCACACTTGCCTCCAAAGGTGATAAAGTGGGCAGCGCTGAAGCGCAGGTTGCCCTTCTCGACGACGATTTTGTGACTCATCTCTTGCCCTCCAACCACTCTTCCAAAGTAGTATGCTTGGTGATGTGCTGTCCGCCCAGGACTTCCTGTCGGATCTCGCCCAGGGTGCCGTATCTCTCGGCGAAGACGTCGTGCTTGTGGATGCCCTCGAAGTTCACCTGTTTGGCCAGCACAAAGGCCTCGTCGGGCAGATCCGGATACAAGTCCGCCACGTTGTAGAGCATCTCCCGCACCACGTCTTCCACAAACATGGGGTTTCGGTGGGCTTTGTTGACCACGAACAGCTCGTCCTCGCGTTTTAACAGGTTGTAGGTCTCGGAGCTCATCGAAGCCTCCACGATTTCTACCAGTTCCTCGGCTCGAACCCGCTCCTCCGCGCCGATGAGCAGGGTGCCGCGCCCCCGCTGGTTGTGAGAGGCGAGAGGAAGGGCTGACAAAGCCCTCTCCGCCTGCTCATCGGAGAAGCCCTCCTCCAGCAGCCTTTCCCTGGAGTAGCTCCTGACCATGTCCTGAGCGCAGGGGCAGGCCAGCATGCCCTCGGCCTCCACCCCTACGACGCTTCTCAGGTGCTCTCCATTGCACACGGCGATGCCAATGAGGGTGTAGAGCTCCTGGGTGCCTCTGGCCGAGACAGGAGTCACCTTTTCCACGGGGTACCTGGCCCGAAGGCGAACCTCGGAGCGGAGGGCCCCTTGCCTCTGCACTATCTGATGGGCGATCCTCTCGGCCAGGGACTCGATGTCCGCAGCCTCCTCGCTGGTCACCTCGTCCACCGCTTCCTCCAGGACGTCGCCGAAGCGGGACATGTGAACGCCCATTTGCTCAGGGTTCAGATCAACAAACAGCTCCAGGGTGGCGTAAAAGAGATCGGGGTGGCTGTCGCTGGTCAGGCGGATGATGCGCTGCATATCGGTGATCCCCACCCGGCTCAGGCTCACGTGCACGGCCGGCTGGGTCTCTTGAATATCGCGCACCAGGGCTGCCTGCAAGCTGCGGGGAAGTTTCCTCACCCCGCTGGAATCCACCTCCCGCAACAGTTCAGCGATGGTGGTTCTCGAGACCGGGTGGACTAAAGTGGGGGCGATCTCGGCCAGCGGGACAAGCACGAAGGCGCGCTGGGCCAGGCGAGGATGGGGGATGGTGAGCTCGGGCGATTCCATAATCAGGTCATCGTAGAACAGGATGTCAATATCAATGGGGCGGGGCGCGTTACGAAATGCGGATTGGCGCCCCATGCGCCGCTCGATGCGCTTCAGGAAGTGGAAAAGCTCCTGGGGGGATAATCCCGTGGAGACTCGGCAGACGGCGTTGATGAAGC
>VGOG01000349.1 GCA_016875995.1 Chloroflexota bacterium
ATCACGTTGTCGCGATTGATGGCGTAGAACACCTCCTTGCCTTCCTTGCGGCTGGTCACCAGGCCGAACTGCTTGAGGATGCTCAGGTGGTGGGAGATGGTTGGCTGGGACATGGTAAAGGCATCCACGATGTCGCTGACACGCATTTCCCCATCCAGCAACATCTCCAGGATCCGCTGCCGCGTCTCGTCAGCCAAGGCTTTGCAGAATTCTACACAGTTAACCCTCACGACTCACCCCCGAACCCATAGACGTTTTTCAATGCATCTATATTTTATCATACTTTTCCAATTTGTCAAGTACGGTAGCTCTAGGGATAATGCAATAAGTCGGCGCTATCCACAATTGGCTTATCCAGAGCCTCATATAAGCTTAGTAGCTTCGCTGCTGCCTTTTGCCAGGTGAACTGCCTCGCCTGCTCCAATCCCTTGGCGATCATTCCCTCCCGCAGCGCGTTATCCTCCAGAACTCGCTTCATGGCCTCGGCCAGGGCCTCCGCGTCGGTGGCTTCCACCATTAGCCCAGCCTCGCCCACCACCTCAGGCAGGGAAGAGGCGTTAGAGGCGACCAGCGGCTTGCCGCAGGCCAGGGCCTCCAGGGGCGGCAGTCCGAAGCCCTCGTAGAGGGAGGGGAAGACGAACAGGTCGGCCAGGTTGTAGAGAGCAGGCAGGTCCTCGTCGGCGACAAAGCCAGGAAATGAGACCTGCTCCTCCAGGCCCAGTCGTTCGACGATAGCGAAGATGTCCTCGTAGAGCCAGCCTTTGCCGCCGGCGATGACCAATCGCAAATCGCAAATCGCAAATCGCAAATCGGCAAAGGCTTCGATGAGGGTGGTGAAGTTCTTGCGGGGTTGCAGGGTGCCAAGGCCGAGGATGAACCTCGGGGGCAGGTTATATCGCTTTCTCACTTCTTCCAGGAGGGCCTGATCCTCGATAGGGTGGAAGCGCTCTTCTACACCAGGGTAGACCACTTCAATCTTGTCGGGTTCCACGTCCAGCAACTCCACCAGGTCGTCTTTGGTGTTCTGCGAATCGGCCAGCACCAGATCGGCGCGGTGCACGGAGCGGGGGACCACTTTGTTCAGATAGGCCCGCAGGTTGGCGTCGGCGCACTCCGGCAGACGAATGAAGGAGAGGTCGTGGACGGTGACCAGGGTTTTGGCCCGGCGCAGCGGCGGCAGAACGAAGTCGGGCGAGTGGAAGATGTCCACCGGGCCGGTGGCAAGCTCCACCCAGAGGGGCAGTTGCAGGCGCTGCCAAAGGATGGCCAGGGCGCGGTCGGAGAGAGGCACCGCGCACGTCTGAAAGTTGGGCGGCCAGCCCGTGTTCGCCAGTTCCTGCCCCTTGTACCTTGCTTCCTGCTGCTGCCCGCCTGCCGCCGCGAACAGCACGTAATCGTTCTCTCGGTCGAGCTCCGCCAGCGCCCTCACCAGCTCTCGTGTATAACGCCCGATGCCCGCCCCCTGGCGAACCGCCGCTGTGTAGTCTATGCCGATGCGCAAGGCTAAATCCCCCGGAAGGTCCAAAGGCGATTGGCGCCAAAGTTCCAGAACAGCACGATGATGGTAGCGATCGCCTTGGACGAGTTATAGGCCAGCCCGTAGTGATTGAAGCCAACGTTGAGGGCTAACGCTGCCATTGGAGCCGACAACAGCCCTGCCTCACCCAGCACCCAGGCATCCAGGTTGAGAAAGATGGCCTGGTTCAGCAACAGGCCGCCGACGTTGACCAGGAAGAACTGGACGAGTTGAGGGGCGATGGGCCTGTCCCTCGCTTCGGAAAACGTCCACAGCCTGTTCCAGACGAAATTGCTGATCACCGCCACCGTGAACGAGCAGGTGTTAGCCAACACCTTGCTGAAGCCGAACGCCAGAATGAGCAGATTGAGGATGCCAAAATCAATCACTGTCCCCAGCATGCCCACTGTGGCGAATTTGAAAAAGCGGGTGATCTCTTTAGAATTGGCGTGGGCGAAATTGACAACTCTGGATAGCGTAAAGCTTTCCTTCATGAATAAGTCCATCCAATTAGGCCGTATTGCGTATTGCGTATTCCGTTACAACCAACACGCAATACGCAATACGCATCACGTCCTCACGTCTTCACGTTTCACCGCTACGACTAGCAATCCCAACAGGATAGCCACGTGCAAATACATGTTGTGCACGTAGAGGTTATCGAAGAAGTTGTGCACCGAGAGGTGGGTCAGGACGCCCATGATGCCTGCGGCCACCCCTCGCCAGTAGCCCGGCGTCGTTCGGACGACCTTCCAGGCTTGCCAGAAGGCCGCTCCCCAGAGGATGAGGTAGGCCGCCAGCCCGATCAGCCCCGCTTCGGCGGCGATGTTCAGGTAGTAGTTGTGAGCATGACCCAGCGCTTCCGTCCAGCCTGGAAGGGAATACGCCGGGTAGACAGGCTCGTAGTTGCCGATGCCCACTCCCAGCCAGGGCCGGTCGTCGAACATCCCCCAGGCGGCCTGCCAGTGGGCCATCCGCTCCACCACGGCGTAGTTGGCATCGGTTAGTTTTACGCCGCGCACATCGAAAACCCGCAGGTAAGGGAGGAAATCGGTGATTCGCTGCATGATGCTCTGGGGCAGTGCCTGAAAGCTTCCCCACAACAGCACCGAGGCCATCAGCAGACAAAGCAAAACGCAGAGAACTACTGTTCGACGGCTGTACGCCAGGTTAATCACAATAAAAGCAGC
>VGOG01000350.1 GCA_016875995.1 Chloroflexota bacterium
CAGCCGCTGACGGTGGGTGTGGGGGAAGGCGTGGGGGTAGGTGCGACGGCTGGGGCGTAGGCCTTCAGGATCAGCGGCAGGTAGACCCACCTGGTTGGCGGGGGTGAGACCGTGCCGGTGGGCGTGGCTGTCGGCGTGGATGTTGGGGTGGCTGTGGGAGTGGGTGTCACTTCGCTCCCCATCCAGCGGTAGTAGAAGACGTTGAGCAGGGGGAGGAGCTCGCCAGTGGCTTTCTGGCCGCCGGCCGCCGACGGATGGCTATCGCTGCCGCCGTCGGGGTAGGCAGCGGTGTTGCCTCCCTGGTCGGTGATGTACTCAATGACGCCGTTGCGATAGCGGTGGTGGTTGCCCGTGTCCCAGGCCAGGTCGTTGGTATACCAGTTCCCCCCATTGGACGTGAGGACGTTGTAGAAGTCGAAGACGGCGACGTTGTTGTGGGGGTAATCATCAAGCCAGTCCTCGACCAGCCAGGTGTTGAAAGCGCGGGCGTTGGCTGCGTGGGCCGCGTCGGTCTCGTTGGCCACCAGGGGAGGCGCAGTGATGACCACGAACAGCTTATCCTGACGGGTAACGAAGTAAGCCAGGATGTCGTTGTAGATCCCTTTGGCATTGCCCACGGTATGGTGCTCGGAGCTAGTCTCGTTGGCCACCAGGGGAGGCGCAGTGATGACCACGAACAGCTTATCCTGACGGGTAACGAAGTAAGCCAGGATGTCGTTGTAGATCCCTTTGGCATTGCCCACGGTATGGTGCTCGGAGCTATAGTCCTCCCCACGCAGAGGGTTGGGGCCAGTCGTTGGCGGATCATCTGGGTTGCCTCCCAGGTGAGAGTTGGGGTAGCAGGACTTGAACAAAACAATCCGATTCTCGCCGCCGGGGTCGGCCATAGGGCGAACGTAGTCGGCGTGGCGGTTCGTGGTATCGTAGATGGCCTGGGTGTAGCTAGCGCTGCTGGGGCCGCGGAACCAATCCCACCAGTTGCCGATATCGGTGTACGAACCGATCTCGTCGGGGCCCCACTCGTAATAGGTATCGCTGACGTAGTAGTTGTTGGCCCCCAACTGGTTACCCAGATTCCCCATGCCAGTGCTCAGCCAGTCGTCGCCGACGGAGTGGTGGATGAAGACGAGTTTGACGGGTGAGGTGGGGGGGTTGGGGTTGTCGGCGGTCAGCCGACCCTGTGGGCCAGCTACAGTGGAGCTGGCGGCCAAGAACAAGCTCAGCGTGGCCAGGACCACCAGTATTAGCGTTATCCTTGTGGTTTGCATTTGCTTCCCTCCTTTGTGAAAGCAATATCCCGCAAAGGATGTCATTTCTACCAGTTTCCCAATCTACTACCCCCAGTGTACTCGTCGGCGCCGATGTCGTAGCCCGCGCCCCAGGGCCGCGCTTCGCCGTCTATGTCCGTGGTCACGCCCGCGTCCACACCGGCGTCAATGGCCGCCGAGCCGGCCTGCAGGTGATAAGTAGCGTCCAGTTTGGGGTCGCCGGTCAGCGGGTTGGTGGCCTGGAAGGCGGGCGCGCCGCCTTCCGTGTGGTGCAACGTGCTCACATCGTGCGTCAGGGTGTTGGTGTGATGTATGGTCACGTCGCCAGCCCACTGGTCGGCGGAAAAAGCGTTGGTGGCCGAGACGATGAGGGTGTTGGTCAGGGTGACGGTGAGCGCACACTCCGCATACGAACCTGCGGCGCGCAGGAAGGTGGGGGCCAGGTTATCGGCGGCAGTTACGTGAGCCAGCGTGAGGGTCATGTCGTATCCTTCGCCCACCGCCAGCACCGAGTCGGTGGCCGCTGTCGAAGTGGTGCCGTTGCCCGTCAACAGCAAGTTAGTCAGGCGGGCGCTCGTCAGGTCACTCCCGATCTTCTGCAAGTAGATAGCCGCTCCCTGTCTTCCGGCCTGGTTGTCCTCCATCCGCACCCGGTCCATGCGCAACGCCTCGCCCTCCAGGGCCAAGTACGCATGCAAGCCTCCACCTTCCGCATCACCGCCGGACACTGTGTTGCTGATGAAGGCGGTGTCCTCGATGACCACGGCGCTATAGTCGGGATCCGCAATGGTCATCCCGCCGCCCGCGGCAGAGGCGCTGTTCCCCTCCAGCGTGCCGTGCACAATGGCGACGCCGTGGCCATCAACGATGTACATCCCCCCGCCCATACCGCCCTCACTGGTAGCCATGTTGTTGGACACGGTGACGTTCTCGATGCGGCTGCCAGCGCTCAGGTCCCAGAGATAGATCCCACCTCCGTCGCTATAGGGGCGCGTGCGGCTGGCGATGTTGTCGGTGACGGTGCAGTTGCGGACGACCAGCGTGACCCAGCGGGCGAAGAGGCCGCCTGCGCAATCGGCGCTGGTGCGTCGGCAGACGTGCCAGTCGCCGGGCGGATTGCCCAGGCCGGTGTAGTCGCCGCCGGTGATGGTGAACCCGTCCACTGTCACTGTCTGGCTGCCGTCGCCGACGATGGTGATGCCCCGTCCCTGCCGCTGGGCGTCAATGATGGTCGGGTTCGCGATTGGGTTAGAGGTAGTCCAGTTGCCGGTAGAGTAGCCGCCGCGCAGGTTCAGGCTCTTGGTGATGATGACTGCCTGGGTGTAGGTGTAGGGGTAGCCCCA
>VGOG01000351.1 GCA_016875995.1 Chloroflexota bacterium
CCAGCCCTTGCTGTAAAGCAGTGCTGGCCTGCCTGGGCACGACGATAGCCACCACCGCCAGCACGATGCTCGCCAGGAGCACCACCACGGTAATCAGGCGGTTGACGATGTTCATGTCATCCTCCTAAATGTTCCATGTTCCAAGTTCCAAGTTTCACGTTGGAACGTCTTGACGTATTTGTTTACCGCCTGTTGACAGGCAGGCAGAGGCAACAGCAAACCGCCGAGTTGCTTGGCGGCGCAACTGGATGGCCACAAGCAGCCGATGAAGGAGCAGGTTGCAGTTCGCCGGCTGCGTCTATTCTAATAGGCTGATTGGAGTTGTCTATTCCTACCCCATCAGGGGGACAGGCTTGCTGGTCTTGGTTTCACCAACGGGACCACTGACGGTACTGGCGCTCGCAGCAACTCCTCGGCTACCGTCAGGAAATCACGGCCCTGTTGTTGGCAAGTGCGCATGAGGCTGGTCAGAATGGCATGAGTTCGGGCGCCCACATCGCTGCGACTACCGGCGGAGATCTTGCGTACCACCACTGCCGGCCGCAGGGCGCGCTCAGCAGCATTGTTGGTCGGCTCCAACCCTTCCACATGCAGGAAGGTCAAGAGACGGGAGCGGTGCTTGCGCAGCAACTTGAGGAGACGAGCATTCTCGGCATCACTTTGTTCGCCGGCCAAGGCCCGATCCAGGGCTGCCTCCAGCCGTTCCACGGCCAGGGCATAGCCTTCCGGTGGCATCTGAGCACGGCGGTCGTGCAAGGTGATGCCGCCGCGTAGCAGACGAGCGATGCGCTGGCTAAACTGGATGGCCTCTCCCTGCTGGATAGATTGCATGGTGCTACAGCGCTTGAGCAGATGGCCTGTGCACTTGTGTTGGCGACAGGAGAGGGGGTCGTAGGCCAGGAAGCAATCGCAGGTCAGAATCCCCTGGAAGTCGCTGCCCAAGATACGCTCTGCCACATCATGCGAACGCCGTTTGTCAATGGTATACACGGTGGCTCCCTCACTGGTGAAGACCCATAGCCAGGCATTGTCGCCGCCGATCTTCCAGCCGGTCTCGTCGCCGTTGACCACGCTGCTTTGCCGAATGGCCAAGATCAAGTGGTGATAGGTGGGTTCCGCCTTGTCGGCCAGGCGTTGGCCCGCCCGAGCCCAGGCTGCTGGGCAGGCACTGAGGCCCAGGGACTTAGCCAACATCCGGCTTACTTTGCGGTAAGGTACACCCAGCTCATGCTTCATCTCGCTGGCCAAAGCTATTGCCTGAGGGCCAATTTGCACCGCCGCTGCCCCGAGGGCATCAGAGGTTTGTTCAGGATGACGGGCTTGGGCCCGCTGTTCACACTGGGCACAACGAGCGACTTCAATGTTAAATTGGGTGACCACCGGTTGTACCTTGGGAATCTCCACCTGGTATTGGACACGGATGGTGTGAGCCACCAAGTCACCGCCGCACTTCAGGCACTGGGTACGGTTCAACGGTACTGCCAAGACCCGATCTACCCGTTTTGGTGTTGGGCGATGGGCTGGCGCATGGCCTTCCTGGCGGCCAGGCCGCTTTGGGTTGGACTTCCGTTGCCCTCTGGAGAAGGGTGCTGCCTGTCGCTTGGCGGCACGCTGGGCGGCTTCTAACTGCTCCAATGCCGTTTTCAAGGCCGCTTCCAGTGCGCTGATGCTTTGCTTGAGGGTGATAATCTCAGCACGCAAGTTCTCGTTTTGGGCGAGTAGTTCGTCGTATGTCATGGCGCAAGTATACAGCAAACGACGGCTGTTGGCAATCCCCATTATGGCCTATGACGGGTAGCCTTTCTTCCCTATCCCACCAATGTGCTCACGCTACCCGGTAAACATGTACAGTTTACGGAAATGATGGCCACACCTTTCAGTCGAAGCGTCATTCTGAGCGACCAGGGGGGAGCGAAGAATCCCTATCAGCGTCTGAAAGAGACCCCTTCGCTTTGCTCAGGGCAGGCTCTTCGCTGTCGCTCAGAGCCGGCCCTGAACGCAGGGAAGGGATGACAATTTGTGGCCTACTGGCGCTGGAAATCAATGAAGTAGCGCCCCGCCTGTTTAGGGTCGGCGAAGGAGATGGGGCCCGCCTCGGGCGAGAGCGGGGACAGGTTGTCCTTGGATGGGGCCACGTAAGCAAACCAATCGCCCTTTTGGCCCAGCAGGAATTGCGTCAGGCTGAGCTTGACGTTGTAGAGCTTGCGCTCGAATTGCGCCGGCACGGCCGCGCAGGGGTACTGGACCCATTGCGTCTCTTTCAGGGACGGATCGCTAACATACCGGCCCCCAGCGTGGTTGGTGAGCACCACCACCAGGCCGCTGATCCGCTCGCCGCTACTGTCCACAATGTTGGCCACGACCTCGGCCTGATCGGGTTGCGGGCAGGCGGCGAAAAGGGAGACGCGAAAAGTGTTCGCCGGGTTGGGCGTGGCCGTAGGTTGTGGGGGCGGCGGTGGGACAGGTATCGCCGTGGGCAGCGCGGCCTGGACCAGGCAGAGATACTGCGTAGGAACGTACCCGACGTAGCCGTCCGGCGCCCGAACCTTGGACCAGTCGCCCTCCTGGGCCAGGACCATCATCTCCGTACCATCGGGC
>VGOG01000352.1 GCA_016875995.1 Chloroflexota bacterium
TGGAGTGTGAGCAGCACCTCCTCACCTCCTGGGGGCTGTCCCACACATATTGTGACGGCCTGCCGTCATCTGATTGGGTTCCATTTTGTCCCTCAAACGGCGACACCTTTCTGCTTAACAAAGCGCCAGGAAGAACATCAATGAGGGCTACGCTCGCATCCTCGACAAGTCAAATGAGGAGGACAAAACGCGTGAATTCATGAGCCTTCCCCTCATGAAGAACATCCCCCATCGAAAAACAACCGAGAAAGCTGCCAAGGAAGCAAACCTTGGTCGTTTGTATACAACCACCTATGGTTTCGTTTCCATGTTCGCCCACGGCAGGGCGTACGGCATACGAACTGGGTCGGATTCTAGTACCGAGCTCTACGCCTCAGCCTGTGTGTCCCTTGGGATGATTCAATGCATTAACCTCATCGCCGAGGATTGGATTGTCAATCGAAGACTCGCGCCCATGTCAACGATCAACCGCATCTTGGGCATCTAGACCGTTGCCTTACAACTAGCTATTTGAATGTCTGCAAACACACGCAGGGCGAACATTATGGGCGCGGTCGTTTGAATGCTGTATCTAGCGCGATGATACCCACAACGTCGCCCTGCTTCGGCGTTTGCAGTTATGCCACTAGAATCATAAATACGCATGAAATGAAGCCTGAACTTGTGCTCATCACCCCCGATGCTGCCTACACCCAAGTTGCGCAGCTTGTCCAGAAGTTCAAGGACTTGCCTGCTGCCAGGCGCCGCGACTACAACGAGGCGGCCACGCGGCTAGCCTTCATCCTGCCCCTCTTTGCTGCCCTCGGCTGGAACATCACCGACACCGCCGAGGTCAGCCCCGAAGAAAAGACCTCCCGCGGCTGGGTGGACTTCTCCTTCCGCCTGTCCGGCATTCCCCGCTTCTTCCTGGAAACCAAGAAGATCGCCGCAGACCTGACCGACCAGCGTTGGGTGAAACAGGCCATAGACTACGCCTGGACCAAGAGCGTCACCTGGGCGCTGCTCTCGGATTTTGAAGGTCTGCGCGTCTTCAACGCTGAGTGGAAGGAAGACAATCCCCTGCGCGCCCAGTTCATCGAGTTCAGCGTGGACACCTACCTCACGGACTTCTCGCGCCTGTGGTGGCTCTCCCGCCCGGAGACCGCTGCCGGCACGCTGGATCGGGAGGCCGAGAAGGTCGGCAAGAAGGTGCACAAGGAGCCGGTGAGCCAGCACCTCTTCGACGATCTGAAGGATTGGCGACACGAACTCTTTCGCACCCTGCGCGCCTACAACAAACGCTACTCGCTGGCGCAGATTGACGAGGGCGTGCTGCGCATCCTCAACCGGCTGATCTTCATCCGCACCGCCGAAGACCGCTTGGTGGAAGAGCGCTGCCTGCTGCCCCTGCTGCACGATTTGGAGAAGCGCGGCCGGATCAACGACCTGAGGCATGAACTGGCCAAACTGTTCCGCGAGTTCGACTCTACCTACGACTCCGATCTCTTTGCCGCCCACTTTTCGGAGGACCTGGATGGTGAGCCGGAGCCATTCAGGATTCTCATTGAGGGCCTGTACGAAAAACGCGGCGGCTACGTGCGCTATAACTTCAACGCCATTGACGCCGACGTGCTGGGCACCGTCTACGAGCAATACCTGGGCTACGTGATTGCCGAACCCGGTAGGGCCGAACCTGGTAGGGGTGAGCCTGGTGCTCGCCCTGAAGCTCGCCCTGAGGTAGTGGAGAAGCGGGCCAAGCGTAAGGCCCAGGGCATCTACTACACGCCGACCTTCGTGGTCAAGTATATCGTCCAGCAGACGCTGGGGCGCTATCTGGAAGAGCAGGGCTACCAGCCCAGCCGCCCGGTGCGCGTGCTGGACATGGCCTGCGGCAGCGGCTCCTTCCTCATCGAAGCCTTTGAGGTGCTGGATCGCTACCTGGCCCGCCAGCGTGGGCAGACCTCACCCCCAGCCTCTCTCCTCAGAGGCGAGGGGAGCATCCCTCGGCTGGCTTACGAGGACATCCACGACTACGCCCGCCGCATGGAGATTCTTGCCCAGAACATCTACGGCGTGGACAAGGACGAGCAGGCCGTAGCCGTGGCGCGGCTGAACCTGCTGCTCAAGGCCCTGCACACCCGCGATAAGCTGCCCATGCTGGAAAACATCCGCTGCGGCGATAGCCTGATCTCCGGCGCGCCAGAGGAGCTGCAGGCGGCCTTTGGGGAGGATTGGCAGGATAAGAAGCCGTTCAACTGGCAGGCGGAGTTCGCGGAGGTGATGAAGGGCGGCGGGTTTGACGTGATTGTGGGCAATCCGCCGTATGTCCGCCAGGAGGTATTAGGCAACGCCTTCAAAGCCTACGCCCAGCAAAAGTTCACTACCTATGTGGGTACGGCTGACCTGTACATCTACTTCATCGAGCAAGCCCACCACCTGCTTAAGCCAGGCGGCTACTTTGGCATGATCTGTTCCAACAAGTTCATGCGTTCCAACTACGGCAAGCCCCTGCGTGAATTCCTGGCCACCCAGGCTACTCTGCTGGAAGTCATAGACTTTGGCGAGCT
>VGOG01000353.1 GCA_016875995.1 Chloroflexota bacterium
GCGATCTCACCTTCCTCTTCTATACCGAAGGCTGCCCCGGCCTCAGCTTCGATTCGGATTACAGCCTGTACCATCGGGTCAAGCTCAGCGCCTACGTGCCCGGCCCCCACGACATCGCCGCCGACCCGCAGCTCAGCGGCCCGTTCTCCGGCCAGCGCTACGGCATGGAGCTGACCGCAGCCAGCCCGGCCATTGACGCCGGCACCAGCGAAGGCGCGCCGGCGGTTGACATCCACGGCAACCCCCGCCCGCTGGACGGCGATTCCGACGGGGTTGCCGTAGTAGACATAGGGGCCGACGAATTCACCTTCGTGGGCGACCTCGACCACGACTGCGACGTGGACATCGCCGACATCATGCTGGTGGCCGCCTGCTGGCGGAGCAACGATCCGGAGTGTGCCCCGTACGACCTCGATGGCGACGGCGACGTGGACATCGTGGACATCATGCTGGTGGCGGTGAACTGGGGAAAGGAGTGCTGAACGTTAAGCTTGACCAAAAGCGCGAATCGTGCTAGAATGATCGCAGTTGTTGGGGGCACCAGTTCCGGCTCTTGACCACATTCCAGCAACACTGCAGACAAGATCCTTGAACCCGACGCCAGCCGAGGCCGCGCCCTTGCGTGCCCTGAGGCTGGCGTTTTCTAGCGCTCGAGAGTTGCTAACCCAAAGGAGGGTAAGATGCTCAAGAACGCAATTCAAGGACTTATGCCAGTTGCGGCTCAATC
This sequence comes from Chloroflexota bacterium, assembly GCA_016875995.1. Classification (GTDB taxonomy): domain Bacteria; phylum Chloroflexota; class Anaerolineae; order VGOG01; family VGOG01; genus VGOG01. The sequence continues at coordinate 728 of VGOG01000353.1, forward strand.
TGAAGTGTGCTATAATTTACGTAGCCATGAACACAGAAGCCAAGCAGGATTTCATCCACTGGAAAGCTCGTCAAAACCAGGCCGATCCTGAGGGAGCAAAGATACGCTGGTCCCGCCATGGTATCGCCGAACTTGTGAATGAAGGCTGGAGTCGTGCTCTGGTAGAAAAGGGGTTGCAAGGTAGTGAGGTTATCGAGGATTATCCGACTGAGCATCGTCCGCTTCCTGATTGCTTGGTCCTGGGCTGGCTGGCAACGGGAGAGCCGTTCCATGCTGTGATAGCCATAGACGAGGCCAACGATCGCTTGTTCGTTGTGACGGTGTATGAACCATCTCCAGAGGAGTGGGAAGATGACTGGCGAACTCGAAAGAAATAGCCGTTGTCCTTTGTGTGGTGGGCGACTGAGGCCGGGGGTGGCTACTATCCCCTTTCTATTGCCCGACACCGTTGTGCTAATCAAAGACGTGCCCGCTGAAATCTGCCGCAGTTGCCATGAGCCTTATATGACAGGCAAGGTGACAGACAGGATCACCACCTTGCTGAATCAGCTTCGCGCCTTCCGTGTCGAAGTCTCGATCATCTCCTATTCAGAGGCACGGCCTGTCCCCACGCCGACGACTAGGGTCACGGCTTTAGCCACCGGCGGCGCCCCATAAGAAAGCTGTTCCTCCACTCCCAACCCCGACGCCAGCCAAGGCCATGCTCTTGCGTGCCCTGAGGCTGGCGTTTTGTTATCGCTCAGTGAGTTGCTGATGCAAAAGAGAAGGTGAGATCGACGCTCAAATCTTCTTGACAGGTGAGCGAAAAGGTGATAGAATGAGAGGGGAATGGGTCGGCAGCGACAACGACATCTACGATGAGGTATTTGCTGATGCCTATTCGTCAGGTGTCATAACAGACGCCGTAGTTGATTTTTGGGTCGAGTTGTGGTAAACTTGGGTATATCTGACTTTTCGAGGTGAAACCATGTCAGCAACCATAGACTACCGCCAGCAGTTGCTGGAGGAAATTAGCAATCTATCGCCGCAGGAATTGGAAAAAATCTATCAGGTTGTAGTGTTCCTCAAGGAGGAGTTCATAGCTCCCGACGAGGCTCGCTATTACACCGAGTCATGGATGCAAGCTGAGCGGGAAGCGACAGAGGCTTATCGCCAGGGCGGGCTGAAGGCTTATGCCAGCGTAGATGAGATGATGGATGACATCCTTTCGGAGACCGAAGACGAATGAAACTGGTCCCCTCGCCCCGCTTCCGCAAGAGCCTTCGCCGCCTGGACCCGCAGATTCAACGACGTGTCCGGGCGAAGCTAAAGCTGTTTCTTGAGAACAAGTATCATCCATCGCTGCGCTACAAGACAGTGCAGGCTCTCAAGCACGAAGACCCGCCGGTCAAAGAGATCTCTATTACCATGAGCATCCGCGTCACGTTACAAGAGTTCGAAGACCATGTGTATCTGCGCAACGTGGGTGGACACGATATCTTGCCATGAAATAGTATGACTTGATTTCCACAACCTCAATCCATGGATTGGGCCGAGATAGGGCACAGGTGCTCGTCCTTGGCGGTGCCAAGCCAACCCAGCCCACACTGCTCCTAACCCCGACGCCAGCCCCGGCTGTGCCCTTGCGTGCCCTGAGGCTGGCGTTTTGTTTATGAAGGAAGGGGCAACGGATGGGCAGCGGATAAACTGTTATGCGTAACATCTGGGCTACTGCAAGGCACTGGTAAGATTGGTAAGATGTTGTAGTATTTCATAAACTCGTGCTCCCCCAGGGTATTTCACAAAGTCGTGCCTCCTGGGACTCGATTGTGGGTA
>VGOG01000354.1 GCA_016875995.1 Chloroflexota bacterium
ACTGGGGTTGGCGTTGGCGCTGGGGCGCAGGCGGCAACCAGCAGGGCCAACACCACCAGGCCAGCCATGATCAGGGACGTGAAATGCTTTCGCTTGTTCATTGGATTTTCCTCCTTTTTTAATTTTAGTCGAGATTGGATGATCGGTCAAGCCGATGAAACTGCCAGTAGGTTTCTCGTGTATCACCCCCCTTCCCCAACTTCATTCTGTGACCGAAGAAAGTCTGACGAAAAAAAGAGATGGTCGGACGGCGTCAGGCCATCGCGGCCATCAAATCCGTGGCTTTTCCCTTGTGGGCCGGCGGCTTGAACAGCTCCCCCAACACCACGCAGGCGGCGCCCCGCGCCCAGGTCTCGTCTCCCGCTGGCTCAATGATGATGTCCAGATCATCGGCCAGGCTGTCGAAGGCGTGTTGGCGAATCGCCTCCCGCATGGGCCCGAAACGCCACTCCCCGGCTCGTACCCCTTCACCACCAACGATGATCAACTGCGGGTTCAGGATGTTGACCAGGGTGGCGATGCCCAGGCCCAGCCAGCGGCCCGAGTCGGCCAGCAGGCGCTGGGCCAGTTTATCCCCCGCCTCGGCCGCGGCCACGATGTCCTCCAGGGTCAGGGGCTCAACGCCGACCAGCGCCGTTTGCTCCCCCAGGGCAATGGCTGCCCGCGCCTGGCGTACCACCGCCGGGTCCGAAGCCAGGGTCTCCAGACAGCCCCGCTTTCCGCAGCCGCACGGGGGACCGTCCGTGGTCAGGGTGATGTGCCCGAACTCCCCGGCCCCGCCCAGAGCACCCCTGTAGAACTGGCCGTTGACCACGATCCCAGCCCCGATCCCTCGGCCCACGGTCGCCACCACGAAGTGATCCACCCCATGCCCGTAGCCGAACCACTGCTCAGCGATAGTCAGGGTGTTGACGTCGTTCTCCAGATACACGGGCAGTCCAAAATGGTCGGCCAGGGGCTGGGCAAATTGCACATTGCGCCAACCGAAGAAGGGGGAGTAGTGACACATCCCCGCCTCCCCGTCCACCACTCCAGCCAGGCCGATGCCAATCCCCAGCACCCGCTGACGTTTTACCTGTGATGCGGCGATGGTCGCTTCCACAGCAGCCGCGATGACTTCCTGTACGGCCGCCAGGCTACGCTGGTCTTCCAGGGGAGTTACCCAATGATGGAGAACGTGGGCGTCCAGGTCGGTGAGGGCACTGGCCACCGCCTGCTCCATGAGCTTGACTCCCACCACGAAGCCGGCCCGGTAGTTGAGCCGCAGGAGCACCGGCCGCCGGCCACCGGTGGACTCCCCCTCGCCCATCTCGTGCACCAGACCGCTGGCGATGAAGTCGGCGGTGATGCTCGACACCGTGGCCAGGCTAAGGCTGGAGAGGTGGGCGATGTCGGTGCGGGAAATCGGGCCGTGGCTTTTGATGAAGTTGAGCACCAGATTACGGTTGATCTCTCTGATGAGATCGCGGTTGCCCCTGTGCAGACGGGCCAAGGGAAGTACCTCCAGGTTACTTTCTTCATTGAAGCAAGTTTATTATACCACATTGCTATCCTTTTGTCAAGAACACATAAAACAAAACCGCCGACTTTCACCTTCAGTCGGCGGCTTTTTCTTTCTCGGGTTCCTTTGCTTTCTCACCTCCCCCGTCGTTACGGTTGTCGGTCACGTAGAAGCCGGAGCCTTTGAAGACGATGGCTGGCGGGGAGAATACCCGTCGCACGTTACGATGGCCGCGTGGGCATTCCGCAATGGGTGGGTCGTTGAAATGTTGCAGGCGCTCGAAGTGCACGCCACATTCGAGGCACTCGTATTCGTACATGGGCATAGGCACATCTCCTCAAATCTGGTTTGCAAAGTCAGTAGATCACAATTCCACCGATGTGAGGCAGTTGTACTGCGAACGGGGGCTCGGAGTGCAACTCTTCGCCATCAATTGTGATGTAGAGAGCCTTGCATAATTGCTCGCGAGGGGCATCCCCGCCCCGTTTTGGGCCTCTGGAAGCAGCCGGGGCGGGGCGAGGACGCCCCTTGATAGCAGGAAAGGGCTGTCCTACCCACTGGAGCCGATTTATGCAAGGCTTTGTGATGTACTGAAAGTGGGCGAGTAGCTCCTCTCCCAGAGGAGCTACTCGCCTTACGAACACGATCAAGGTGAAGAGTTTAGTACTCCGGCATGGGTGGCATAGGCGCCTTTTCCTTTTCAGGAATCTCCGTGACCAGGGCCTCGGTGGTCAGGATCATGGCGGCGATGCTGGCGGCGTTCTCTACCGCACTCCGTGTTACCTTGGCCGGATCTATGATCCCCTTCTCTACCATGTCCCCATAATCGTTGGCGATCACGTCGTAGCCTATCCGGTCGTTGTCCTTCTCCTTCTGCTGCCTCTTCACCTCCTGCACCACCACCGCCCCATCCATGCCGGCGTTCTCCACGATCCCCCGCATGGGCTCCTCCAATGCCCTCCGCAAGATGTTCACCCCGGTTTGCTCATCCA
>VGOG01000355.1 GCA_016875995.1 Chloroflexota bacterium
GACCCGCGCTGTCCCGGCCGTAGGGACGATGAGCGTGCACAGCAGCTTGATCAGGGTAGTCTTCCCGGCCCCATTAGGCCCCAGCAGGCCGAACAGCTCGCCTTGCTCCACGGTCAGGCTGACCCCATCTACGGCGGTCACCAGACGTGCGGGGCAGGAACCAGGGAGGAGTCCCCGCAGTCCCTTAGTCCTGGGGAATTGCTTTGTCAGATCGCAGGTCTCGATGGCGCAAGGCAACCTGGTAATCCTCCTCGCAGGGGTATGGGGTATCAGGAGTGCTGTGGGTATAATACCACGAGCAGGGCGATCTGACAAGTGGCGACTAAAACATGGCAGTTTGGATATCCATTTTGGTGTGGAGGCTTTAGCAACGCGGCGAGACTCAAGGTTGCAGGTTTTGAAGATGGGCCTGATGATCGTAAGGCCCATGGATGATTCTTGTGGATAAGGCTATGGCAACGAAGAAGATCGCCAAGAGCAGTGTGGATCGCGTACGCCTCTGGGGAGGAACGGCACTAAGCGTTCTGCTCTTAGTCCTGGCTTTCCGGGGCATTAATTTGGCCGCGTTAGGTAGCGCTCTCGCCAAGACAGACTATAGACTTGTTCTGGTAGCCGTGGGCACCATCATTGCCACGACAATGGCTAAGGCAGTTCGCTGGCAGCTTCTCTTCTACCCGCGCCACCGCCAACGCCGGTATAGTAAACTTCTAGCCATCCTCTTTATCGGCCAGATGGTCAACATCGTCATTCCGGCCAGGTTGGGCGAGTTGGCTCGGGCCTATCTTGTAGGGGAGATTGAAGGAGAAAGCAAAGCCTTAGCCCTGGGCACCATCGCCGTGGAGAAGGCAGTTGATCTATTCACACTCCTCTTCTTGTTAGTTGGTATTCTACTATCCATGACCCTTCCCCGGTGGGCCCAGGAGCCGGGGATAGGCGTCGCCGCAGTCGCCCTTATCTTGATGGGGGTCCTCGTCCTGTCGGCGCACTACAGAGAGCGAATGCTCCCCGTCTTTAGTCGCCTCATGGTGATCTTGCCGGAGTTGGCCCGGGCACGCCTGATGGGCCAACTGGAGGCGGCTATGGGCAGCCTGGAGATCTTACGGCGGTGGGATGTAAGTCTGGTGGTGATCGGCTGGTCAATATTCAGTTGGCTCCTGGCAGCCTCGACCAATTACGTAGCCTTTCTGGCCCTGGGGCTTAACCTGTCCTTTCTAGCCGCGATTTTCTTGCTGGTCGTTCTGCAGATAGGAGTGGCCATCCCCTCTGCGCCAGGTAAGATCGGGGTGTTTCACTACCTCTGCATTCTGGCCCTCTCGGTCTTTGGTGTGGAGCGTAGCCTGGCGTTGAGCTATGGGTTGCTGCTGTACTTCATAGTCTTCCTTCCTCCTACACTCTTGGGAGCCTTCTTCCTGGGGTGGGAGAACTTTAGTTGGCGACGTCTGAAGCCGGGAGCCTTAGAGCCTGTTTTAAAAGTGGCTAGGCCGTCTGTAGGCGGTCCAAACGCTTGAGCATCAAGTGAATCATGGCGGCATAGACCATGCTCTCGCTGGTCTCAGTTAGTCGCTCATAGTCTTTGCTCAAACGGCGCGAACGCCCCAACCAGGCCAATGTGCGTTCCACAACCCAGCGGCGTGGTAGCACTTGGAACCCTTTGCTCCCTTCAGGCCTCTTGACGATTTCCATCGTCCAGTGGCATCTTCGGTTCACCCACTCTACCACATGGGCATAGATCTGATCTGCCCAGATCAGTACCAAACGGGGCAGGCTGTGGCGTACCTTGAACAAGACCAGCTTGGCACCATCAAAATCCTGCAGACTGGCGGCATGAACGACGACCATGAGCAATAGCCCCAGCGTATCCACGAGAATATGCCGCTTCCGACCGTCGACCTTCTTGGCAGCATCGTAGCCGCGTGTGCCGCCCTGCTCCGTCGTTTTGACCGACTGACTGTCCAGGATGGCCGCACTGGGCTCTGGATCTCGTCCTGCCGCTACACGCACCTCCTGGCGTAGCAGGTCATTGATTGTCTGCCAAAGCTTGGTCTGTTTCCACTGCCGGAAATAGCCGTAGACGGTCTGCCAAGGCGGGAAATCGTGGGGCAGCATGCGCCATTGGCAGCCGGTTCGCAAGAGATACAGAATGGCATTCGTGACCTGGCGCATGTCTGCTGTACGTGGGCGTCCGCCAGGTTTCGCTGGCGGAATGAAGGGTTCCAAGCGTTTCCACTGGGTATCGGTTAAGTCGCTGGGGTAAGAGAGTGGTTGTGTCATGCCCCCTATTATAACCGATATTGTAGACTTTTAAAACAGGCTCTGAGGTAGCGGATGAAGCCATTGATAAGCTTCTTGGTCTTAGTGGCCTGCTGGTAGATCGTCTCGAAGTCGGCCAGGGCGATGTATTCCTGGTCCAGAGCGATGTAGAGTTCGGATTGCACCTCTGTGGCCGAGCGGCGAGCGTACGTCAAGAATTGGATGAACTCTT
>VGOG01000356.1 GCA_016875995.1 Chloroflexota bacterium
TAGTGCAAAATGGCGACCTGGACAAAGCAGTAAAGGCCATGTGCTCCCTCGCGCAAGAAGCGGCTGACTACATGATTCGCCGCAAGTCCACTGGGGCAGACCTCTATGAGTACCTGCCCAACGCTGATCCAGACGACGACAATGTCAGGACCGGCTGGAAAACGCTGCAGATTCAGGGTAGTAGCGAATCAGCAAATCAGTATAAAGGAGATGCCACGATTAAATCATGCTATAACTGCACGTTCGGAGAGTATCATACAGAGATGAGGGGCGGTACTCCTGACGGTGGGGCACCAGAGCCCCCTTGGTTTCGCTGCCAACTGGCGGGACATGGAACTTTTGATGCCTTCTACGTTGATCAGGGCGTTGCAGATGGCTTCAACTGCGAGGATTGGACGCCTGATCCGCCTCTAACGGATGGTCCGCTTTTCTGAGCTAGGAGTGAGACAGAGAGGACACGCCGGGGTGAAAGGCCCGGCACAGGATACACAGAGAGGACAGCGAGGTAAGAGAGAGATGAAGGCCAGACTATTCTTAACCGAGTACGGGGACGTGGCCCAATACATTCCCGATGTGACTGATGTTTTGGGAGGGAATGGGGCCTTTATTTTAACTAACCATGGTGCTCCAAGTTCGTGGTGGATAGGCCCCAATATGAACAATCTGATAAACAGGATGTCCAAGAAGACAGGGTTGCCAATAGGAGAAGCACCCCCCGTCATCACTACCGACGAAGATTTGATAGACGCAGCGCGTGAGATGTTTCATCGGTGTTTTTCGCAGAAGTGCATCAGCAAGGCCGACAGAGAATTGTCAGTTACCCTGGTGGCCTTGAGGGATAAAATCAATGAGGAGAAGGAGGAACAATGTTCGATCCATACTCAATAAAAGTCAAGGAAGAAATCGCAGCCATGACCTTCCAAGAGGTCCAGGAAGCCATCGCATCGCCCAGGTATTCGAGGTGGCCCAAATCGGTACGCATCGCACTGAAGAATCGCCTTGCGGGCCAACCCCAGCGCCGACGATGCCCGGACTGCGGAGGATACGATTGTCCTCCCACCCGGTGCACAGCCGGAGAATTCACTGTTGTAGCCGGGGATAACCGAGACCGTGAGCCGCAGACAGAAGAGGAACTGGCCAGGCTCAATCTCTAAACAAAGTCCATCAAAGAAGGGAGGTGAGAGGAAGATGAGGAAGATGCCCAAGACGATCCTGGTATCGTTCGATCCGAAGGACCTACCTGCGTGGGCGCAACGCCATGCCGATGTAGTAGCTTTAGCCGAAAGCGATCTTGCATTTCGCTGCGATGTCCACGACGCGAAGACAAAGCAGATGCAACGCGCACTCATCGCAAAAGCCACGCGCGCAATGAGCGATTGAGCCTAAGCGACAGCGAGGACACGCCGGGGTGAAAGGCCCGGCACAGGATACACAGAACAGGAGAAACCAACAATGACCACGCAACTTGAGATTTTACAGATACCGGTCCCCCCCATGCTGGGGGAGGCCCTGGGCTACGACGGCGATGCCCGATGGGTGGCCTTCTACTGGACGCCTGACGGTCATGAAGTCATGTACGACGACGGGCGGGCCCGGGGGGTTGGCGGCTGGTGGGGGTGGCTGGCCTTTTTTGTGGAGCACCCCGCCGTCAGCCCTGGGCTATCCCAACTCCCCCTCAACCTGGGAAGCTCCGACTTCGAGGCCGATCACTGGCTGATCATAGATCGCAAGGAGCGCAAGGCCCACGTGGCCCCTGTTACGGCGGCGAAGAGGTTCCTGCAGGAGCAGTGGCCACCCGTCCTTGAGTTATCGCCAAAGGATGCAGAGGCCGTTTTAAAGGCTTTTCAGAAGGCGGAGGAGGAGGTCAACCGAACCTGGACGCCGCCGACCGATGAGGAGATCGAGAACAGCCTGGAGCGCAAGCAGGCTGTATGTGTCGCCCTGATAGCTTGGCTGGACGATGCGGCGGATATCATCGAGGAGCTGGCCCCGGTACACGGCCTGACGACGACCCTGGAGCTGATCAGAATCGACAACCGGCTGGTGGTGGGAGGGGGACATTGAGCCTAAACAAAAACGGCCTCCCCGGGGCCCGCACCCGGGGAGGCTGTGCTCACCCATCAACACACAGAAAGGAGATGTAGTAGGATGAGCGAGAACATTATACACCAGACAGACAATTTTCGCAAACAGCAGGCTATCGCCATGATCTTGGCCGGCCAGGTTAGCCCGAACGGCCAGCCGAACACGGTCTTCGTCCAGACTGATGACAGTCTCTATGCCGCCACCGCGACGGCCTGCACATGCTCCGACGCGCCCTGCCCGCACACTCTAGCCGCCGACATATACTTGCGAGCCAGGCGCACCATCGAGCAGATGATCGAGCGCTGGGCCCCGGCTTCGCTACCGCAAATCGCCCGGGCGATCGAGGACGATTTGCGGGGTCGCGTCACCGACCC
>VGOG01000357.1 GCA_016875995.1 Chloroflexota bacterium
TGTCCACCGACACGGACCCCAGTTGGTCAGGAAAAACCGCCTGGAGTCTGGGATAGAAGAACTCCCAAAAACCCCTGCTTCGCCCGACGATGTTCTCCCACAGGCGGGATTGGCTCTCGTGCACCCCCGCCGACGTTCCCTCGCCCAGGGGCGTGCCCTCGAAGTCGGGACGGATGCCCTGTTCGTACAGCGCGTGGCCGGCCTCGTGGATCGTGCCGAATAGCGCTTCGCCCAGGTCGTCTTCCTTGACCCGGGTGGTGATGCGCACGTCGCCGATGGAGAACTTGGTGGTGAACGGATGATGGGTCTTGTCCTCCCGCCCGCGAGCAAAGTCATACCCCAGGCGCCTGGCGACCTCGATTCCGAAAGCCCATTGCTCTGCTTCGGGGAAGGTCCTATGCAAGCACGAATCGTCCGCAGGAGGCTGGGCCGTGATCTCCTGCACGAGGGGGACGAGTTGCTGACGCAGCTCGGCAAAGAGGGCGCGCAGGGTGGAAGCCTTCATTCCGTAGTCGTGGAAATCAATCAGGGGGTCGGCGATGTGCTCGTAGCCGGGGAAGAAATCGGCCAGTTGCTGGCTCAGATCGAGCGTCTTTTCGAGGTTAGGCTGGGCTTTGGCAAAATCGTTGGCCGGCCGGGCCTCCGTCCACACCTGGTAAGTCCTGGCAGCGTGGCTATAGAGCTGGGCCATAAACGACGGCGGCACCTTCACTGCTCTCTCGTAATTGCGCCGCGTGACGCGGATCAGGCTGGCCTGGTCTGAGTCGTAGGGCAGGCTCTCCTCGTAGGGCCGCAGGTCTTGCAGCAATTTGCCGATGGCCGGATCGGTGAACTTCTCGTGGGCCAGTCGCCCCAGGGTGGCCAGTTGACGCGCCCGGGCCGCCGCGCCGCCGGGCGGCATGTAGGTGGATTGGTCCCACTCCAACAGCGCAGCGGCGGACTTCAGGTCGTTGATTTCGATGAGATGGGTTCTGAGTTTTTGTAGTTTGGTTTCCATAGAGGTTTCCCCTTTTCTGTGATGTGGTCAACAAGATACCACATAAGACGCGGATTGTCAAACCTGCAATTGCCTGGAAGCACGGTTTCTGGTATAATTTGGTGAGATTGTCGTGAGGAGGCAAGCGTGATTCAATCGAGAAACGTCGTCGTCGCCCAGTCGGGCGGGCCGACGCCGGTGATCAACAACTCGCTGCGCGGCGTGGTCGAAACCTGCCGCGCCATGCCTGAGGTGTTCGGCACGGTCTACGCCGGCTGGCACGGCATCGAGGGGGTGCTGAAAGAGGAGTTGCTCGATCTTTCGGCTCAGCCTGCGGAAGAGATCGCCCTGCTGCGCACCACGCCGGCCGCGGGTGCCATCGGCACCTGCCGTTACAAGCTGAAGGCCGCTCAGCAGGAAGACTTCGAGCGGGTGATTGAGGTCTTCCGTGCCCACGACGTCGGCTACTTCTTCTACATCGGCGGCAACGACTCCATGGACACGGCCCACAAGATAGCGCTGCTGGCCCAGGAGCGGGGCCTGGAGCTCATCGCTACCGGCGTGCCCAAGACCATTGATAACGACGTGGGCGATAGCGAGTTCAGGCTGATAGACCACACCCCCGGCTACGGTTCGGTGGCCCGCTACTGGGCGCTCAACGTCCAGAACGCCGATCAGGAGAACGTCGGCTCCTGTCCGTCGGATCCGGTGCTGGTGCTGCAGGCCATGGGCCGCAAGATTGGCTTTATCCCGGCTGCGGCCCGCCTGGCCGATCCAGAGCGTGAGATGCCGTTGCTCATCATCATGCGGGAATCGGGCCTGACTCTGGAGGAATTGGCCGACGGCGTGAACGATGTGCTCAGGGAGCGTGGCCGCGCGCTGGTGGTGATCAGCGAGGGGTTCGACGTGGGCGCGATTGGCGAACGAAAGGATGCCTTCGGCCACACCATGTTCTCCTCCAGCCAGATGACCGTCGAACGGGTGGTGGTGAATTATCTGAACGAGGTGGGGCTGGCTGCCCGCGGGTCGGCTCGCGGCAACGTGTCGGGCACCGACCAGCGCCACAATATGATCTATGCTTCGAGCGTTGACCTGGAGGAAGCCTACAAAGTGGGGCAAAAGGCGGTGCTGATAGCGGTCGAGGAAGGTTCGGGTTTCATGGCTACCATCTTGCGAGACCCGGGCCCCTTCTACCACGTCCGCTACGACAAGGTGCCTTTAGAAGTGGTCGCTAACTCCGAACGGGCCTTCCCCGCCAGTTGGATCGCCCCCAGCCGGATGGATGTCACCGATGACTTTGTGCGGTACGCTCGTCCCCTCATCGGCGACGACTGGCCTGCCATCCCGCTGGTGGACGGCCGCCAGCGGTTCGCCCGCCTCCAGCCCATCTTTGCCGAAAAGAGACTGCCGGAGTACGTGCCGCAGGCGTATCGGTAACGCACCAGGATAGCGCAGCGGATCAATGGAGCAAGGTCGCAGGG
>VGOG01000358.1 GCA_016875995.1 Chloroflexota bacterium
AGGTGGGGTTGGTCCGCGCCGCTACCTCACGCGTCTCCTCCCAAATCGGGTTGCCCTCTGTGACGCCCCACGTGGCCTGGGGGTGGGCGATCATCGCCGGCCCGTGGTTGTCCAGGATGGCCTCCAGATCGGCGATGCCGGGCATAACGGCCTTGGGCCCGCCGGAGAAACCGGCGAAGAAGTGCGGTTCGATGAAGCCGGTGAGGATGCGCACCGCGGCTGCCAGGTACTCGCGGTTGACCCAGACCTGGCGACCAAAGCTGGTCGTCCCCACCCTGGCCAGGCTGCTCTTGTCCCCCGCCGCGTGCTGGACGAGGCGGTATTTCCCGTAAACGGCCTGGCCCAGCATGCGCTGCAGCTCGTCTGCGGTGTTGGGGCGATGGGTGCCCAGGGCATTGATGAGCACGATACGCTCGGCGGGGACGTGCGCCAGTTCGGCCAGGAGGACGGGAAGCACGCGGTCGTTGGGCATGGGGCGGGTCAGGTCGCTGAAGACGATGGCCACGCTGTCCTGCGGGCCGACCAGCTCCCGCAGGGGCGGCGTGCCGATGGGCTGGCGCAGGGCCTGGCGCAGGGCGGCCGCCTCGTCGGGCAGGCCGGGCATGGGGCGCGGCTCCAGCACCGTCACCGGCGTCTCATCCGGCAGCTCCATCCACAGACCGTGGCGACCGTAGGCCAGGCGAAGACGCATGTTCAACCCTTTACGAAAAACCTTGCGAAGGTTTCGGAACCTTCGCAAGGATGCTCACAGTTCAGCACCAGGCCACGCTTCCATTTCTACTTCCGCCACCGACTCGTTGTCCTCGCGGAACGTGAACCGGGCCCGCACCTGCTGGCCGGCGAGGATGCGGGGCAGCCAGTAGGCGCTATCCTGCCACATGCGGGCGTAAGGAATCTCGCTGGTCGGGCACCAGACGGGCCTGGCCTCGGCGCTTTCCACCGCCTGGCCGTCCCACGACCGGGCCAGGAAGACGTGCACCACCTGGCTCCACGCCGGCTGGTAGGGAAAGAGAAACGTCAGGTGGCCCACCCGCTGTAGCTCTTCGGCGGCGAGCTTGATCCCCGTCTCCTCGGCCATCTCCCGGACGGCGGCCATCTCCGGCGTCTCGCCGGCCTCCACCTTGCCGCCAAAGCCGCCGTACTTGCCCGCACCAAACCCCACCTTCTTCAGCCCCAGGAGAATCGCTTCCGCCCTGATGAGAAAGCAAAGCGTTGCTTCCAGCATGGCAACCCTCAGCAGCACCTTCGTAATCAGCCATGGGACCGTGAAACGTGATGCGTGAAACGTGAAACTTCATGATCACGCATCACGTTTCACGCCTCACGCAACACGCACCACGTTTGACGTTTGACGCCCTCAAAACCACCGACTCAACGGCTTCATCAGCCGCTTCTTCAGCTCCAGCAGGCGGCGGCGCCGGGCGTCCAACTCGCGGCGGTCGGGCTTCTCCAGCAGCAGGCGCACAAGCTGAGCCAGGCCCACGGGGTCGAAGGGCTTGGTGACGTACTCCACCGCCCCGCCCTCCAGCCCGCGCACAATGTCGGCATCGGTGTCCTTGACGGTGAGCATGATCACCGGCAGCCCGGCCGTCTCCGGGTTGGCCTCAATACGCTCCAGCACGCCCCAACCGTCCAGGCCGGGCAGCATCACGTCCAGGATCACCAGGTCGGGCGCTTCTGCGCGCACCTGCTCCAGGGCTTCCAGTCCGTCGCTGGCCTCGCTGACCGTGAAACCTTCCCATTCCAGGTTGGCCCGCACGATCTCAATGACCCCCGGCTCGTCGTCCACGACCAAGACCTTCTTTGCCATGGCTTGCTTCATCTATAGAACTCCCGTCTTCTCAGCATGTGCTCCAGGAAATAACCACAAAGACACCAAGACACGAGGACAAAAAAACTCAAGAACTTGGTGTCTTTGTGTCTTGGTGGTTAGCCGTTTTCACTTGAACTCTGCCAGGGTGAAGCTGAAATAGCCCACCTGGGGCAGAGCCTCCACCAAAACCTCATCTCTGGCCAGGGTCACCACCAGCCCCACCTGATCGCCGAGCTGCAGCCCCAGGTCGGACAGGGGCAGGTGCAGCTCCAGGGCGCGGGGGCTGGCCGCCACTCGCCAGCCGCTGGCCACCGGCTGCCACGTCTCCCGGCCGCTGGCGTGGCTCAGTTGCGCCTGGGGCGAATGGCCCTGCACCACCACCTCCCGCGCCAGGCCGATGCCGGGCGAGGCTAGCGCCGGGTTCGTCGCCGCGTAGCGGGGGTGCTGGTTGACCCGCTCGCCGCGCGGCGAGGAGAAATAGACTCCCACGGAGTAGGGCGCTAAATCCTCGTTGGCCTCCAGGCGCAGGGCCAGGGCCTGCGGGTCGTAGCCGTAGTACAGGCGACGCAGCACCGTGCCCGCCCGCTGCATGGCCCCCGCCGAGGTC
>VGOG01000359.1 GCA_016875995.1 Chloroflexota bacterium
GATGGCGGCGCCGGCTTCCATCGGGGCGGCAAGGGGGTGCGGATTGACTATCGCATCAAGTCCGACAACGCCTGGCTGACCGTGGCTTACACCCGCGACAAGGTCCCGCCGTGGCCCCTGAAGGGCGGCCAGCCGGGTTCCCCCAACCACATACTGATCAGGCGAGCCAACGGTGAGACGGAGCGCCACGCGGTGGTGAGCGGCCTGACCCTGCACACCGACGACGTCATCCAGGTTATGACGGCCACGGGCGCGGGCTGGGGCAACCCGCTGGAGCGCCCTCTGGAGCTGGTGAAACAAGACCTGAAGAACGGCTACATCACGCTGGAGCAGGCGAACCGCTACTATGGGCTGGATAAGCGCAGCGACTAGGAAATCAGGCAATGAGGCAATAAGGCAACGAGGGCCTCATTACTCGTTGCCTGGTTGCCTGTCCCCTGATCACTGGTTCCCTGTCTGTGATGTGAAAGGACATGGACACAAATACTTCGGCTACGCTCAGTACAAGCATTGGCAGCGCTCTTGACAGTGCGGAGAAAGTGTGATAAACTTTTGCTATGTTGCATCGTCATCTCACCCATCAACAATTTACTCTCGCCGCGATTGACGACGTGATCGCTCGCGGCAAGCGCCGAGATTGGGCAGAATTGCGCCAGGCGGCGCTCCAGGACCGGGCGGTGCTGGAGAAAGTGCTGCGGGTGTGCCAGGCGCACGTCGCCGATCCCTATGCCCAGCGCTACCATTTCTGGAAGCACTATGCCGAACAACACCTGGCCTGATTGGGAGCAGGTTCTTTCCGCCGCCGCCCGTCTGCAGCATATCCTACCAGAGGCAGTCCTCGTGGGCGGAACTGCCTCTGCTTTGTATGCTGAACATCGGTTGTCCACAGATGCCAATCATGTCTTGCCCGATCTCCGGCCGCTCCTTCGCTTGCGCTCAGGACAAGGCTTCGACCAGGTGCTCGCTGAACTGGAATCGGTCGCTGGCTGGAAGACGGCACGCATCAAGCGTCCTGTAGAGATTCTCGGGAGCCTGGACGGCATCGAAACCGGGGTGCGGCAATTGATTCGGGACGAGCCGCTGGAAACCACCCAGATCGAGCGCTTTGGTCAAAAGATTACCATCCCGACCCAAGCCGAGATACTGCGGATCAAGGGAGTGCTGATCCTCAAGCGGAGCACGACACGGATTCCCACGGATTGCACGGAAGTGGGCGAGTGCCATTCCGTGTATCCGTGTCAAAATCCGTGTTGTGCGTTGCAGCAGTTGCAGATTCAGCTCGCGAATCCGCTCCCCTATGATCTTGAAGAGTTGGGGCTTGCCGAATACAAGAACCTTGACCCGCACTGGCAGAACTGGGAGACCGTCAAGACCGCATGTGCCGGACTCGCGACGCTGATCTTCGATCGGATTGTTGGACTGGATGAGTGACTGGTTTTCGCCGGCCCTGTCCACTTTACCGCGAGCAGTGTTGCTCGGTTTACCCTAACCATCCCCTAACTTGCCAAGCGTACCAGTGCGACCTCCTCAAGAAATTTCTCACCAGCGCGCTCACGCGCGAACAAGGCACGCAGATAATTCAAGGCGCGCGAACTGCTTGCCGATGTGATTGCGCAACTCCCGCCGGGTTATTCGTTCGAGCAACTGCGTCGCGAACTGGATCAACAGTGGGACTCGGGACGCGGCGTTTTCGGCTCGGCAGAGATGCGGCAGGCAATGGACCATGAATTCAGAAAAGGAGGAGTTTCGGTGCGAGTAGCAAGCGACATCGGTGGGACGTTCACCGACCTGATCTACCTGGACGAGGCCACGGGAGAGGTCGGCATGACCAAGGCTTCGACCACGCCCCATAACTTCGCCATCGGCGTGGAAGATACACTCAAGAAGTCCGGCATCAACGTGGCCGACACCAGCTTCTTCGTCCACGGCTCGACCATCATCATCAACGCCCTGACCGAACGCAAAGGGGTCAAGACGGGCCTCATCACCACCAGGGGCTTCCGCGATGTCCTGGCCATCACCCGTGCCAACCGCCCCGACATCTATAACATGTACTATACCAAGCCGAAACCCTTTGTGCCCCGTTACCTGCGGCTGGAGGTGCGAGAGCGGGTCAACTACAAAGGTGAGGAACTGGAGCCCCTGAACGAGGACGACGTGCGCCAGGCGGCGGAGTTCTTCAAAAAAGAGGGAGTGGAAGCCATCGCTGTCTGCTTCCTGCACTCCTACGCCAACTCGGATCACGAGGCGCGCTGCGGCGAGCTGCTGCGGGAGCTACTGCCCGATGTTCCCGTCACCCTCTCCCACGAGATCATCCAGGAGTGGCGGGAGTACGAGCGCACCAACACCACCGTGCTCAATGCTTACGTCCAGCCCATCGCCGTCCATTACCTGAATACCCTGGAGAAGGACCTGAGCG
>VGOG01000360.1 GCA_016875995.1 Chloroflexota bacterium
TGCACGGCTTGCTACCCGCTTCTTGGCTTACAATTTGAGCTTTATTGTGACCAAGCAACTGGCCACTCTACCGAACTAGCACTTACCGTACGTGTCTGCGCGAAGAAAACTCATTCTTCAGAGCTGCGGAAGCCCTGAGCATAGAGGCCGAGGACAACATCCTGCCGCACATCAAAGCCGAGGTGCGCAACGGCACCCTGTTTATCCGCTTCGACCGGCAGAACTGGCAGGATCGCTTTCAACCCACCAAGCCGATCAGGTTCAACCTGGCGCTGAAGGACCTGACCGCCGTGGAATCGTCTGGGGCGGAGAGCATCAAGTCGGCCAGCATCAAGACCAACCGCCTGGCCCTGAAGCTGAATGGCGCTGGCAGCGTCAAGATTGAGCGCCTGGAAGCTAGCGAGATGGTCACGATCATCAACGGGGCCGGCAACGTGGATCTGGCCGGGCAGGTGACCAGGCAAGAGATCACCCTCAACGGTTTGGGCAGTTATCGCGCTGGCGATCTGAACAGCCAGGTCGCTAAAATCACGGTGAGCGGTGCTGGCGGGGCTACGCTCTGGGTGCGCGAGGGTCTGGAGGCGCGCATCACCGGTGTCGGCGGGGTCAACTACTACGGCAATCCCACGGTCACCAAGGACATCACCGGCGTGGGCGCGTTTCGCAGCCTGGGGAATAAGTGAACACTGAAGCACTGAAGGTGCTGAGAGCACTGAGCAATGGCCTATGAGTCTCCATAGCGTAACGACAGTACCTCCCGGCCAGGGAGAGGCACTGTCCGGTCTGGTGCGGGAGCTGGGGCACCGCTTCAGCGATCTCTGGTGGGCGTGCGATACCGGCCTGCCTGCTCTGGGGACTGCCTACAACAGCCGCGAGCAGGCGGCCAGAGAGGCCCAACTGGCGCGCCTGCAGGACGTCCTGATCGCCGAGCTGCAGGGCCCGCCCCAAACCAAGGCGGAGGTGCAGGCCACGCAGGAGCGCATCTTCGCCGCCATCGGCGTCTTTGCCCGCTCTGCTCTGGACCTGGAGCAGCGCCACCTGGACGTTCTCTTCGCCCGCGGCTTCCCCCAGGCCGCTACCGAGTTCGCCCAGGCGGCGCGGCGCTTCGATCCGCAGATCAGTGGCAGCGAGATCTTCCAGGCCAGCCGCAATGTCTGGGTGATGAACGGCCTGCAACTGCTGCTGGGGCTGCCCCTGCGTCTGACGCCGGCCATCCTGGCCTACAGCCTGCTCTATCCCTACAGCGACAATTACCTGGACGATCCGGCGATCGCCGAAGAGACGAAGGTGGCTTTCAACGAGCGCTTCGGGCGGCGCTTGCGGGGCGAGGCCGTCACGCCGACGAACACTCACGAGCGGCGCATCTTCGACCTGGTGGGCATGGTCGAAGGCCAATACGCGCCATCGCAATACCCACAGGTCTTGGCTAGCCTGCTGGCCATCCATCGTGCTCAGATCAAGAGCGTGCACCTGCTGCGGCGCTGCGCCTCGCCCTACGAGGTAGACGTGCTGGGCATCAGCCTGGAGAAGGGCGGCACCTCCGTCCTGGCCGATGGCTACCTGGTGGCGGGCACACTCACCCCCGCCCAGGCCGAGTTCCTGTTTGGCTGGGGGGCCTTTGCCCAACTCCTGGACGATCTGCAGGACGTGGAGCAGGACAGCCGGGATGGTCTGCTGACCGTCTTTTCCCGCACCGCCCGGCCCTGGCACTCCACAGGCGTGCGGGCTGTATTTTCCAGGATGACAACGCCCTGGCCCCTGGACGCCATCACCAACCGCACGTTTCACTTCAGCGCCCGGGTGATGGAGCTGGTGGACTGTTTTACGGCGCCCGGCAGCGAGCCGCTCAAAGAGCTGATGCGAATGGCCGCCGTCCTGCCCCTCATCACCGCCGCCGGTCGGGCCGGACGCCACTACACGGCAGCCTATCGGCGGGAGTTGGAGGCACACTCGCCTTTTCGCTTTTCGTTCCTGCGCCAGAGCAGCCAAAAGCTGGCTCGCCACCGCGTTTCGCTGATGAGGATGGTCGAGGCGTTGGCCACGGTAAGCGATGCGCCGACTGGCTAATTTTTACCGAGGAGGTCTATTGTGAACGAGGAAAAAACCAGCAAACCGGCTGAGGAGCCTCAGCCCACGTCCGGTGAAGCCTGGGAAGAAGTCGGCAAGCAATTCCAGGCCCTGGGCGAGAGCCTGGCCGCGGCCTTCCGCGTGGCCGTGCACAACGAAGAAAATCGCCGGCGCGTGCAAGAAATGCAGTCAGGCCTGGAGTCTATGACGGTAAGTGCTAGTTTAGTCACTTGACAATGTGGCCGTTTTGTGGCATCCTTTCTTCGGTTGCCAGACCACAAGTAAGGAGGAATGCCACAATGAAAGGCCTAACCGATTATATTACATCTGAACG
>VGOG01000361.1 GCA_016875995.1 Chloroflexota bacterium
GGGCACGTCCAGGATGGAGACGGTCTGCTGTACATCTGGGGGTGCGCTGCACAGATTCAGTGGGTTGCTGCCCGCGCCGTCGTCGTTGAGGGCGATGGTGATGTCGTAGTCGCCGCAGAGGGCCGGGTCCCAGGTGATGGCAACTGTCTCCGACAGGCCGGCGGTGAGCATCTGGCTGGTGGGTGCCGTGCCGATCAGGTCGCCGTTGGCGTAGAAGGCCACCGACAGGCCGTCGGGTGCGCCACCGCCGCCGGTGTTGCTCACCCGCGCTTCGATGCGAACGGAGCTGGCGGGTTCGGCGGTGAGGAAAGTGGCGGTCAGGTTGGGGTTCAGGCACTCCAGGGCTTGCACTTTGAAGGGGCCTCTCAAAGTGGTGTTGCCGGCCTGGTCCACGGCCTCCACCCGCAGGGTGTATTCTCCGGCGACCCAGTTGTCGAGGTCGGGCGTGTACTGCCAGTTGACGCCGTCCCACTGAGTGGCTTCACGGAAGGAACTTCCATCAGGGGCATACACGATGACCTCCAGGCTGCTCAGGCCGCAGCCGTCACCCGCCGTGCCGTTCAGGACGATGGGATCGGCCGGATCTTGCAGCGAGACTTCGGCCAGCGTGCCGGCGACGGCCAGGGTGGGCGGCACGTTATCCACGGTGACATCGAGCCAGCCGCTGACCACGGTGTTGCCGGCCGAGTCGGTGGCGCGGACGCGCAGGGTGTGATCCACGCAGTCCTCCCGTGGCAGGCTCCAGGTGTAGTTCCAGTTCTGGGTGCCACTCGCGTCGGGGGAGTACACCTGACCGCGCCGCCAGGTAGCGGTCTGGTCGTCGAACTGCACTTCCACCTGGGCCACCTGGCCCTCGTCGTCGGTGGCCGTGCCGCCCAGGTTGGCGGTGCTCCCGGTGACGTATTGAGGCAGATCGGGGGTCACGCTAGGTGCGTAGATGTCCACGTTGAAGGTCTCTGTGTCCTGACCGATGTAGCCGCAGGTGTCCGCAGCCCGCGCCAGGAGCTCCAGGGTGGAGATGCCGGTTGGCACGTCTACGTTCGCTGTCCAGTTCATGGTGCCGCTGGCCTGATGCCAGGTGTTGCCGCCGTCCACGCTGTATTCGACGCTGGCCACCCCGCTGCCGGTGCCGTCGCTGGCCGTGCCGGCCACGGTCTGCAGGCCGGTGCCGATGACCTGGCCTGGAGTGGCAGCGATGTCCACGGTTGGCGGCTGGTTGTCCACTCGGTGACTGATGTTCACGTGAGATAGGATCGTGTCGGACAGCTTCAGCGTCGCGGAAATGTCCACCGTGGTCAGGCTGCTCAGGTCGTCACTCAGCACGCCGGTGATGGTGATGTTGTGGGAGGCATCAGTCTCGATGGACGGGACATGCAGGGTCCAGGCGTCGCCCAGGGGAGGACAAACGTCGCAGTCAGCTCCAACTACAGACTCAAACGCCAATCCAGCCGTGGCGAAGACATCCAGCGCCAGGCCCACGACGTTCAGGCCTTCCAGGTTGTTCAGGCTGATGACGTACTCCAGCGGGCTGCCCGGACACCAGGCCCCCTGAGGTGCCTGCAGGCTGCCGAGCGACATCAGCAAGTCGGCACCCAGGGGCTGTCCCTCGTTGGGGATGGTGATATTGGCCAGACCGGTCCAGACGAAGGACTCGGAGCACAGGTTGGTCAGCAGGTTGGTGGTGGGGAAAACGGCCCAGGGATTGCCCTCGTCGTCCAGGGCAAAGGCGATCAGCCCCAGCTCGCCGATGGAGGCCATGTCCAGCGCCAGGCGGATCTCGGTGTGGCCGCCGTCCCCCTGGGCGAACTCCCAATCAACCCCCGCCGCCTGCTGCCACGTGTCGCCCACGCACTCCCACAGCGTACCCTCGGTGGGGCTGGTGATGTGGATGGCGTAGTCGGCGCCGAAGGGCAGGGTGGGGCAGGTGGGCATGGGGATGACGGGATGGGTGCAGCTTCCGGGTCGCGTGTTCAGATAGATCCACAGGTCGCCGTCCAGTGTCCACCAGGCCCCACTCCAGCCCAGGTAGAGGTTGGAGCCGTCCCAGGTAGTGAACATCTGCTGCGGGTCCCACCAGTCCAGCAGTGTTGTTGGGCTGAAGTCATCCATGAACTCGAAGATGCCCCACTCCCAGCCTATGCCGTGCCACTCCTCCATGGCCAAATCGGTGTCAATTTGACCATCCACCACAATGGTTTGGACGCGGTTGGCGAAATTGGTCGAAGCATCGGCGAAGGTGCCCACGTGCCAGGGCCCGTAGTGGCGGATGAACTGGTTGCCGACCAGGTCCCGAACCGCCAGGTGCACGTACCAATCCCCAGGAGTGGCAAGGGAG
>VGOG01000362.1 GCA_016875995.1 Chloroflexota bacterium
TCTTCCTGGTTGCGCAGGTAATAGGTGATGGTGGCGTAGACCTGCTCCAACGTCAGCGTGCGATAGCGGGCCGCAATCTCTTCTGGGCTGGCACCATTCAGATAATCATCCAACACGGTCTCAATGCCCACCCGCGTTCCTTTGATGCGAATGTCATCTGCGTTGAGAAAATCAAAGTAATTCTCTAATTCCATCTCACCCTCCCGACGAGTTGGTCGTTGGTTCTTGGTCTTTGGTCATTGGTCTTTGGTCATTGGTCCTTGGTCATTGATATTATACCCCATCCCGCCCTCAAAATCAAGAGGCGGACATTTCCGCACCAGCTCTCTCCCTCTCGTCTTGCCTCCCTTTCTCCCCCTCACCTCTATCCTCCAGTTCTTCTCCCTTTACTCCTCCACTCTCTTGCTCCCTCGCCCCCTTGCTCCCCTGCCCCTCCGCTCCTCTGCTCCCCCATCTCTCATCTTCCCCCTTCCCCTCTGCCGCCCGCTGATTGCTGCTGCTCGTTCATCCCAGCACGTTTGGACTCGAAACGCCTCATACAAACGAAGCCCAGGATTACGCCACCAGCCAGGGCAGTGGCCAGGCCCAGGTCAGTTCTTTCTCAGATGAGGTCAGCAAGCAGGGCAACAAATTCCTCGGCAAACTCGATGGTCCCTTTTGCTTCACGCTCGGAGACAGCTCCGGCCATGCGGTAGACGGCCCGGTGGCGTTTCTTTCGCACCCGGTCGAGCCGATTCAGCTTTGACTTGAACGATGGGTCGAGGGTTGCTCGGAGAAAGCGGATCACGGTCTTGTGCCGGTCAGGACCTCTGGGCCGATACCCTTTGGCATACATAAATGCCAGACCAGCCTGCAGAGCGGCATTGTAAGCCACGATCAGGGCCCAGTCCAGGTCAATGTTCATGAGCTCCTGGGCCGTCTTCACATCCCGGCGGGCGACTTCCAGGAGGTCTCTGATCTCTGCCTGGGGAACCCGGTAGGGCTCAATCAGCCCCGCCCGTTCCAAGGGTTGATAAGTCATCCTCGTCTCCGATCAGGAAAACTTTCTCGTGGGTCAGAACATCTGTGACAAAGGATCGCCTCTGACTCATTCGCTCCTGCCACTCCCCCACGCTGAAAAGCGTGTAGTTCACCGCCCGACTCACTTCCTCTTCAATGCTATCAATGGCGTTATCCAGAGCATCCAGGTCCACATCGCCAATGACCATCAGGTCAATGTCGCTGGAAGCCAGCTCGGTCCCCCTGGCCGTGGAACCGTAGATAAAGGCGACCCTGACATTCCCTAATGCTGAGAGTGCCTCCCTCAACCTGTCACCCACCGCCTCGGTCTTCAAAATCATACGTTTGAGTTCGGGGAACAGGAAATGATCCGTGTTGGCCCGGTAGTAGGTAGCATTGGCGCGACGTTCACTCAGGATCAGACCCGATTCGGCCAGGTTTTGGAGTTCCTGGCGGACGTTGTTGTAGGTCTCGCCGGTGAGCCGGGCGATCTGGCGGATGTAGAACGCCTCGGTTTGATGGGTGAGAAACAGGGTGAGGAGACGCACCCGAACCCTGGATGTGAAAAGCCTTTCGAGCATCGCCGCTATCCTTTCGATAAACCGTCGTGGTGAGCCTCTCGCTTGTACTGAGCACAGTCGAAGTGAACCATCAGGACACCGCCTTGTGAACATCTGTGTTGTTCGATTGGCCACTTTTCATGCTCATTTTACTACCACGAGGCCAGATTGTCAAACTTCTACCCTCCCTTTCCCTTCTCCACTTTCCCTCCTCCCCTCTGCCGCCCGCTGACTGTTGCTGCTCGTTCATCCCAGCCCCTCTGGTTTCGACTCGAAACGCCTCATACAGACGCACCCCAGGATTACGCCGCCAGCCAGGGCAGTGGCCAGGCCCAGGTAGGGCTGGTCGCCGACGAAGGCAATGGCTAACAGGGAGAAGAGGGACCAACAGCCGAAGGCCAACAGGAAGTTACCCAACTGACTTGATCGCCGGCCGATACTGGCTTCGCCACGGCCAGCCACAGATTGCAAGCTGCCGTCTATTTCTCTTTCTGCCTCCGTGCCTTCGTTTGCGGACAATTGTCTCGCTATCGAATCCCGATGTACATATAACGCAGCTATTAACCCCATAAACACCCACATCACTACCCCGGGCTTAGTGCCCAGCAGGAAAGCATCCGTGAGTCCAAAGACCTGATGGGCTAGCATCCCGCAGGCCAGACCCATAATCAATGCTTGCAACCAGCGATCATCCAGGGCGTGATAAGCCTGCCAGGCGGTGAGGGCGAAGGTGGTCAGAAGGGCCACGTATCCCACCAGGCCGGGGATGC
>VGOG01000363.1 GCA_016875995.1 Chloroflexota bacterium
CGATATCCACCTCGTTGGCTGAGGCGTTGTAGAACTCGACCCAATCCTTATCCTCGCTGGGAGCTACTTCGTTGATCAGCACGCTTCCTGGGACACCGAAGGTGGGATTGGCCTCCCCAGGAGTCTGGCTGGTGAATAGATGCCAGTCGGCTCTGGCATTGGTGTCGGTGGAAGACGCATCCCGGCCCAGAGATTTCCCTCCAGATCCTTCGCTCCAGTCTGCACATTGTTCCTCGTTCTTCCTCTTGTTTTCTCCTGTATCATTGGGGTAGACTGTGGCCACCCATTCATTGGCACCAACTATGGTCGTAAAAGCAGTGTGCTGAGTGGAGGCCCATGTCCCATCATTGTTAGCAAAGGCCAGGGCATCAATGATATTACCGCCAGAATCCTCCAAAATAATCACATTATCGGTTCCAGTTAGACCATCAGAGCCCGTATCGTAATAGAAGTCACGATAACCATTCCCATTGGTATCCGCAAGTATTTCATCTGCTGTGCCCTTGTCGTGAAAGTGCAAAACAATGTGCTCCCCGGGGGCTAGCGTGTAGGAGGGAAAGGTTTTTCTTTTGGAGGTTTGCTGCTTAACAACCCAAGATTGAATATTTATGTTACTTCCTGAACTGTTGCAGAGTTCCAGCCAATCCCTGCTACCCGTTTCGCTGGGGGCCACCTCGTTGATCAACACATCTCCTGGTTCGATTGCAGATGAAGGAGTCGAAACGATCGTTGACACTGTTGCTATCATTGCCAAAATGATTAGGAATCGCAGGGGCCTCAAATTCGCACCTCCTTGAATATGCTGGCGCAGAAGATCATGAATAAGTCGTGTCTCAAGGCACTTCTACCTCTTCATCCAAGACGACTCGATTATCGGCGATAGGGGTGTCGTCAGGGCCGACGGCCACCAGACGATCCATGCTCTGGGGGTCGTAGACGCCCAGGGCAACGCGATAGCGGCCTGGAGACAGTCCCCCCAGTGAGATGGTGATCACGTCGCTGACCACCTCGCCCCCAGCCCACCACGAAGTAGGATACTGGTTCTGACGAGGCATGGCATCGTCCTGGGCTACGATCTCCTCCGTGGCAGGATCGAAAAGGTGGATGAATACTTTGTAATCCCTGTCTATTTTCTGTACAGATTGCCAGTGCAATCCCAGCCGCAGTTCCCCCTCCTCACGCCTTAGATCGTAGCCCAAAAGGCGCATCTGGTCTCCGAAACTCACGTCCAACTTGACCTGCATGGGGGGTATGGCGTAGCTGCGCTCCCTCCCCTCGATGATGATGCCCTGTGGGAGAACGAATTCCCCGAAGCCCTCGCCTGTCTGAGGATCGAACACCGCTACGACTAAGTCGTAGCGCCCCGCAGGCAGCAGAGGATCGAGGGGCAGCCGGTAGCGGCTGGCCACGATGGCGTTCGTCGGCCAGCGAGAGGTGGCATAGCTCCTGGCTATCGGTTCGGTCTGCGACTGGACGGTTGTCCCACTGTCATCTCTCAGAGATAGGCGGCAAGCGTAATCGCGGGCAGGGTGCCCGGTGGCGGCCCATTTTATCTTCACCAACAAGGGGCGTCCCTGCTCTATCTGCGCCGTCACCGGACTCAATTCGACCAGGGCCAACTGGTCAAACTCCTGGAGCACAGGATAGGTGGCCCTGATAGTGGGCTCCGTCAGGGCCACCGATACTGGCGCCGTGCCGATTGGTGCCAGCGAGGCCACTTCGTAGAGAATGACCTCCAGCGAGTAGTCTTCACCGGGCGGCGTGCCCTCCGGCAAGGGCAGGACGTAACGATCGCTGATCAGCTCTCCCTCTCGCCACATGCTGGTAGGGTACAAGCCGTAGTGAGGTTGGGTGTCCAGGGAGGCAAGCACCTGGCCATCCCCATTCCGCAGGCGCAGGGCCAGACCGTAGTTGGCGGCCACTGGCTCAACTACTCGCCAGGTCAGCCTGGCCTCCAATTCTTCGGGCTTCTTCTGCTCGGCCCCCACTTCGCTCAGGACGATGCCTGGCCCGAACCCGGCCAGGCTTGGCTCATCGCCCGTGGCCCAGCGCTCGCTCCAAACGAGCAGGGGGCGCAGGTAGGTGGTGCCCAGGGTCTCGCCTCTCTCTGTGATGGGCTTTATCTCGCCCTCCTCGTCCCTCACCTTCACGCTGATCAGGTAGAGACCGCGAACGGCTTCCTCAGGCACTTTCAAATGGTGGTGCGTCGCCCCCCCCTCTGTCCCCCCCCGCTGGGGGGGGATGGGGTCGCTATCCTCGGCCAGGCCAGCGCTGGTGTGGAAGAGGTGCTCAGCGGGAGAGAGCA
>VGOG01000364.1 GCA_016875995.1 Chloroflexota bacterium
TCTATTTCGCCGTCCTGCAGCCTGGGGACGGCATCCTGGGGATGGACCTGGCTACCGGAGGACACCTCTCCCATGGACACCCAGCTTCCTTCAGCGGGAGATTTTATCGGGCCTCGTTCTACGGCGTGGACCCGGATTCGGAGTTGATCGTCTACGACGAGGTGGCAACTATCGCTTCCAGAGAGCGGCCTAAGATGATCGTTTGCGGGGGCAGCGCTTATCCCAGGGTCATTGACTTCGCCAGGTTTCGTGAGATCGCCGACGAGGTTGGCGCCTATCTCCTGGCTGATGTGGCCCATTTCGCCGGGCTGATAGCTGGCGGAGCGTATCCCTCCCCTGTTCCTTACGCGGATTTCGTTACCTTCACCACCTACAAAACCTTCCGTGGCTCCCGTGGGGGGACCATCCTCTGCAAGAAGGAATTCGCCGACCAGGTTGATGCCGCCGTCTTTCCTGGGGTCCAGGGATCGATGCACATGCACCTCATGGCGGGGAAAGCGGTAACCTTTAAGTTAGCCATGACCCAGGAGTTCCGTGATTACAGTAAGCAGGTGGTAGCCAACGCCAGGGTGCTGGCCAAGGCGCTTCAGGAATGCGGTTACCGTATTGTCACCGCGGGAACGGACAGCCACATCGTGTTGGTGGACTTGAGGTCCAAGAAAGTGACTGGCAAGCGAGCCCAGGAGGTTCTGGAGGACGCGGGCATCGTGACCAACATGAACAGAATCCCCTTCGATCCCCTCGGCGCCACTGTGACCAGTGGCATACGCCTCGGAAGCTCGGCCGTGACCACCAGGGGATTCCGCGAAGTGGAAATGGAGGAGACCGCCGATATCATTGATGCTGTCCTTTCCCATCCGACCGATGAGAGGACGCTGCAGGAGGCTCGACGTAGAGTGCGGGAGCTATGCCTAAGATTCCCCTTGTATGTGGATCGTTGGTAAATGGGATCGTCGTCCAGATAGCCAGGAGAGGGTGATTTTTACACTCTCCTTTTTGGATATATCAAAAGAGCACCGCCGATGCAGGGGGCAGAGAAATGGGACCTGATTGCCAAGTCAGACCATCCGACCAGAGACCAAGGACTACCCGACCAAACATAGCGAATAGCGAATAGCGAATAGCGAAATGGAGGTATTGCAATGTCAAAAAGCGATATGAGAAGGATACTCGTGAGCGGGGCCTGCGGCCAGATCGGCTCCGAGCTGACCCTGGCCCTGCGGGAGAGGTACGGCCACGAGAACGTGGTAGCTACAGGCCATAGAACGAAGCCCAGTGACAAGCTATGCCAGTCGGGGCCTTTCGAGTTCATTGACGTTACCAGGAGGGAGACCGTCGAGGAGGTCGTGGAGAAATATGACATTGACACGGTCTATCACCTGGCGGCCATCCTCTCGGCCGTCGGAGAGGAAAAGCCTCACCTGGCGTGGGAGGTGAACATCAACGGCCTGTACAATATCCTCGAAGTGGCGCGGGAACGCGAGATGGCCCGCGTTTTCTGTCCCAGTTCCATCGCCGTCTTTGGTCCGGAAACGCCCCGCGAGAACACACCCCAGGAGACGGTGCTGCGTCCCAGGACCATGTACGGCGTCACCAAAGTGGCCGGGGAACTGCTGTGCAACTACTACTTCAAGAGATTCGGTTTGGACGTGCGTGGCACCCGTTACCCCGGCATCATCAGCAGCGAGACCCTTCCAGGCGGCGGTACCACCGATTACGCCGTGGAGATCTTCTACGAGGCGATCAGGCACCAGCGGTACACCTGTTTCCTGCGGGAAGACACGGTGCTACCCATGATGTACATGCCTGACTGCATCAAGGCTACCATTGACCTGATGGAGGCTGACCTTTCCAGGCTCAAGCACCACGCCGATTTCAACCTGGCGGCCATGAGCTTCTCCCCCGCTGAGTTGGTGGCCGAGATCAAAAAACACATCCCAGAGTTCACCTGCGAATACCAGCCCGACTTCAGGCAAGCCATCGCCGACTCCTGGCCCAGGACCATTGACGACAGTGCCGCCCGCCAGGAGTGGGGTTGGGAGCCGAGCTACGACCTGGCGGCTATGACGGCGGATATGTTGGAGAAATTGGGGCAACGGATAGGAAGCGGATAATTGGATGGTTGCTCATGCCAGCGGAAAGGTGTATACTACGTGCTGGCTGGTCATTTGCGCAGATAATGTCTTTACAAATGCCGCATGGGTACGGCATTTTGCAGCCGATATCCCTCGGCGGTTCTGTTGTGGTGGGACCGAGGAGTTGGCCGGGGCGGTGGGGGAGTTACGGCAGCGGATCCACACAACT
>VGOG01000365.1 GCA_016875995.1 Chloroflexota bacterium
CGACGTGGCCTTCGTCGAAGCTCTGAAGAGGGGCACTGGCGTTGAAGCGCAAGATGCCCAACAGGAAAGAGAGGCAGCATACCCTGATCAGCTTGACTCGCCGATCTTCTCGCCAGAGGAGAAAGCTCGCCAGGGGCAATACTGCCAGCAGCCCAACGAATCCCGAGGGCACCCAACGCAGCGAACCCAGCAAGATACCTGCCAGCCAGGCGCAGCCAAGGTAGATGAGGGTCATAGCGACTTCCCGTGATCAGCTTTTACTGGCCGTAGTCGTGGGTATAGCGGTGGTGGAGCCTGGCCACGTCTTCTGGAGCGATCTCCTCCGGCTGACCCAGCTGCAGCGCCAGCCACACCGTGCGCGCCACGTCTTCCACCATCACGGCGGCTTTGACGGCCGCCTCCGCCGTTGGGCCCACGGTGAAGACGCCATGGTTCTTGAGGAGTATGGCCGGCGAATCGCCGATGGACTCCACCACCGCCCGGCCGATATCCTCGCCACCGATGAGAGCAAAGCCCCCACACGGGATAGGGCCGCCGAACTCGTCGGCCATGGCAGTCAGGTAGACCGGGATGGGGCGGCCCAACGCAGCAAAGGCAGTGGCGTAAGGGGAATGGGTGTGGGCAATGCCGTTGACCTCCGGTCGGTGGCGATAGATGTACAGATGGCTGGCCGTGTCAGACGAGGGCTTGAGAGTCCCCTCAATGACCTCACCCTGCAAATTAACAACCACGTGGTGCTCGGGGCGCAATTCCTCGTAACGTATGCCGCTGGGCTTGATCACCACCAGTCCAGTCTCCGGATCACGGGCACTGACGTTGCCACCCGTCCAGACCACCAGGCGATTCTTCGGTAACTCCAGGTGCAGCTTGTAGACCTCTTCCTTCAGATGTTCGAGCATGAGGATCCCTTTCGGTGACAAGGGACAAGGGACAAGGGACAAGGGACAAGGGATTGCCTAGTCCCTGATCCCTAGTCCCTGATCCCTAATCCCTGACCTGCTGCTTGAGGGCCTTGAGGCACTTCATGACATCGTTCTGGCCGCGGCCGAAGTAGTCGTGCAGCCTCACGTACTCGGCGTACAACTGGTCGTACACAGCCTGGTTCTCGGCGATGGGCCGGTAGACCTGGTCCTTGAGGTGGGCCATGTATCTCGCTGCCTCGAAGATAGTGTCGTAGCCTCCCGCCGCTTTGCCGGCGGCCACCGCTCCGAACATGGCCGAGCCCAGCGCCCCCGCCTGGGACGAGGCAGCCACCCTGATCTCCCGCCCCGTCACGTCGGAGTAAATCTGCATCAACAGCTTGTTCCTCTCCGGCAGGCCGCCGCAGGCCACCAACTCCTTCACTGCCACCCCGCTTTTCTCGAAGGTCTCGATGATAATGCGCGTGCCGTAGGCCGTGGCCTCGATGAGCGCGCGGTAGATCTCCTCGGCCCTGGTGGCCAGGGTAGCCCCCAGGAGCAGGCCGGTCAGGTCCACGTCCACCAGGATGGAGCGGTTGCCGTTCCACCAGTCCAGGGCCAGCAGTCCCGACTCGCCCACCCGCAACTGAGCCGCCTTCTCCTCCAGCAACTTATGCAGGTCGAGCCCTCGCCTCTCGGCCTCCTGATGGTACTCCCAGGGCACGCAGTGGTCCACGAACCAGGCGAAGTGGTCGCCCACGCACGACTGGCCGGCCTCGAAGCCGAACAGGCCGGGGATGATGCCGTCCTCCACCACCCCGCACATCCCCTCCACGATCCGCTTCTCCGTGCCCAGCACCATGTGGCAGATGGAGGTGCCCATGATCATCACCATGCGTCCTGGCTCGACCACCGTGGCCGCCGGCACCGAGACGTGGGCGTCCACGTTGCCGATGGACACTGAGGTAGGGGCCCCCTCTCTAAGGCCCGTCGCCTCGGCCCACTGCCTGGTCAGTCCGCCGGCCCGATCACCCAGGGGATAGATGTCCCGCGACAGCTTTTCGTCCACCACGTGGCACAGCCGGGGGTCGAGCGCAGCGAAGAAATCATCGGATGGATAGCCGGTGCCCTTCTCCCAGATGGCCTTGTAGCCCGCCGTGCAGGAGTTGCGCTTCTCCTCGCCCGTCAGTTGCAGGACGATCCAGTCGGCCCCCTCGATGAAGCGGTCCGCTGCCTGGTAGACCTCAGGGGCTTTGTTCAGCGTCTCCCAGATTTTGGGGAACAACCACTCCGAAGAGATCTTGCCCCCATAGCGATCGAGGAACTCCTCGCCCCGCTCTCTGGCGATGCGGTTCAGCTCGTT
>VGOG01000366.1 GCA_016875995.1 Chloroflexota bacterium
GGCGGCCTCATTGGAAACTACAGTCTAAGGCAGCCCTTCCTACTCAGCGCGTTTGCCACCTTCCTCGCAGGCGTGACGTTGCTGGGGACGAAAGAGGTAAAAGCCGCTGAGTCCAAAGTGCGTTTCTTCAGAGCTGTCTCAGGACTTCTGCGCAACAGAGCTTTCCTTCTCCTCTGCATGGCCGGATTCCTCGCCGAGCTGGGTTATGCTTCCTTCACCATCGCCATTCCCATGGCAGGGAAGAGCTTTGGGCTCTCCCCTTCGCAGATAGGAACCGTGCTTTCTTCATACTCCCTGAGCTTTGCCCTCTTCCAGGTGCCGGTGGGAGTGTACGCCGAGAGGGCAGGAAAGCGCAGGCTGGTAGTCAGCGCCTCCTTTCTCTCCGCCCTTCTCTTCCTGGGCCTTTACATGGCTACAGGCTTTCTCCCGATGATCCTGCTAATGGCTCTTCTCGGCATCACGCTGGGGGCTATCTTTATCCAGTCCACCGCTCTGGCGGCGGAGGTGGTGGCCGCAGAAGCAAGGGCCATGTACCTGGCCTTCTTCGACGCGGTGATTGACCTCTCTTTCGTCGTGATGCCCCTCATTGTAGGGTTTGTGGCTGGATTCGGGGAGAGTCTGCCCTTCCTGGTGTGCGCCCTTTTCCTCGCCGGAGCGGGGCTGCTGTTTCGATTGAAGCGAATTTGACAACAGACTGATGTTCTGGTATAATGTCAGCGTCGAACATTCGTTCTATTGTCAAGCCAATTAAGGAGGGGGGCAGTGACTGATGCGACATTGGCCGGCGCCTGTGGTCTCTATTGCGGGGCCTGCGGCATCTATCGGATGTACATGGACCAGGACACCGAACGGCTGGAACGAGCCGCTCGCGAGTTCTTCCACTGCCAGGCGGAGCAGATCCGCTGCGAGGGGTGTCGTGGCCCGTCGGACGACCTGTGGAGCCCCCAATGCCAAATCCGGGCCTGCACGCGGGAAAGGGACATCACCTTTTGCTACCAGTGCGCGGACTTTCCATGCCAGGAGCTGGTCACCTTCAGCGCTGCCCGCCGCGACATCCCTCTGGCCAACCTGCGTCGCCTGGCTGAAGTCGGCCTGGATGCCTGGCTGGCAGAGCAGGAGGCTCATTGGCGCTGCCCTGCTTGCCGCAAGCCAGTGGATATCTACAGCGAGACCTGCCGCGCCTGTGGAGCCCCTCTTCCTCACTGAATCCACTTGATTCTTCAAAATCCAGGGCACGATTTTGAGCAGAGGAGGAAAGTGTTGATGGATAGACCACGAGTAGTAGTCCACGCCGTTGCTTCAGTAGATGGGAGGCTAACGCTTGCCCCCGACGTCCTCCTGCTGTACGGAGACGAGAGATGGCAGGCTGTCGCAGGGCCAAGCGATGAGGTATACGAGCGGCTCAAGCTGACTTACAAACCACAAGTCTTCCTCGAAGGCAGCGGTTCCTTTGTTCCGAGCGACGCGGAGCCTGAACCTCTCCCGCCTGTTGACGGCGATCCTCAGTCACTGTATCAGGACTTCTTGCCACCCGACGTCGTCCATCGTGCGGGACACCAGGGGTGGTTCACAGCGGTGGATAGCCGTGGACGCGTCCGATGGCTTTACAAGGAATTTGAGGGATGGGAGGGGTGGCATCTGCTGGTCCTGGTAGCTCATCATACTCCACCTGAGTATCTGGCCTACCTCCAGCGCCGGAACATCCCCTACCTGGTGGCCGGGGAAGAGCGAGTTGATCTTCGCGCTGCCCTGGAGAAACTCGGGTCCCAGTTGGGAGTGACGTGTGTCGTGTCAACGGCTGGGGGCAGGTTGAACGGCGCGCTCTTGCGTGCCGGGCTGGTGGACGAAATCAGCGTCGAGTTCTTTCCTGCCGTCATCGGGGGCTTCGAGACACCGTCACTGTTTGACTCGCCAGCGCTGAAACCTGACCAGTGGCCGACGCGGCTGAAACTGATTTGCGCCCAGGTTCAGGCAGAGGGCCGTGTACGGCTTCGTTACGAGGTTGTTCCAGAGCATGTATCCTGACGAGATTCTCAATCTGACCCAATGGCTGCTGGAATCCAACGAGCCCTGGACCAGTTACCGCACGCTGGTGGACCTGCTCGACTGGCCCGAAAGTGACCCCGACGTGCAGGCCACCCGCGCCAAGATGCTGGCCCATCCCCAGGTGCAGGC
>VGOG01000367.1 GCA_016875995.1 Chloroflexota bacterium
CATATCAACCTCCTGTGTCAGTGATCAGCGATCAGGGAATCAGGGATCAGGGACCAGCAAATCAGAGAATCAGGTCACTGACTCCCTGATTACTGATTACCTGATTACTCATTCCCTGATCACCGTTCAGGTGGATACCGCGGCCGGCCTCTCGACGGTAAAGATCGTCCGGTCAGGGCAGATGATCTTCAAGGGACGGAAACAGCCCTCGTTGGTGGGGACCCCATGATGGGGCCCATGATGGGGCCCATGATGGGGCCCATGATGGGGCCCATGATGGGGCCCCCCCCTCGGATCGGTCAGAGCCTTGAAGATGGTGCGCACCCCTGTTTCGAGGCCAGAGCGACTGCAGTTGACCGGGCCGGGCACCTGGGGACCCCTGGGGACCCCTGGGGACCCCTGGGTGCCGGTAAAGTCACAGATGAACTCGTCGGCGACGATAGTGACCTTGACGCACACCTTGAATGGCCCGTTGCCCAGGCCATCGTCGTCAATGTAGTCCACCGCCTCGTAGACCCCCTTGGGCAGCCTGGCCAACTCCTTGCGCGTCATCTCCTCGCCATAGTCCAGCAGGGCCTCGATGCCGGCCTGCACCAACTCCAGCCCGTAGCGGTCGCACATCTCCTGGAAGCGCCTGGCTCCCAGGCGTACGGAGGCGGCCTGGGCAAACATATCGCCCAGGCTCATCTCCGGCGTGCGTACGTTGGCGGCGATGAGGTCCACCAGGCTCTGGTCAATCTCTCCCGCTTTGTACAGCTTGATGCAGGGGAACTGCAGCCCTTCCTGATAGATCTCAGTGGAATCGGTCGTCCAGGAGCCGGCGTCCTTGCCACCCACCTCGGTCCAGTGGCCTTTGTTGGCCGAGAAGCCCACCACCTGGCCATTGTAGAAGATGGGCATGAACTGAGCCACGTCGGAGAGATGGGTGCCCCCGCCGGTGTAGGGATCGTTATGCAGGATGATGTCGCCAGGCTCCAGCCCGTCGAGGCCGAACTTGTCCAGGATGGCCTGCACGCCAGAGGTCAGCGTGCCCAGGAACAAGGTCACGCCGTTCCCCTGGGTGATGAGCTGAGCCTGGTGGTCGGTCAGGCCGCAGGCGTAATCCAGCACCTCGTAGATGATGGTGCTCATGCTGGTGCGCTGCGTGGCCACGAACATCTCGTCGCCGATGGCCACCAGCGCGTCTTTGATGATCTCCATGGTGAAGGGGTCAACTTTCGACTTCGCCATTCCTACTCCTCCTCATGGCTACTCAGAAACTTCCCCTCACCCCAGCCCTCTCCCCAACGGGGCGAGGGAGCAAGTCCCCTCTCCCTCGCAGGGAGAGGGTTAGGGTGAGGGTGGGACATTGCTGTCAGTTACTCTTCATCAATATGCAAGAAGCCATACTCGTCCACACTCAGCCGCTGGCCAGGAAAGACCACCGTCGTGGCGGCTGGCTCTTCGACGATCAGCGGCCCGCAGAGCGTCGCCCCGACGGGCAACCGGTCGCGCTCGTAAGTGGGCGTGGGCTGGAAGGTATCATCGAACATGACTGGCCGTTCCCCCTTAAAAGCTTCTTCCACGCTGCGAGCTTCATCCTTGTTGAGGCGGGTGATCCTGGGTTTCTCCACCTGGCCCAGGGCCGTCAGGTGGAAGTTGACCAGCTCCACGGCCGATCCCAGGCGGAAAGTGTAAGCGTGATCGTGCAGTTGGTGGAAGCGCTCGTTGATCTCCGGCATGTCTTTCTCGGTTAACTGGCCGCCGGGAATAGGCACCTTGACGGTGTGCTCCTGGCCCGCGTAGCGCATGTCGGCGAAGCGCTGGAAGATCATCTGGTCCTTCTCTACCTTCTCGGCCGCCAGTTCCTCAGCCGCTTCTTTCTCCATCTCGGCGAAGATGCCGCTCAACTCGGCCGGTTCGATCTGGTCAGTGCGGACGACCATGGTGCGGATATAATCGTTGCGCAGGTCGGCCATCAACATGCCCCAGGCAGAGAAGACGGCCGGAGCGGTGGGCACCACGATGCGCTTGACCCGCAGCTCACGGCCCAGCGCCGCCGCGTGCATCGAGCCGCCACCGCCAAAGGCCACTATGGTGAACTCGCGGGGATCGTAGCCGCGCCGCACCGAGACCAGCTTCAGGGCATTGACCATGTTGGCATCGGCCAGGCGGATGACGCC
>VGOG01000368.1 GCA_016875995.1 Chloroflexota bacterium
GCGTTGGGCAGAGCGCACATTCGAGGATATGCTCATTGACATCCAGGACGACTTGACAACTCGACTCGACGCTCATCACTGGTAGTCATAGAGGGGGGCGCGCATCCTACACGCGCACCATCAAAACGAGGAGGTGTCTATAATGAACAACCAACAACGATACCGGATCTACACGCACATCACTAAGTCCAGCTTCCTCCACGTCGAGGACGCCCTGGACATCGGCAAGCTCCGCGTGTTTGCCGGCCGCTACAAGCGCGGCAACGGCGCGGAGCAGATGACCGCCCACTGGCTCGACCTGGCGGACGCGCGCGTTTTGCTCGCCGACATGTCGTGGGGGAAGGCCCTGGACCACATCGAGTTCAAAGGCAGCCCAGGCAACCCCCCAACCAGCCGCGTGCTCAAAGTCAAGTCAGCCAGGGACGGCAAAGTCTGGTTCCGACTGGAAACCGGCCCGGGTGAGGTCATCGGCGAGGGAGCCGTCAAGCCCGCAGGCGAGCCGACCACGGTGATCAATGTCCCGTTCACGCTATGGGAAAGCCGCCGCCTGGCTCTCGCTGTGCTGAGCTATTGCCAGAGCTGGGAAACGGCCAGGATGATCACGCCTGCACCTCCCGCCCCCCGGGTCAACCATCTATGCCCGGCGTGTCACGCACGCCCCTGCCTCTGCGGGATGCTCGACGAGAGCCGCGAGGCGGGTGACACGTCACTGCCAACGGACGCCGGTCCACCGCCCGACCAGATGGCGGATCAGGCTCCGGACTGGTTCTAACGCTTGACCTCTCCCACCTGCCCGTCAGCGATGGCGGGCAGTGGGGAGCGGTCCAAGCCGCTACTAACAAAAAAAGCAGGAGGAAAGATGAACAAGAACAACGAGTTGTCCTTCATTGTCAGTGGCGACGGTGGTCATCAGACAGACGCCGGCGCATCCGGGATGGCCTATGCAGCTGGATCCCGCCTCCATGTCTGGCAATCCGACGCCGGGGAATGGTGGTACTGTTTCTCTGGCGTCAGCCAGGACGGCCTGGCTTACGAATCCGACGACGTGGGACCACATGAGAGCCAGGCCGAAGCAATCGTCACCGCGTGCGACTGTCTGCGCGACGGTGGTGAGTGCGACCTCATCGCGTGGCCAGATGACCGCCATGGGTGGCTGTGTGTCGGAGTGAAAGGTGATGATCTCTTCACAGCGAACGAAATCGGCTGGCGCGAACTCACCGATCTCGGCCAGGCAGTCACCGACTGCCTGGAGCAAGTCGGCGAGATCGCGGCTACGCTCGATTACTTCGTCTATTCTAAGCAAGAGAGTGTCTGGCCCGATTACGACGTGTATGTTGCTCCATTCGAGCGCGACCTGGTCTTTGAGGCCGACGAGCACGCCTCGTTCGGCTGGGGCGTCTGCTTTATCCCCGACATCCACGTCGAACAGCTTAATAAGCTTCTCCAAGAACGTGAGATTCACAACGTCACGTTCTGGTGGAGCAGGAGCAACGTTTGCTAGGAATAGAACTCTGACCTCCTGGGTGGGGACGACGCCGCACACAAGAAGCAGCACCCTCATTGAGGTTGCTTAACCTCTCCCACCTGCCCGTCAGCGATGGCGGGCAGTAGGGAGCGGTGCAAGCCGCGACAGCGAGGACACGCCGGGGTGCGAGGCCCGGCACAGGATACACAGAACAGGAGGAAAATCTAAATGAGACGCATAACTGTTGATGAAATCTTTGACGAGGCTGCCAAGGTGCTTGACACTGAAGATACCTGGCCGGAGAAGTTGGCAAGGTTGGAGGCAGCGAGCTGGCCTTTGGAAAAAATCGAGAAGGCCAAAGCCCGTCACATAGCTGCAGTTGCGAGCCAGCGAGAGCTTGCCCAGCGGGTCTTGGCGGTCAACAGCGAGACTTTTCGCTGGCCGACCTCCCATGGGGGCGACTTTTACAAGCCCCTCCTGAGGGAGGCGGCGGCAAGCTGGTTCGGTTTTGACATCGAAATTGAGTGGCCGATCCAAACGCCCGCTCAGCGGTGAAAGCATATCAACCGAAAGGAGACAAATGAGAACAAGATATTTGGGATTGGTGAGAAGTGCAGGAAAGGCAGTGATATATTGCCAAATGTTGCCCGAGGAGTATCTTCGGCTTTTCGGGCAAGCCAAACATGTGGATACCC
>VGOG01000369.1 GCA_016875995.1 Chloroflexota bacterium
TTTGTTTCGTGAGACGTCAAAACTAAAACGTGAGGGCGTGAAACGTGAAATCACGCATCACGTTTCACGCATCACTCTTGAGAACAAACGGGGGTAACACAATGAAAACCTGTAGATCGCTAATCCTGTGGGGCCTGTTGGCCCTGCTGATCGTCGCCCTGGTCGGATGCGCAGGGGCCAAGGCGCCCGAGGGGGCAACGCCCAGGCCCATCAGCGTGGTGGACGACGCCGGCCGCACGGTGGAGATCGCCACGACGCCGCAGCGCCTGATCTCCCTGGCTCCCTCGAACACCGAGATCCTGTTCGCCCTCGGCCTGGGCGATAAAATAGTGGGGGTGACCGACTTCTGCGACTATCCCGAAGAAGCCAGGGCCATCGAGAAGGTGGGCGGCATCGAGCCTAATCTGGAGAAGCTCGTGGCCCTGGACCCCGACCTGGTGCTGGCCATCGGCGGCAGCCCCGCCCAGGTGGAGAAGGCCACTGAGATGGAGAAGCTGGGCCTCACGGTGCTGGTGCTGGAGCCAGGGGACATCGAGGGCATCATGGCCAACATCGCGCTGGTGGGGAAGGCCACAGGGGCTGAGAAAGAGGCCAGCGAGTTGGTGGCCGGGATGCGCAAACGCTTCGAAGATGTCACTACCAAAACAGAAGACGCAGACAGCAAACCCAAGGTGTTCTTTGAGCTGGACGCCACCGATCCTTCCAAGCCCTATACGCCGGGGCCTGGCTCCTTCATTGATGCTTTGATCAGCCTGGCCGGTGGCTCGAACATCGGGGCCAGCGCCAAGATGCAGTGGGCTCAGCTCAGCACCGAGGAGATCATCGCCCAGGACCCGGACATCATCGTCCTCGGCGATGCCAATTATGGGATGACCCCAAAGATGGTTAAAGAGCGCCCCGGCTGGGATGTCATCGCTGCTGTCAGGAACAATCGCATCTACCCTATTGATGACAACCTCATTAGCCGCCCTGGGCCGCGTATCATGGACGGCCTGGAGGCGCTGGCGAGGATCATCCATCCGGAGCTGTTTGAGTAGTACGTGTGTCATTGCGAGCAGAGCGAAGCAATCTCCTGCCTTCAAATGCAAGCAACGGTGGGGATTGCTTCGTCGCTCTGCTCCTCGCAATGACACTTGGGGGGCGGTTTTGAAACGCTGGAATCCTGTCATCGTGATCTTCGTGCTTGCCGTAGCCTTGCTGGGTTGTGTGGTCCTGGCTGCCTCGTTGGGGGCGGTGGCTGTGCCTCTCGGCGACGTGGCCAGGATGCTGATCGCCCGCCTGCCAGGTGTGAGCATGGCTCGCAGTTGGTCCGAACAGGCGGAGGCCATCATCCTCCAGATTCGCCTGCCACGGGTGGTCACGGCGGTGGTGGTGGGGGGAGCGCTGGCCGCGGCGGGGGCTGTGTTCCAGGGGCTGCTGCGCAACCCGATGGCCGATCCCTACATCATCGGCACTTCGGGCGGGGCGGCCCTGGGGGCTACCGTCGCCCTGCTCTTGCCCATCCAGGTGGTCTGGTTGGGCTTCACCCTGGTGCCGCTGGCCGCCTTCGCCGGCGCCCTGGCCACCGTCCTGGTGGTGTACAACATCGCCCGCGTGGGGCCGCGCACGCCGGTCACCACCCTGCTCCTGGCGGGTTTCGCCTTCAGCTCCATGTTGGCCGCGGTGATGTCCTTCCTGATGCTGGTCAGCGGCCACACCCTGCGGCGGGTGGTGCTGTGGACGATGGGGGGAGTGACGGCCAGCAGTTGGCCTCAGTTGCGCATCGTCGTGCCTTTGATCATGGCCGGAGTCGTGGCCGCCTACTCCCTGGCCAACGATCTGAACGCCTTCCTGCTGGGGGAGGAGCAGGCGGCCTACTTGGGCGTGGACGTGGAGCGGCGCAAGCTGGTCTTGCTCATGCTGGGCTCGCTGCTGACGGGGGCGGCGGTCTCGGTCAGCGGCCTGGTGGGGTTCATCGGCCTGGTGGTGCCCCACGTGGCCCGCCTGGTCTTCGGGCCCGATCACCGCCTGCTGTTGCCTGCTTCCACTCTGATGGGCGGCCTGTTCCTGGTCCTGGCCGACCTGTTGGCGCGATTGCTCCTGGCCCCGGCCGAGATACCGGTGGGGATCATCACCGCCATGATCGGCGCGCCGTTTTTTATCTATCTGCTGAGGCGCAG
>VGOG01000370.1 GCA_016875995.1 Chloroflexota bacterium
GACTACCTTGGCCATAAAGGTGCGCCGCTCGTGGCCTTTCAGTATATTCGCAAGACCCTTGAATAACTCCTTCAGTTCGTCTGCCAGCGCCATCAACTTTCCTCCAGGGGAAGTGTGATGGCTTAGTCTACCAGGTTTTTGGGATAATTAAAATTCTGGAAATCCCTTAGTGAAATTCGTGTAATTCGTGGCAAAAGAGAATTCGAGAAATTCGTGTCAATTCGTGGCAAAAACATGAGTGACATCGTTATCTCCGTCGAAAACGTCAGCAAACGCTACCGCCTGGGGCTGATTGGCGGCCGTACCCTGCACGATGACTTCGAGCGCTGGTGGGCCAGG
The DNA here is from genome assembly GCA_016875995.1 of Chloroflexota bacterium. Taxonomy (GTDB): domain Bacteria; phylum Chloroflexota; class Anaerolineae; order VGOG01; family VGOG01; genus VGOG01. Next base: position 340 of record VGOG01000370.1, read on the forward strand.
GTGCGCGGCAAGCCCGACCCGCTGCTCAAGGCTTGTCCTGAGTGTAAGCGAAGGATCGGCCAGGAGGATTACGCCAACCGGCAAGGTGAGTACATCTGGGCGCTGCGGGACGTGAGCTTTGAGGTGCAGCAAGGCGAGGTGCTGGGCATTCCTTCGACTGTGCTCAGGACAGGCTTTGCTCAGGGCAGGCAGGGCATGGCTTAGGACAGGCGTTGGCACGTTGCACGTTCGAAGGTTTTTAAACTTATGCGAAGACACACCTTCTTATTGGCGATTTTACTGGGTTTAGTCCTGTTCGCGATTCCGAACGCTCGCCAGGCGGCTACGATCAACTTATGGTCGTTGCGTTACGCAGCAGAGGTGCATGGCCTCCAGCATTCTGAGGCTCTGTTACTCACGTCTCCTGACGCCCACCCCCGAGCAGTGTCCTGGCTGGCACTCAGGGCCATAGATGGCGGTGATGGTCAGAAAGCACTAACGCTGTTGGAACCGCTGGCTGCCGAGGGAGACCAATATGCGCTGTACTTCATGGGGCGAGCGCTGGAGCGGCTCGGGGATTTCTCTGGGGCACTCCAGACCTGGAAGCAGACTGGGAATCCAGAGATACTGTGGAGGGTCGCGGAGGTTGCAAACCAAGAGGGGCGTTTCGACGATGCGCTTGAGGCTTACTATGCTGCCTGGGAACTGGAACCAGGGGAAGGTGCTTTGCGCCTGGCAAACTTTGTCCGGCATCATAAGGAATATCGCGCTGTGGCCGAGGCCGTGTTGCGGCAGACATTGGCTGCCTATCCGGTCTCTCGCTATCGCTCTGACTGGCTGCACTGCCTGGCAGATGTTCTGAAGAAGCAAAATCGCTGGCCGGAAGTGGCGCAGATTTATCGTCAGGCGATTGCTGAGAACCCGGATGATTGGGAGGCTCACATTGGCCTGGGATGGTCTTTGCTTTACTGTGGTTATGGGTCGGAAGCGGCGCTGGCCGAGTTTCGCCGGGCAATTGAGATAGCCCCAAGACGAGGGGATGGCTATCTGGCGATGGGTCAAGTCCTGGCGCGAGAAAAAGGGTATCCTGAAGCAGACGTGTGGTTCCGTATGGCGCTGGAACGAGATCCAGAAAAGCGTTGGTACGTCACTCGCGCAAACTCAGCCCGTGATGCAGGCGAGCTTTCACTGGCTTTGGAGGTTTATCAGGAAACCATTGCCCTTTTCCCGGACTATGGTGAGGCTTATTACGACATGGCCTGGGCCTACTACCTGGATGGTCAACCTGAGCAGGCCAGGGCTGCCATAGAGCGGGCATTGGAGTTTGGACAGGGTATAGATGACTACGGACGGGTCGGGCGAATATATGAATCCGCGGGCGAGACGGAGAAAGCCCTGTCCGCCTACCAGCGGGTCCTGGCCTCACGCCCAAATGACAGGACGGCCCTGGAAGCCCTGGAGCGGCTGACCAACAATCAATAGGTGTTGAAATCTCCAAAAGGTCTGGACAGGCAATGTCAAGGGTGCGTACATTATTCACCCTTCCACCCCACCCTCCTCTGTCCCCCCACAAGCGGGGGAAGGCCGGGCGAGAGAATATCTCTCTGAAAGAGCACCTCTGATCTCATCATGAACTGTAGGCGGTTTGATGGCTACGCTATCGAAATCAAAGCTGGATAGCGAAAACTGGACCATGATCATCCGCCCGCAGCGCCACTGGCTCGACCTGCGGCTGGACGAGCTGTGGCAGGCCCGCGAGCTGGTGATGCTGTTCGTGTGGCGCGACTTCGTCTCGGTCTACAAACAGACCATCCTGGGGCCGCTGTGGTACCTGATCCAAC
>VGOG01000371.1 GCA_016875995.1 Chloroflexota bacterium
AGCGAAATCCGCCCTCACTGGACGGATTTCACAGCCGATTAGAACTGCTGTATTTGGTGAGCCGCGCAGGACTCGAACCTGCAACCCGCTGATTAAGAGTCAGCTGCTCTGCCAACTTGAGCTAGCGGCCCCAACGAGAACATGATTGATATTATACCGACTTCTGCCAAAAAGGTCAAACTGTAAGTCCCAATGCCTAAGCAGCAAGCCAGTGGCGTGGGAAGCAACGATTTGACATCCAACCCAAGTTGCGATAAAATTATGTCAAAACCAAAGGCCATGCGAATGAGTTTCGTCAGGAGGTATCCATGTCCGTCGAGCAATTGCCGCTGTTTGCCCTGACCAGGGAATCATCCCTTAGCACTGCCATCAGTGGCTTTCACCAGCACATGATCCGCAAAGGCTTCACGGAGAACACCGTCAACGCCTTCCTTTACGATCTGGGCATCCTCACCAGATACCTGGGTGACGACCGCCCACTGATTCAAATCGGCACTAACGAGCTCAACGATTTCCTGACCTACCTGCGCTACTATCGAGGCGTGCCCTGCAACCCGAAGTCCTATGCTCGGCGGGTGACTACGCTGAAGGTGTTTTTCGGCTGGCTGGCCGAGGAGGGGATCATCCCCGGCGATCCCGCCGCGCCGCTGATCCACCACCGGGCCAGCACCCCCCTGCCCCAATTCCTCTACGAGGGCCAGGTGGAGAAGCTCCTGCAGGCCACCGAGAGCCTCATGCACGCCGATGCCCCCTCCCCTGTGCAACGGGGGAGGGTCGGGGTGGGGGTTAAACCCGACGCCCGTCCCCACCTGCTGGTCACCCTTCTCCTGCAAACGGGCATCAAAAAGAGCGAGTGCATGGCCATCCAGCTCGGTGACATAGACACCTCAAAGCCACAAGCGCCCGTCCTCTACGTCCGCTATAGCCACCCCAAGATGAAACACAAGGAGCGCAAACTGCGGCTCTCAGCGGATTTCGTGCCCATCCTGCGCCAGTACCTGGCCGAGTACCAGCCCCAGGAGCGGCTCTTCGAGTGCACGGCCCGCAATCTGGAGTACGTCCTGGACCATGCGGCTCGCCTGGCCGGCCTCGAGAATATCTCCTTCGAGATCCTGCGCTGGACCTGCGCCGTGCGCGACTACAAGGCCAGGATGCCGTCCGACAAATTGCGCCAGAAACTAGGACTATCTAAGATCACCTGGCAAGAGACGTCGGAAAATCTGAAGAAGCTGGCCTCGCCACCCCTCTAACCGAACGGAGCAAGGTCGCAGGGTTGCAGACTCCATTGCTCCCTTGTTCCTTGCTCCTTGCTCCCTTGCCCTACGTCATCTTCACCACGATGTCCCCAATCACATTGGCCGCCTGGTCTCCCCGATCAGCGGCGTTGCTCAAGTGGCGATAGATCTCCCTGAGCTTGAGCATGTCCATAATGTGATTAATGTCTACGGGCCTGTGGAATAGCTCAGCCAGCGCTTCTCTATAAACGTGCTCCACGCGGTTCTCCAGCGCCTTGGCCCGCACCGCGTGATCGTTGGCCACGTTGGGATGGTCTTGCAGGCGCAGCACCCCCATGTAAATCTCGTGGGCTGCTTCTCGCACCAGCGAAACCATTCGTCGCAGGTAGGAGTTGGGTTCCACCTCCAGGATCACCATCTCATCCACCGTGCTGTTACCATAATCCAGGATGTCGTCAATGGTCAGGGAGAGGGCGAAGATGTCCTCGCGATCAATGGGGGTGACAAAAGTGCGGTTGAGCTCGTCTATGAGGATGCGCCGCACCTCATCGGCCTCCTTCTCCACCTGAACGAGCCTCTTGGCCACCTCTCGGTCGGTGGACTCCATGAACTCTTCCAGCAATTCCATACCTTCCACGGTTTTGGCCGCCTGCTCAACGAGCAAACTCATAAATTTGTCCTCACGAGGCTTAAACAGATCTCTGATTCCCATGAACCTCTTCTCCTCTCTCATGGCTGCCAAAAGTAACGCATCAACAGGTAAAGCAAAGCCGCCAGCAATGCAGAAGCGGGTATGGTGAGCACCCAGGCGGTAACCAGGTCGCCCGCCACGTTCCAACGTACGCGGGAGAAGCGCCTGGCCGAGCCTACGCCCAGGATGGCCGAGCTGACGACGTGAGTGGTGCTCACAGG
>VGOG01000372.1 GCA_016875995.1 Chloroflexota bacterium
TCGTACTTTGTCTTGCTGTTTCACTTTCAGTGCCATGATTCACCTCCAATTACTCCAATTATACAACAAAATGGAGTAACTGTCAAAGATTCGCAAGCCAAATGAAGATCCTAGGCTTGCCAGGTCACCCGATGACGTCATCAATGGGGTAGGCGAACATGATGCGGGTGGTTTGGCGAAAGCCGACTTTCTTCCAGAAGTCTAGCTCGCCAGGCACGGTCACGGCCAAGGAAGAGGCGCCTCGCTCCTTGAACCGTTTGGCGATCTCCTGCACCAGGGCCCTGCCGACGCCGCGCCGCTGGTAGTCAGGGTGCACTGAGGCGATGTGAATGATGGCTCTGGAACCATCGTAGACCCCCCGGATGAGTCCCACCACCTTGTAGTCCTCCTCAGCTACCAGGAATTCGGCGGCCGGACACTGGCGCACTCTCGACATGGCCTCAGGGCCATCAATTTCGGGATGCCCGTACTGCTGGTTAGCCTTCAGAATCTCCACCAGTTGGTGAGCATCGCTGGGCACAAAATCTCTGATTCGCATTCCACCGCCTCCCCTCTTAATGGTACGAGTATTATACCAGGTTTCAGTGGCTCTGGCAAAATAGTGGCGATCCCCGCGTTTCTTCAGTGTCCATCATCCTGAAGCTCCCACAGGCGGAGCAACCAATCCGGCATGGTGGCTTCCTCGATCAAGTCACCTCGTCTCAGGTAAGGCTTAACGTCCAGCACGGGTGTGCCGTGGTAGGCATCCAGCCCCAGCACCTTGAGGACATTACCCTGACGCTCCAGCAGCTTCACCACCGTGACCCCGATGGGGTTGGGACGGACCGGACTCCGCGTAGCGAACACCCCCACCAACGGCAACTCCTCCCTGTTCTCAGGGTGCACTTTGAGCAGCGAGCGACGGTCCTCGTCCACCTTATGCAGGTAGAAAATGATCACGATGTGGGAAAAGCCGTCTATTCCGTCCAGGGCCTCCATCAACTGGGGGGAGATGGCTATCTCGGAGGTGACGGTTTCCCACCTGACATCGCCTGGGTATTCGACACCGTTGGTCACCCGTCCAATGGGAACGAGGCTGATGCTTTCCTGCTGGGTGCTTTCTTTCATTTGCTTCGGTCTCCTTCCTGTTTGCGAACCCGTGTTGCAGTCAGAAGCCATATATGCTATAATACAGGCTAGTAGCTGATACTATCGGGTCTTAATAGACCCCAGTGAACTGAGGGAGGTGATATTGGTGAGTGAAATGTCCACGATGACCTTGATGGAACTCATTCAAGACATCCATGCCATGGATGAAGAGCTTTGGCACTACGAGGCCCGCTATGGCCTTCGTTCGCGGTACTTCTACGAGCTTTACAAAGCCGGACAGTTGCGCGATGAGGATCCGGTCGAAGCCCGTGACTATACTGACTGGGCTGCTTGCTATGAAATCAAATATCATCGCGAGAAACTCTACGATGCCCTGGTCCGTGACACGTTGCAGGAGGTAAAATCACAACCCTGAGCTTCACCCGCCCCAATCTGCCTTTCCTCATCGAAGAGATCGAGCGCCAGGTGCTACAATAAAGCGAAGCATAGGAACGAGACAAAGGCCACGAAAGCATTTTGCCTCTTTCGTGGCCTTTCGCGTGTTTGCGATTCAAATCGCTTCTCACTCACGGGTCTGCCCCAGATGCACTGCTCCGAGCCTGATCTCCACGATTACCAATGGCTTTTCCACAACACCAGAAGATAGACCTCGTAGGTGTCGGTTCGCACGATAAGCACTGAGCCGTCGTTCGTCGTGCCTGGGACGCTCTGGCCCGATGTATTGCCAAACGAAGCCGCCGGGTCTGACGAGAAGCTGACCGCTGCCTCCGTCGTGCCAGGCGGGTTGCCGACATTCAGCGTCAAGTAGACAATCGCCCCATCTGACAGCGAGGCCAGGGGTGGGAAGAGATCGGCGATAAAGAAATCCAACTCGCCGTCGGTGTCGCCTCCATCAAAGGTGACCGAAGCATCAAATGCGCCTGGCAGGTTGAAGGTTACCGCATCGGGGATGCCGTCCCCATTGCTATCTGTCGGATCGAAGGTCAGCCAGGTCTGATCATAGTCCACGGAGAAGATCAGGCTGCTGATGTGGTGTCCATTGGCAGTGAAGT
>VGOG01000373.1 GCA_016875995.1 Chloroflexota bacterium
GCTGAAGACCCCCCGAGTTCCCCCAAGTTCTTCCGAGTTCCCTGCCTGATAGAACCCGAAGTAGATCGAAACGAGATGCGCTACTACCTGCTTTCTCTAGGCTGCTGCAAGAACACCGTAGACTCCGCAGGGATGAGCAGCCTGCTCCAGCAGGCTGGCTATGCTCCCACGGAGCACCCATCGGCAGCCGAGGTGCTCATCGTCAATACCTGCGGATTCATTGACATCGCCAAGGAGGAGTCCTTCGCCGAGTTGCGGGAGCTGGCCGAGGCCAGGAGACCAGGGCAGTTGCTCATCGCTGCGGGATGCCTCTCCCAACGCTATGGCCGCCAGTTGGCCGAAGAGGTGCCTGGGCTGGACGGCATACTCGGCACCAGGCGCTGGATGGAGATCACCGCCCTGGTAGAACAGTTGTCCTCGGATGGCGACAGACCGCTGGTGAAGATTGGCGACCCGCCCGCACCCCCCTTTCCTCCCCCCCAGGTTGGGGGGGAAAGAAGGGGGGCGCCCAGGTCCGTCGTGCAAGGAGCCAGCGCCTATCTCCAGATCGCTGAGGGTTGCAGCGCGCCCTGCGCCTTCTGCGCCATCCCCCTGATCAAGGGGCCGGCCCGCAGCCGTCCGGTGGAAGCCATCGTGGAGGAGGCTCGCCAGTTGGCCGCCCAGGGGGTCAAAGAGATCATCCTCATCGCCCAGGACACCACCGCTTACGGGCGCGACCGAGGCCAGCGCGACGCTTTGTCTGACCTGATCGAGGCCATGTTGAAGGCCGCGCCGCAGCTTCCCTGGCTGCGCCTGATGTACGCCTACCCTCAGCACATCACCCCCCGCCTCATCGAGGTTATGGCCCGGCACCCCCAGGTCTGCCACTACCTGGATTTACCATTGCAGCACGCCCACCCCGATACTCTCCGCCGCATGAATCGCCCCCCCGGCGTGGATAGCGTGCGGCGCCTGATCGCCGCTCTGCGCCGGGCCATGCCCGACATCGCCCTGCGCACCGCCTTCATCGTTGGCTACCCTGGCGAGACCGAGGAGGAGTTCCAGGCCCTGCTGGATTTCGTCGAAGAGATGGCTTTTGACCGAGTGGGAGTCTTCACCTACTCACGGGAGGAAGGCACCTCAGCCGCCGCCCTGCCTGGCCAGATTCCCGATCGAGTCAAAGAGGAACGCTATCAGCGGCTCATGGAACTGCAGCAGGGCATCTCCCTGGCCAGGAACCAGCAGATGATCGGGCGTACGTTGGACGTCCTCGTCGAGGGCAGTGGCGAGGGCCTCAGCGTGGGGCGCTCGTACCGCGACGCCCCGGAGGTAGACGGCCTGGTCCTCGTCAGGGACGAGTTGCCCGTGGGGGAGATGGTTCCCGTGCTCATCACGGGGGCCATGGAGCATGACCTGATCGGGATCAGGGCTTAGTCGTGGCCTTTGGCCAGATCCTCCTCGTGCAGGCGCTTGATGCCCTGCAGATGGTCCTGGAGCGGGACGATGAGGCTTTCGGGCAGCATTGTCACCTGGCCCTCCATCCCCTTCGCACCGCGGAATAATCTGGCGCTGAGCGAAATCCAGGTCTTGGACCCGCAGGCGCACACACTCCATCAACCTCAGACCACTGCCATCTCTGGCGCTCCCATCTCCGCCGGGTGGCGCTTGTCGTGGAAAAAGATGTAGCGCTTGATCCAGGCGACGTAAGCCTGCTCAGTGCGGATGGAATAGTGTTTGAGGCGCAAGGCGTCGTGGACTTGATCCAGGAGTTTCTTGGGGCGTTGCTCCTCCACGGGTTGCCTCCTGTTGTTTGACAAAAAGGAACTTCGATTGCATAATATGAGCGTCGTCAGAACCGGCGCTTCGATCCAAATTGCCCAGTCAAAGCGCCAGGTATTATAGCCAAAGTTCAGTATAAGTCAACTTTCGAGGATGCTATACCGAACCTATTCTGTCTAGGAATCGGGGTAGCTAGGCCGAAATAGTTCGGTCTACTCAATAGGGTGCAGTTGCTCTTATCTCCCGAAGGATCTCAAGTGAGTCCATAGGTGGGCAGAGGTACCGGTTGCGTGCATTTCAAGGAGAGGTTGCGGTGTTCTTGTTGAGCTTGGGCTCTGGTTCGGTCGTG
>VGOG01000374.1 GCA_016875995.1 Chloroflexota bacterium
CAGGTTGGCGACGTGCCCAACGTGCTCTTCCCCTCCGCCGCCCTGACCGACGCCGCTACCGGTCGGATGGCCATCTACTATGGCGGGGCTGACACGGTCACCTGCCTGGCTTTTGCGAAAGCCGATGAGCTAATTGATTTCGTCAAGGAGAATTCCCTCTGATCTACTCAGCCCGTGTCATTGCGAGGCGCGTCTTTTGCGCCGAAGCAATCTCCTGCTTCGATGGCGGAGATTGCTTCGCTTCCCCTTCACTTTGCTCAGGGCTTCGGCTACTCAGAAACTTGGTTCGTAGTGGCGACTTTAGTCGCTCTGCCGCCAAACGACGGCTAAAGCCGTCACTACGAACCTTGCCCAAGTTTCTGCCCCCTACGGATGGCGTGATTCGCCATGGAAAACTCGCAATGACAGTCTGAGTAGTGATCCCTGGTCACGCTAATGATGGCGAGTGTGGTATCCTGCACACTCGCTTTTCCCCTTTTTCATGTGGAGAGAAACCAGGTTTTTTTGTCGCCCTAACCAAGCCAGTGATTACTCCCTGGACGTTCTGGAGCGCCAAACAACACCTTATCAAGCGAAAAACCTGGTTTCTGATGAGGCGCGAAGTGAATGGACTAAAAATCTGTGTCATCGGCGGAGGCAGCACCTATACCCCGGAGCTCATCGAAGGTTTCATCGAGAGAGGGGATGAATTGCCCGTGGCCGCCATCGCTCTGATGGACATTGACGAGAACCGATTGCGCGTGGTGGGCGGACTGGCGGAGCGCATGTTGCGGGCAGCCGGAGCCGACATCGAACTCAGGCTTACGACTCAGCGGCGAGAAGCGCTGGAAGGGGCTGATTACGTCATCACCCAGATTCGAGTAGGGGGCCTGGCTTGCCGCATCCAAGACGAGAAGATCCCCCTTCGATTTGGGGTGGTGGGCCAGGAGACCACCGGCCCAGGCGGCTTTGCCAAGGCCCTGCGCACCATCCCCGTGCTCCTGGACATCGCCCACGATGTGGCCGAGGTGGCGCCAGGAGCCCACCTCATCAATTTCACCAATCCCTCGGGCCTCATCACCGAGGCCCTGCTCAAATACACCGACATCCCGACCATTGGCCTATGCAACTCGCCCTTTGGCTTCCAGCAGGGCATCGCCCAGCAGTTGGGCGTGGCCCCGGAGCGCATCCAGTTGGACTACGTTGGCCTGAACCACCTGAGCTGGATTCGCGGCGTGAGGTTGGACGGCGAGGACGTCTTCGACCAGGTGCTGGAGCGCGCCATCGCCCTGGCCAGGGCGGGCGAATCCCCCTTTTCCCCCGAGCTCCTGGAGACGCTGGGGATGATCCCCAGTTACTACCTGACCTATTACTACAACCACGATCAGGTGGTGGCCCAGCAGCGCCGGGCGGGGAAAACGCGGGGAGAGGAGGTGCAGGAGATCGAAGCCAACCTGCTGGAACTGTACGCTGATCCCAACCTGAGGCACAAACCCAAGCTGCTGGAGAAGCGGGGCGGGGCCCACTATTCCACCGTCGCCGTGGCCGTCATCAGCGCCATCCATCACGACAAGGGCGAGGTACACATCGTCAACACGCGCAATAACGGTGCCCTGCCCGACCTCCCTCCGCACTGTGTGGTGGAACTGCCCTCAGTGATCAACGCGAGCGGCGCTCAGGCGATCCCTGTGGCTCCTATGCCCCCGGCGATACGGGGACTGACCCAGGCCGTCAAGGCCTACGAGGAACTGACGGTGCTGGCTGCTGTGGAAGGGAACGAGCAGGCGGCTTTGCAAGCTCTTTTGGCCCATCCTTTGGTGCCCTCCTTCGCCGTGGCCCAAGGGCTCTGGGCGGCCATCAAGGAGGCCAACTTACATTGCGGAATGCGGAGTGCGGATTGCGGAATATTTCCCCTTCGGCCATTCCGCATTCCGCACTCCGAAATCCGCGTTCTTGGTGTAGACGCTGGCGCAACCAAGACCTTCGCTCTGGTCGCCGATGAAGGCGGCCATATCCTGGGGTTCGGCCAGGGTGGGCCGGGCAACCACCAGATGGCCGGGCTGGAGCCGGCCCTGGCCGAGATCAGACGATCCTGCGAGGAGGCTCTGGCTCAG
>VGOG01000375.1 GCA_016875995.1 Chloroflexota bacterium
TTTGACCAGCGGCCCAGCAGCCAGGGTGGGCACCTGCTGCTCGTAACTCGGCTTTCCTTCTACCTGCTACCTGGTAGATCACCCCGATGGGGATGCGATCACCCCACTGGTGAGCCTTCTCCCAGGCCGCGTTCAGATCGGCAGGATCGTAGCCTTCTTCCTCCAGCTTGTAAACCCGCGGGCGATAGTAATCGTAGGAGTAGTTGGGGTTGAAGGTCACGCACGGCTGGAAGATGTCCAGCAAGGCGGCGCCTTCGTGGCGGAGCGCCGCTACCATCGTGTCAGTCGTGTCAGTCAGGTGCTGGAGGTCACCGGACCAGGACCGGGCGATGAAGGTCGCTCCAGCAGCCAAAGCCAGAGCAATGGGATTGACCGGCTGGTCAATGGCCCCCTCAGGTCGAGGCGAAGTCTTGGTGGGGAAGCCCTTGGGGCTGGTGGGCGAATACTGCCCCTTGGTCAAGCCGTACACCCGGTTGTTCTGAACCATAATAGTGACGTCGGCGTTGCGGCGCAAGGCGTGGATGAGGTGATTGCCAGCCTCTCCATAGGTATCGCCGTCGCCGGCGACCACGATGGCCTTCAGGCCGTGATTGGCCAGATGGGCTCCCTGGGCGATGGGGATCGGACGGCCATCAAGGGACGTAAACCCATTGACCCTCATGTAATCGGGCAGCTTGCTGCCGCAGCCGATGCCGGTGTAGATGACCACCTCGTGAGGGGCCAGTTCCAACTCCACCAGGGCCCGTTTCAGGGCATTCAAGACGCCGAAGTCCCCACAGCCCGGGCACCAGGTGGGCCGCACTGGACTGGCATAATCTTGGAGCTCAACCATCGTCAGCACCTCCTACCGTAACCTGTCCAGAACATACTCCGGCGAGAAAGGCCGGCCATCGTACCTGAGGATCAGGTCGTCAACCTGGATGCCTGTGTAGGCCCGGAGCAGGCGGGCGAACTGCCCAGTAGCGTTTCCTTCCACGGCCACCAGGCGCCTGGCCGATTCCAGCAGCGGTTGGACTTTGTCCGCCGGGAAAGGCCAGACGTCAGTGAAGTGCAGGAAGTTGACCTTCTCCAGGGGGCCCCATCATGGGGCCCCATCATGGGGTCCCCTCCTGGTTCAACCGATCCACCGCTTCTCGCACGGGACCATAGCTCGAGCCCCAGCCGACGAGAGTGATGTCGGCCTGCTCTGGCCCGTAAAGGACGGGAGCGCGCATCGAAGGGGGGGCCCCATGATGGGGGCCCCCACCCCCCTTGGCCACCTCCAGCTTGCGCAACCTCTTCTGGACCATCTTAACGCGGTTCTGCGGGTCCTCGTCCTCGAAGTGGCCGTCTTCGGTGTGCTCATCGCTGCAGGCCACAAACACCGCCCTGGGATGACCCGGCAGGGGCCCCGCAGCTTGATGCCCGTTGCCGTGATGGCGTAACCCTCGTAGTCGTCGGCTAGCTGCTCCAGCTCCTCATCAGTCAGCAATCCCGGTCTATCTCCACTGCCTCGAAGTGAAAATCGCTTCTGGGCATGGAGCGCACAGAGTTGGCCAGGAAGGTGTCTACCAGGACGATCACCGGACACTGGTACTTTTCAGCCAGGTTGAAGGTCCGCCAGCCAGCGTGGAAGCACTCTTCGACAGTGCCCGGCGCTAACACGATGCGAGGGAACTCCCCCTGAGAGGCACGCAGGACGAACAGCAAATCCCCCTGCTCGGTGCGCGTGGCGTTTGGCTTGACGAAGGGGACGAAGGGGGGGGCCCCATCATGGGGGGGCCCCCCCATCATGGGGGGGCCCCCCCATCATGGGGCCCCCGCCAGCCCCAGACCCTCGACCATCAGCCAGAAGCCGCCGCCGGAAGTCGCGGTCATGGCCCGCGCGCCAACGTGGCTTGCTCCGATGGCCATACCCAAAGCGGCGATCTCGTCCTCGCTGTCCCTGGCGACCAGGCCATAGCGAGAAGCGTGGGCCGCCATCCACTCCAGGATGGGCGAGGTCGGGGTCAGGGGTCATGGGATAGGCCGAGATGAAGCGGCAGCCACCCAGGACGGCTCCCAGGCAGAGGGCCTGATTGCCGTTGATGACCATCCGTGGTGGAGCCTCC
>VGOG01000376.1 GCA_016875995.1 Chloroflexota bacterium
AGCCGGGATGCCACCCAGGACGGCGTAGACGGCTACCCGCTGTGCTGCATCGTAGTCGGGCAGAAGAAACTCGGCAGAGCTGCGAAGTCGAGTGGCTCCACTGCCAGGCGAGCGGTGAAGCGACCATAGAAGGGGGCCTGATACTCCTGCACGTCGACCATCACCCCCACGTGCGAACCAGCCACGACCAGTATGAGGCCCGTTTCTTTCAAAGTCACAGGAGACAGACCGCCAATTAGAGGCGCTATTGGATCAATTCCTGGTTCAGACATTCCCCAAGGACGTGTTACAGCGCAAAAAGCGAGCCCTGGCCAAGCGAAAGGCCGACCTGGAGCGGGAAAAAGATGAGGTCAAAGAGAGGCTGATGAATAGTGTCATCACGGAAGTCCAATTTGCCGAGGTGGAAAGCTTCTGTCAGCGTGTAGCTGCAGGATTAGAGAATTGCACGTTTGAGGATAAACGCCACATCCTGGAGCTTTTGAACGTCCAGGGCATCGTGGGAGATGGAGAGATTACCCTCAGCGGCTTCATTCCTATGGGGACTGTTAAGATGGAGAGAACCGGAAATGAATAATGTCTCCATCTTGCACTACGTATTCCTTGCCTTCCAGGCGCAAAAGCCCCCCCTGTTTAGCGACGGCAAAGGAGCCGCTGGCCATTAGATCCTGGTAGGAAACGACCTCGGCGCGGATGAAGCCTCGCTCCATGTCGCTGTGGACCTTGCCAGCAGCCTGGGGAGCCAGGGTTCCCCTTAGAAGCGTCCAGGCCCGCACCTCTTTTCCGCCGGTGGTGGTGAAGAAGGTTATCAAGTTCAACAGGCGATAGCTGGCCTCGACCAGCTTTTTCAGCCCTGCTTCCCCCAAGCCGGTCTCGGCACGATAAGCTGCTGCTTCCTCAGGAGGCCAATCGGCCAGCTCCATCTCCAGTTGGGCACAGATAGAGACCACCTCCGCCCCTTCGACGGCCGCCACCTCGGCCACGGCCGTCACCAACTCCCCCCCTTCGGGCAGGTCTTCCTCCCCCACGTTGGCCACGTATAGCCGAGGCTTGGCGGTCAAAAGATTCAACTCCCGCAGCATCTCCGCCTCTTTGTCCGTCATCGTTAAGTCGGCAGCCTTGTCTCCTGCCTCAAGGCGATGGCGCAGCTCCTCCAGGAAAGCTAGCTCGGCGGCGTAATCCTTGGGCCGTGCCTTGGCCGCCGAGCGGACCTTCTCCAGCCACCGCTCGACGGTGGCCAGGTCGGCCAGGAGTAGCTCCAGATCTACGACCGCGATATCGTCACGGGGGTCGAGCTCAACCGTGACGTGGGGGACCTGGGTATCGTGGAAGCAGCGCACTACCATGGCTACAGCGTCCACGTTGCGAATATAACCCAGGAATTGGTTGCCCAACCCCTCGCCGTGGCTGGCGCCTTTCACCAGCCCGGCGATGTCCACGAATTCGATGGCGGTGGGAACGACGCGCTCCGGTTTAACCATGGCGGCGATGTCCCACAGCCGTTGATCAGGCACCTCGGCCACGCCTACATTGCGCTCGATGGTGGTGAAGGGGTAGCTGGCCACGGCGGCGTTAGCGCGGGTCAAGGCATTAAAAAGAGTTGATTTGCCCACGTTGGGCAACCCCACGATACCAATTTGCAGGCTCATCCTCTCGCCCCCTTTCGATAATCAGGAGTGCAGGCGCAAGCCTGCCGACTGGCGTCCGCACTCAGTACTTCATAACTGGACATTGGCGTTTTTGGCTCGTAGTGACGACTTCAGTCGTTGGTGGCGGGGCAAGAGCCACTGAAGTGGCAACTACGAACCTACATCTTGGGGACATAAGTTTTCCCCCTTGATTATAGCACCGAACGCCCCTCGCCGCAACAACGCTTGACAAGCGCGACGTTTGCTCTATACTTAAGGCTGGAGAAGGGAGCTTGAGTTTGAAGCAGAGGCGGCTCCCACGCCGCCGGACATCCAGGCAAGAATCGCGGGCATGGGAGCCCGCTCTGCTGTGGTAGGGTGAGACATCCAGGCAAGAATCGCGGGCATGGGAGCCCGCTCTGCTGTGGTAGGGTGAG
>VGOG01000377.1 GCA_016875995.1 Chloroflexota bacterium
AAGTCACACTTGATGGCGGCCATTTCAGCCGTAGCCGAACATCCCGATCTGGTGTCGGTCTTGGACCATCCCCAGGTGCAAGAGGCTGCCCAGGCCATTGCTGGTCGCTTTAAGGTGGCGCGGGTAGAGATCGGGAGCGTGACACGCAGCCTGCGGGACATTCTGCTGGAGGAACTGGAGATCGCATTGGAGGATTGGGGGACGCCCTTCACGTTCCCTCCAGCCGACCAGGTGACCAACAACAAGGACGCGATCATCGCCGCGGTAGCCACTTTCCAAGAGCGTTACCCCGACCACGGCATTTTGCTGGTGGTGGATGAGTTGCTGGATTACTTGCGCACGCGCGAGGAGCGTCAACTGATCCTGGATTTGGGCTTCTTACGCGAGGTAGGGGAGGTGGCCGCGTTAACCCCTTTCCGCTTCCTGGGTGGCTTGCAGGAAACGCTCTTTGACAGCCCTCGCTTTGCCTTCGTAGCCGAGCAAATTCGCCGCGTGCGCGATCGCTTTGAGCAGATACGCATCGCCCGTGAAGATATCGCCTACGTCGTCTCCCATCGTTTGCTCTGCAAGACCGACGAGCAGTTAGCACGCATCACGGAACACCTGCGCCAGTTCACGCCCCTCTATGGCCGCATGGCCGAGCGACTGGATGAGTTTGCGCCACTCTTCCCCATCCATCCAGCCTACATCGAGACCTTTGAGCGTGTCTACGTAGCCGAAAAGCGGGAAGTGCTCAAGACCTTCAGCCTGGCCATGCGCACACTGCTCGACAGAGAGGTGCCGGCCGATCAGCCTGGGTTGGTTTCCTACGATCATTACTGGGACGTACTCCGTGAGAACCCCAGCATGCGCGGTTTGGCCGGCGTGGGCGAGGTCATTGAGAAGAGCAACGTGCTGGAGGGACGCATCCGCAATGCCTACACTCGCCCGCATCTCCTCCCCGTTGCCATGCGCATTATCCATGCCCTCAGTGTGCACCGGCTGACCACCAGCGATATCCATGTACCGCTGGGTGCCACGCCGGAGGAAGTACGCGACGACCTCTGCCTGCACGTAAGGATGCCTGAACCGTCGGCTGAGTTCCTGCTGGATCAGGTGCAGGTGGCGTTGCGTGAGATCATGCGCACCGTCAGTGGCCAATACATCTCCTTCAACGAGGCCAACGGCCAGTACTATCTGGATGTCAAGAAAGACATTGACTTCGACGCCAAGATTAGCGAGCGGGGCGAGTTTATGGAGAAGAGCGACCTCAATCGCTACTTCTTCGATGCTCTGTGCCAGGCCCTCAACCTGAGCGACACTACCTACGTCACCGGCCACCGCATCTGGTTCTACGAGCTGCCCTGGGATGAGCACAAGGTAACCCGCCCCGGCTACCTTTTCTTTGGCGCACCCGACGAACGCAGCACCGCTCAGCCGCCGCGCGACTTCTATGTCTACATGGTGCCGCCCTTCCTGGACCGCGAATGGCACGACGAGGAGCGGCCCGATGAGGCCATCTTCCAGTTGACTGGGCTTGATCAGAACTTCGAGAATCTCGTTTGCATGTACGCTGGCGCCCGTGCGATGGCCTTTGAGGCCGCCTCGCACCGAGAGGTTTATGCTGAAAAGGCCGATGAACACCTGCGGCGGCTACTGCGCTGGCTGCGCGAGCATCTGACGGATCATCTGCACGTTACTTACCAGGGCGTAACCGAACCGGTAGGAGCGGTGCTGCCTCGCGCCCGCAGCACCGCCAGCCAGACCATCGAAGAACTTCTGCGCTTGGTCGCTTCCCAATTGTTGGCACCCGAATTTGAGGAGGGCTATTCTGACTACCCCGCTTTCCACCGCTTGACTCAGCCGATCAGCGAGGCGGCCCGCCCCACCAACGCTATGGAAGCGATCCGCTTTTTGGCCGGGCGAGGACGCACCCATCTGGCTTTGGCTGTGCTGGAAGGGTTGGAGCTGATTGACGAAGAAGGCACCGTGCGTCCCTATCAGTCACGATACGCGCGTCGCTACCTGGATGTGCTGAAAAGCAAGCCGGAAGGACAGGTGGTAGTGAACCGGGGCG
>VGOG01000378.1 GCA_016875995.1 Chloroflexota bacterium
GGCGGCCATAGAGCCACAGACCGAGCAACAGGGCAGGCACACCGTAGATGTGATCGGGGTGGTGGTGAGTAACGATGAGGGCCTCGAGGGTATTGAGATCAACGCCGACCGCCTGCAGCTTGTGCAACGGGCTGCCGGCGCAATCAATCAGGATCGAGCTCTCCCGGCCCTCGATAACCATGTAGGTGTTATCGCGAGAAGCATCGGGCAGCGCGGCCCCGGAACCGAGAAGGATCAATCTGGCCATAAACCATCCGTAGTTGCTTTCACAACGAGCAGCGCCATGTCGTCGTGCTGGACAGTTCCCGCCTGGAAGCGCTCCACACGGTCGAAGATGAGGTCGCACAAACTCTGTGGGTCCAGCCCGCCGGCAGCGCAGACCGTCTCGCGCAGGCGCTCCACCCCGAAGAACTCACCCGTCGGTGAATTTGCGTCGGTGATGCCGTCGGTGTAGAGCACCAGCAGGTCCCCGGGGCGCAGGTCCAGATCAACCTCCTCCAGTCTCACCTCCTCGAAATAGCCAAGCAGGGTCCCATCGGCAGCCAGGAAACGACATTCGCCGGTGGTGGGGCTGAAGAGCAGTGGGCGGTCGTGGCCGGCCCGGGAGTAGCGGAGGGTGTGCTGTGCTGGATCGAGTACGCCGTAGAAGGCGGTGACGAACATGTCTGCCTGGCCCATCTCCAGCAACAGCCTGTGGATTTTCAACAGCACTTTCCGAGGTGAGGAGCTGTGCTTGGCCTCGGCGTGGATCAGACTGCGCGTGAGAGCCATGTACAGAGCTGCAGCTAAGCCTTTGTCCGACACGTCCGCCATGACCAGACCCACGCGCCCCCTGCTCAGCGGAATCACGTCGTAGAAGTCGCCCCCCACCTGCCGAGCAGGCCGGTTGCGCGCTGCGCAGTTGAACCCTGGGAGGTCCGGGAACTCCTGAGGAAGGATGCTCTGCTGCAGCTCCCGGGCCAACTCCAGCTCGCGCTCCAGCCTCTCTTTCTCCACCAGAGCAGCCTGGGCTTCCTGAAGTTCACGATAGGCCTGGGCAAGCTCCTGGTTCTTGCGCTGCAGGTCGGCGATCATCCGCAGATCAGCCTCGCGGAGGCGAGCACTGAGTACCTGGGTGACGCGATATAGTAGCAGAGGCTGCTGAATCAACACGGAACGTAATTCGGGTTCGGAGAACTCCAACAGGCGAGTGGGCTCCAGCGTGCGAATGGTGGCGAAGCGAGGGCTGGCCTCAAGGAGTCCCATCTCGCCGAAGAAATCCCCCGGGCCGCGCCTGGCGAGCACTGTCTCTTCGGCATCGCGTTCCTTCACCACCTCCACCAGCCCTTCGACGATCAGATACAGCTCGCGGCCGGCAGAGCCCTCCTGGAGGATGACCTGGCCCGGCTGGAAGCTCCTCTCTACCGCCGCCTTGGCCAACCCCTCCAGCACGTCCGCTCCGGCCGCTTCCAGAAAGGGCAGGTTGCGCAATATCTCGATGCGTACGGTGGTCATGGCTCGCCCCTTCTTCCAGGGAAGCTCCTATTTCAACTGCGGCAATTCCACGGGATCTTCCCTGGGCTGGCAGACCCCACACCACAGGGCATCAGCTACCACCAGGGCCTTGTGCATCCCCCGGTCGTCGCGGTAAAGCTCTTCAATGTGGGGCAAGGTCTTGGTGTGCTCCTTGCATACCCCCCGCCCACAGAACCTGCACGACCCATAAGCTGGCCGATCGCAGTGCCAACAGTTCATCGTCCCTCCCTTTGCACAGCTTACGATTCTTCCCGTGTTCTGGAGTGGTATCTGTTCACCTTGTGCTCGCAGCGGACCCCAGTCCGCTGCTCCGAAGGCCACGAAGTCGTTGAAAACTGTGAAAACACGCACTTGGCCAAGGGCTACACGACCGCCGAAGCCGCTGGACTAGGGTCCAGCGGGTTCATCCCCTGTCATTTTTACAAGATATGATGCAGATAGGCGCCAGATGTGGTAAAATATAGCATACGAATTGCTATCACGTCGAAAGGAGCCTATCATGAGCTATCAGCAGTTGTACAATAGATTA
>VGOG01000379.1 GCA_016875995.1 Chloroflexota bacterium
CAGAGGAGGATGCGTTCAGTGGTGCCAACTGCGGCATACTTTGCGGCTTCTTTCTCCAGCTTGCCCAGGAAGCCCAGGCGGATGCTGGAAGCTGCAAAGTCCTGGCGAGTGCGCCTCGTGGCGTCGGGCGCATAGCAGTAGATGCAGCCGTGGTCGCAGCCGCGGTAGATGTTGCAGGCCAGGGCTGCGTACTCGCGGGCTCGTCCCTTTGGCTCATAGATCAAAGAGCCGTTTACAGGCCGCTTGGGTTCTGCCCGCTTGGGTTCTGCTAAGAATACGCTCATTGTTGTTTCCTCCTGAGTTTTTGTGATAGCGGCTTGCACCGCTCCCCACTGCTCCCGGTCGCACTACGGGAGCAGGTGGGAGGGGTTAAGCAACCTCAATGTCGGCGGGGGAGACTTCAAGGTAACCGTACCGGTCACTGTAGACTACTGCGGTTCCGGTGTCACTCTCCTCGCTGTAGATCTCGTCTATGACACCCTCATGTGCCTGGATGGTGCTGCTTCTTGTGTGCGGCGTCGTCCCCACCCAGGAGGTCAGAGTTCTATTGTGTTGTCTAACTCGGACCTTTTGGCCCTTTTGGCAATCTTTGTGCTGCATGTTTCCTCCTGCTTGGTTTCATGGTAGCGGCTTGCACCGCTTCCCACTGCCCGCCATCGCTGACGGGCAGTCACGAACCTTAACAACAAGTACCCTGTGGGGTGGATTGCTCCGCTCTGGGTTGGATGGCTACTTACAGCTTTTTTCATGCTGTTGCATACAAAAGATGTGCCTGAGTGAGCATGGCGTGCAGCCTGGTGCCATCCTGCACCGCTATGTGTGTCGCCCCCCCGGCGGGCGCGCGCCCGGCGTGATCGGCCAGATATATCAGTTCGCCAAACCTGGTTTGGCGGACTGACGGGTGATTATCGAAGTGAATGTACTTCTCACCGTCCGGCAGGATGGCGATCACCACTGCCGAGCGGCCACACCGCACGGCCGCCTCGGCGAGCGGCAGAAGGGCGACCCTCAACCCGGGATTGGCTTGCTCTATCTCTAGAGCAGTAAACTCTTCCGGGTAAGGTCCTGGGAATCTCATCCTCTCTACGAGGGCCGAGTGGTAATGCGCTGACCAGAACCGCAGGTTCTGGTCAACGGCGTCGGCGTTGGTCATATAGCCCCTCCTGGTATCCAGGGCAGGGATTTGCTCTCGCCCCGGCCATGGGCTGCCATCTCCGCCGACGACGACGAGGGTGCCGTCGGAAAGGTGGCACATCTCGTAGTCCCCCCAGGGATCGGCAGGGCGGCGCTCGACGACGATTGCGTCGCCGACGGGGAAATTTTCGCTCCGGCTGAATTCGACTTTGTTTATTACCATGTTGTTTCCTCCTGCTTTTCTTGTTAGTAGCGGCTTGCACCGCTCCCTACTGCTCCCGGTCGCACTACGGGAGCAGGTGGGAGAGGTTAAGCCTCTCAGAACGCAGGTACTAGCTCACGCACAACGTCAAATGCAAGTTGAAAATGAGGTAGGTTCACTGCTACATACTTATCACCAGTTGATGGAAGGGCCGCGCTCTCAAGAGTGAGCGCTAACTTGCCCGCGTAGAAGGCACTTGGCGCATCCACGCTGAAAGTGGCCTCCCACTTCAGAGAAGCATCGAAGGGATGGATCGGCGAGATCCATCCAAATTTGGTCTCAGGCAAGATTATTTTTGCTAAGTCAATCTCGCCTTCGATGTGGTGCCCGTGAGCGCTTTTGCACTCACATGGCACTAACCATAACTGGTGCCGCCCGCCCAGCCGGGCGGGGAATAGCCAACACGGGCCGGGCGTCCCGGCCAGGCTGGGGAGCCTGGCGAGAACGTATGCTCGTGTTGCTTCATCCAAACACATCTGAAGAATTTCGGCCAACTCAATTGGCCGCGTCGGCTCCAAGTGCTGGCCAATTGAGTTATAGGGGCCACCATAGATTCCTACTACTCTCATTTTACTTTTTCACCTCCTTTCGTGGGTTGATATGCCTTCACCACGACCTTGCCATCGGCCAGGTCGATG
>VGOG01000380.1 GCA_016875995.1 Chloroflexota bacterium
GTGTCTTGGTGGTTGGAAGGTACTCCACTTGCACTCCTTGATGCCCCAAGCTCTCGGCGTTCTCTGTGGTGAGCTCAGCAGGCTCATTATACCCCTGGGCAGCGTGGCTGTCAAATTGCCATCTGCCCCTACAGGCCGCCCTCCGCCAGGGCTACGGCCAGTCGCGCGGCAACGGCGGCGTTGTTTTGCAGCAGAGCCACGTTGGCCTGCAAAGACTCTCCACCCGTCAGCTCGCCCACGCGCTGAAGCAGGAAGGGCGTCACCGCCGGCCCGCTGATGCCCTGGCGGTCGGCCTCTGCCAGGGCGTGGGCGATGGCCTGCTCTACGGCCGCTGGCGGCATCTCAGCGGCGGCGGGGACGGGCACGGCCAGCAGCAGGCCGCCCCCGCCCAGCGCCCAGTGGGCCCGCGCTACCGCTGCGACCTCGGCGGGCGACTCCACCCGCGCCGACACGGGCAGGCCGCTGGCGCGGGAGTAGAAGGCCGGAAACTGGTCTGTCTGGTAGCCCAGCACCGGCACGCCCCAGGTCTCCAGCCACTCCAGCGTCGCCGGCAGGTCCAGGATGGCCTTGGCTCCACTGCAGACCACGCAGACCGGCGTGCGCGCCAGCTCCGGCAGATCGGCGGAAATGTCAGCCACGTGTTGCGTGGTGCGTGTTCCGTGTTCAATTTGCTGATTTGCTGATCTGCTGATTTGCTGCCTATGCACCCCGCCGATGCCGCCGGTGGCGAAGACCTGGATGCCCGCCCGGTGGGCGATGAGCATGGTCGCCGCCACCGTCGTTGCCCCGTCGCCGCGCTGGGCCAGGCAGGCGGCGATGTCGCGGCGGCTGAGCTTGCGTACGCTGGATGCAGTGGCCAGGTGCTCGATCTCTGCGGCCGTCAGCCCTACGTGCAGCGCCCCACACAGCGCGGCGATGGTGGCCGGCACTGCCCCCTCTTCCCGGATGATGGCTTCCATGGCCAGAGCCACCTCCCGATTCGTCGGGTAGGGCAGACCGTGGGCGATGACGGTGGACTCCAGCGCCACCACCAGCCGCCCCGCCGCCAGCGCCGCCTGCACCTCCGGGGCGATATTCGTCCTTAGTCCTTCGTCCTTAGTCTTTCGTCTTTCGTCCTTCGTCATTTTGTCACCTTAACTTGACCCAGCAGGAGGCGATCGCCTAGCGGCTGGCCGGCGGCGTCGCGCACGGGCAGGCGCTCGCCGCTGATCGCCTCGTACAGGCCGATTTCCAGGACGTAGTCACCGGGGGCCGCGTCCGGCTTGAGCACCAGGGTGTAATGATCCACGATGATTTCGCCGCTGACCCAACCGGTGGTCGGTCGCTGGCCGCTCATGGGCACGTTGTCCTGCTGGGCGGCGATGCGCTCGTTGGCGTCTAGCAGGTGCGTAAACACCTTGTACGATTTGTCCATGCGCCCCGTGGCCTGCCAGTAGAGCGTGAGCTGCACCGTGCCGCCCGGCGCCACCGTATCGCTGGTCAGGTCGTAGCCGAGAAAAGCCACGGCGTCACCCAGGGTGGCGCGCAGCGGGTGCTGGATGGGCGGGATGGTCGTGCGTCGCTCCACGGCCCTAACCTGCAGCCGGGCGATAGTTGCGGGCGCGCCCAAAGGCTGCCCGGCGGCGTCCAGCAGCGCAGCCTGCAGTTGCCACTCGCCCGGAGCGACGTCGGCGACCAGCAAATCGTACCGGCCGAGGAGGACGTCGCCACTCTGCCAGCGGCTGGTAGTGTAGTCGCCCGCTGGGGGGAAGCGAGCTTCACTGGCGAGACGGCCCTGGACGTCCACCAGAGCCAGACGCAGAGTGTAGTCAGCGGCAGGCGCGGCGAGGGCCTGCCAGCCCAGAGCCACAGGCAGGCGGTCGCCCGGCTGCACGGCAGTGGCCTCGACCGTAGCGCCGACCAGCGCCACCGGCCCGAAGGTGGCGTTCAAGGGCTGGCGCAGGCCCAAATCGGCCAGGGCGGGCGGGCGGGTGGCGCGGGTCACGGTCAGCGAGCCAATAATGCGGCTCTTGCCCGCCG
>VGOG01000381.1 GCA_016875995.1 Chloroflexota bacterium
TGACCTGGCAAGCCTAGGATCTTCATTTGGCTTGCGAATCTTTGACAGTTACTCCATTTTGTTGTATAATTGGAGTAATTGGAGGTGAATCATGGCACTGAAAGTGAAACAGCAAGACAAAGTACGAGTGCAGGTAGACCTAACCGCAGCCGAGGCCACCTTGCTGGAGCTTCTGCAGAGACGCTTATCAGTCCGTTCACGGGCTGATCTGCTCCAACAGGCCTATGGCGCTTTTCTCTGGATTGTGGACGAAATGCTGTCGGGCCGACGCATCGTCAGTGTCGAAGCGGGGATGCTGGATCAGTTGGAGAGGTTCAAAGAACTGAGTGTACCAGCGGTGGAGCCATTGGTCTTTGGGCATTATCAGTACCTAGTCACCCGCCCGGAAAAAGGGCGAAGGCAGCCCTATCTAAAAGGGCGAAACATGACGGTGGGGCAATTGGTGTACAAGATGCGAGCCAATCAATTGAGTGTCGAACAGGCAGCCGAGGATATGGACCTGCCGGTGAAGCAAGTCATGGAAGCCGTCGCCTATTACCAGGTTCACCGCGATCTTATTGAAAGCGAGATGGAGGAAGAAAAGCAGTACCTACTCTCCCAGGGAGTTGAACTTGAGCCTCGCGCTGTACCTCGATGACTGTGCCTTCTCCCATGAACTGAAGCAATTGCTGCTTGAAGCTGGACACGATGTCGAGACCCCCTTCGATGTACATCCTCCACTCAGCGGTGAGGATGACGCCGTCCACTTTGCCCACGCCAAAGCAGTCGGCCGTGTCATACTAACCCTGAACCCGAGAGATTTCAAGGAACTGCACAATCAGAATCCTGATCACCCTGGCATCCTCGCCGTATACCAGGATAACGATCCGACCAAAGACATGAGTTATCGCCAGATCGTCAAGGCGATTGCCAATTTGGAGGGCACCGGCGTCACCATCGCCGGAGGGTTCTGGTCACTCAATGCCTATCGTTGGTAAAAGAAGAAGAGCCTCACCCTGGTTGCTGAGGGCGAGGCTCTTTTGTCTGGCTACCGCTCTTCTCGTTCGGCGAGTACCTCCTGTGCCAAAGACCCTTGCATTTTGGCCAAGCCCTGCCACACCTCCTCCAGAGTAACTTCAGGATTCGCCATGGCCTGGAGACCGTATTCCAACCCGTCGGAGACCAGGTACCCTTGTTGGCTCAACTCCCGCAAGGCTCGCTGCTTCCGGGGCGTGAACGTGATGCTTTCTTTGGCACGTGAGTGTTCCAGGGCCTGCGCCGTCTGGCTGAATTCTAACAGACGTTGGCGGGGATAAGCTGCCAGCATCTCAGAACGCATGATCAGGTAGGCTCCTCGAGCCAGGGTGAGAACGACAAAACCCTCACCCTGGGCATTCAGCATCTCCAGAGGGATGACCACACTTTTACTGTCAAACGTAATGCCTGTCGCCATTTCTATCACCCCTTTCTTGCGTAAGATTATAGCATGAAACTTGGGAAAACACAATACAAGTGGTTTTCCCATTGCCGACAGCAAAAGCTCCGATCATGGCTTGGTCGGAGCTTTTGTGTTAGGCCAGGGATTCTGCGGGTGAGAATCCGCAGGGTGAGATCAGAGGCTAGACAGCCCATCGGCGATGGCTTCGGCCTCTGTTACCATCTGCGGGTCGAGGTCGAAGACCGAGACCCCCCGGCGGTCGGCCTCGATGGCCAGGAAACTCTCAGAGAGGAAGCCGAGGATCTTGAAGCCGGGCAAACTATCAGCGATGAAGTCGCGGTCGGCCTGGCCCCGCACTTTGTTGCCGACGACGTAGACTTCCTGAATGCCGATGTCAGTAGCCAGACGAGAGATGGTTTGAGCCGTCTGCAGGCTGCGCTGCCCCGGCTCGACGACGACGATCATGGCATCCACAGCCCTCGCCGTACCCCGTCCCAAATGCTCGGTGCCGGCCTCCATGTCCAGGATCACCACCTCGGAGCGCTGTAGAAGCAAATGGGTTACCAGATTCTTGAGCAGCGCGCTCTCAGGGCAGAC
>VGOG01000382.1 GCA_016875995.1 Chloroflexota bacterium
TGGAGCTCATCGCCAGCTATCGTCCCACCATCTTCCCCGGCGTGCCTACGATGTACGTGGCCATCAACAAACACCCGCAGGTCACGCGCTACGACATTCGCTCCATCCGGGCCTGCCTTTCCGGCGCTGCTCCCCTGCCCGTGGAGGTCAAGAATCGCTTCGAGCAGCTCACCGGCGGCAAGCTCTGCGAGGCTTACGGGCTGAGCGAGACGCCCACGGCCACGCACTGCAACCCCATTCGCGGGCTGAACAAGGCTGGCAGCATTGGCCTGCCGCTGCCCGATGTGGAGTGCCGCATCGTGGACCTGGAGACGGGCAGCAAGGACGTGCTGGTCGGCGAGATCGGTGAGCTGGTGCTGCGCGGCCCCAACGTGATGAAAGGCTACTGGAACATGCCCCAGGAGACGCGCCAGGTGCTGCGCGACGGCTGGCTGTACACCGGCGACATCGCCCGTATGGACGGCGACGGCTATTTCTACATCGTAGACCGCAAGAAGGACATTATCATCGCCGGGGGCTTCAACATCTACCCCGGCGAGATCGAGGTCGTGCTGGACGAGCATCCTAAAGTGCAGGCGGCCGTAGTCGCCGGCGTGCCCGACGAGTATCGCGGCGAGACGGTGAAGGCTTACGTCATGCTCAAGCCGGGGGAGAAGGCCACCGCTGAGGAGATCAGCGAGTTCTGCCGCCAGCGGCTGGCCAGGTACAAGGTGCCCACGGCGATAGAGTTCCGGGACACCCTGCCCAGGGGCGTGGGCAAGGTGCTGCGCCGGGCCATCGTGGAGGAAGAGCGGCGGCAGGAAGCGCCCAGGGCCAGGCCCCCGCAGCCGCCGGAGCGGCTGGCGGAGGAAGAGCCGGTGCGGTGGAGGCGGTGAAAGAGATGAATACAACAACTATGAAAACAAAGGAACAGGCCCAAGTTATTTCGTTTATTCCTCCTGGTAAGCTCCGCTGCTACATTAACGGGCAGTTGCGAGACGAAACCCCGGAGGAGAACGTCCGTCAACGGATAGCTCGCAGCTTAGTGGAAGAGTACGGTTATCCTAAAGATGATATTGAGGTGGAATTCCCTGTGCAACTAGGCTCTTCCAAGAAGCGCGTGGATTTGGCCGTATTTGAGCATGAACAACCCCATTGGCAGCAGTATATCACGCTGATCTGCGAGACGAAGCGCGAAGAAGTCAAACCAACTGATCGAGACAATGGTGTTGATCAACTCTACTCTTATCTGGCAGCTTGCACCAATGCCCGTTTTGGTCTGTGGGTAGGGTCTGAGTTGCGAATATTTGAAGTTGTCGGAGAGGAAGGTAAGAAACGGTTTCCAGAAGCCGCTGACCTGCCGGCCTATGGAGCCAAAGCCCCACGTCCCTTGCAATTCACTGATCTACGGCCAGCCCATGAAGGGTTACGCGCTGCCTTTAAGCGTTGCCACAACTATATCTACGCCAATCAAGGCTTGCAGAAAGAGGCAGCCTTTCACGAATTCCTCAAGCTCATTTTCTGCAAAGTGCACGATGAGCGGGAAACCATCAATGGCCTGCGCTTCACAATAACCAGCGATGAGCGCTGCTCAGAGATCGGCCAGCGACGCCTGCGCAAGCGGCTGGATGAACTCTTTGATGAGGTCAAGAAGCGCTATGGCTATATCTTTCCCCGCGATGAGATGATCCAGCTAGACAATAGGGTGCTGGCATACATCATCGGTGAATTGCAACGCTATTCCCTCTTACAGACAGATACTGATGCGAAAGGTGAGGCTTACGAGGAAATAGTAGGCGCTAACCTGCGAGGCGACCGGGGCGAGTTCTTCACTCCACGCAATGTCTGCCGCATGGCCGTGCGCATAGTGATGGCAACCTACTCTCGGGAGCGCTGGCCCAGGCTAAGTACCTCAATTTCGCCCAAAAAAGGCGGGGTTAGAGCATTATAGGTTTCCAAGAAAGGTGGTAGTATACTCCATGGCAAGGTGCAACGACATGGCATCTTGCCAGCAAGGAGGATACTACCATG
>VGOG01000383.1 GCA_016875995.1 Chloroflexota bacterium
ACCCTGGGGAATGGCGAACAAACTCCACGGCCCACCAAATGTGTTCAGCGGCGTCGTGAGGCCCAAGGGGATGCCGTTGAGGTAGATGTCGATCCCCTGGTTGTCCGTCAGCCAGCGTCCCGAGATCTGAGCTGTACTCGGCACCATCCCGGCCAGACTAAAGGTCGTTTGGAAAGTCCAATCGATGGCCTGATCGCCGGGGCCGGTGGGGGTGTAAGAGGGCTGAGGGCTGATCCACTGAGACACGCCGTCATTCAACAACCAGTATGGAAACGGGTAGGTAGTGGGCGAGCCCATCGTCTCATACATGGGGAAGGGTCCGCCGTACGGCTGAGCGACCCAGTTCGGGTCCACCAATCCAGGAGCCGCCGCACCCACCCCCGTATTGCTGAAGAGTATCGGTCCGCCCAGCGCGGGAACCGCCAAGACAGAAGCCAACACCACAGCGGACAGGACCATCCAGATCTTGCGCATCGTACTTTCCCCTTTTCCAAAAGAAATTTTCATTCCATCAATCGCCCTGCTAACTTAGTACGTCGTTTCAGAAGTACGCTCACGTATTCTGGCGGTGAGGTCAGGCGGCGACGCGGTTGATGAGCGGGCACTTTGAGAGCAGTGCAGTCAGGTCACTGCGCGTGAATTTCCACTCGAACGGCTTGGCCGTGACCTCCCAGTAGTACTGAAAATCGAGCAGACGTTCAGCGAGAGTCTCCAACCCGGAGAAGTTGTTGGGCGAGAGAACCTTCCGCTGAAGGATCGAGAAGTAGATCTCGATCTGGTTGAGCCAACTGGCGTGGACAGGTCCATGGACGAGCGTGAGGCGCCGGAACTTGTTTTGCAGTCGGGCGACGGAAGCCGCCCCTCGATGCGAGGAACCGTTGTCGACGACCCAGAACACCCGGCGCGCTTCATTGTAGGGCGGCCGAGTCATCACCTGTTGGACGAGCCGGTCAAAAGCAGCGATGCCAGTGGTCGATTCACAGCGACCGAAGACCCGGGCGTGGTGGACATCCAGGGCGGCGATGTACGCCCACGCACCGCAACGGGCGTACTCGTGCTCGACAAGCATGGGGCGATGAGGCTGAGGAGGCGCAGTGGCATGGATGCGGCGTCGAGCCTGAATGCTGGTCTTCTCGTCGGCGGAGATCACGAACTCATCGGATTCGAGCGGCTTGCCAGCCCAGGTGCGGGCGTACAAATCGAGGATGCGGCCGGCCTTGGGGACGAACTGTGGGTCGCGCGGAAAGATCCAACTGCGGTGGTACCAGGGCCGGAGCGCGTCTTGATGAAGCCACCGCCAGATCGTGCTGCCCGAGATGGTGGCCACCAAGCCGGATTGACATACTTGCCGAGCGATGTCCGGCGAACTCCAATGCGAAAGCGGAACGCCGTGCCTGACCGGCAATTCACAGGCGAGGGCCTTGACCTGCACTACCAGTTCTGGGGGGAAAAACCCGGGGCCGCCCCGGGCGCCGCTGTTCTTCCAGACCCGCCAGGCGATCTTCAAAGAAACGCTTGCGCCACATGCTGACGACCTCGCGGCGCGTAGCCAGGCGCGCGGCGATTTGATCGTTGGGCCAGCCTTGGGCGGCGAGGAGAATCATCTTGGCGCGGAGCACCTCAAAATACGGCAACGTATACCTGGCGGCGCGGCGACGCAGTTCCTGCTCCTCGGCGGCGGAGAGCACTATCGAATATGGGCTGATACGTGGCACGGCGAGAGCGTCCTCCTCTCCCACGATGCCATACGTGAGCGAACTTTTCAACTCAAAAATACGTTAGCGTATTTATGAAATTGAGTACTTAGCAGCGCATCTGCTCACGTGTTTATCCTAAACGGAAACAGGCGGTTTGTCAAACACTTCGAAGAAAAAAAAGGTACTACGCGTACCAGTACGTCGCGGTTGATCTGGGCAAGACCACAGCGCGGCATAGCCGCAACCAAAGCCCTGCTGGCGGTTCCGTGGGGCGAACCTCCAGGTTTGCGAGCTGGTTTTCCAAC
>VGOG01000384.1 GCA_016875995.1 Chloroflexota bacterium
GAGCTGTACGCCAACCAGGCGAAGGCTTATGCACAAAGCGCCTGGGTCTACGTGTGCGTGTCCCACAAGGCACAGGCGGCGGCCAGTGTGCCCTACTGCGTACTTGAGCTGCGGGGTGAAGAGCGAACTGAAGTGCCGAATCACCCGCTGGAGCTCCTCCTCCAGAAGCCCAACGACAAGTTCAGTGGCTTTGAATTGATGGAGTCCACCGTCGGCTACCTCGACCTGTGCGGCAACGCCTACTGGTATCTGAATCCGGGAAAGGGGCAGCCGTTGGAGATCTGGGTACTCAGGCCCGACCGCATCGAGATCGTGCCCGACCCGAACGAGTGGATCAAGGGCTATGTGTATACCGTGAACGGCGTGCCCTGCCCGCTGGAGCGCGACGAGGTGATCCACTTCAAGCGGTGGCATCCGCTCAAGGATTACGAGGGCCTGAGCGCCATCGAGGCCGCGGCGCTTTCCATCGAGCTGGACAACAAGGCCTTGATCTGGGATACGTCATTCTTCAAGGAAAGCGCCGTGCCCAGCGCCATAGTGAACGTGGGCCCGATCAGCGACGCCGACTTCGAGGACGTGAAGGCCCAGTGGGAGGGCAAGTACAAGGGAGCGGCCAGGTCGCACAAGACGGCCTTCGTGCGCAGCAGCCAGGAATTGGGCGTGGAGACTATCGCCATCAAGCAAGCCGACATGCAATTCCTGGAGACGATGAGGTTCTCCAGGGAGCAGATATTCAATATCTTCGGCTTTCATCTGGGAATGCTATCAGAGAACGCGACCGAGGCCAACGCCAAGGTGGCCTACCAGTACTTTTACAACACTACGCTCTACCCCATCCTCAGGCGAATCGGCGACAAGATCAGTTCAGAGCTATTGTCCCGCTGGGGCGAGGGGCTGGCGGGCGAGTTCGAGGACGTGCGCATCGGGGAATCGAAGGAGCTGTGGCTACAGGAGCTCCAGACGGTGCAGAAGGGGGCGGTTGGCCCGCTGGGGATGCCCGAGCCGATCATGACCGTGGACGAGATACGGGAGCGGTACTTCCAGTTGGATCCGATGTCGAGGCAGATCGCAGGTCCCACGGCGCAGGTCGCAGGGGAGCAGGGGGGCAGGGGAGCGGAGGAGCAAGGGGGCGAGGGTGAGGAATCCGAGGAGCTGAAGGCCGAGCTCAGGAAGTGGAGGGATGTGAGCTTAAGGCTGATCACCTCCAATCGCAACCCGGCAGAGCGGGAATTCAAGTCGGACGTAATTCCCGACGATGTGAGGGCTTGGATCACCGAGGGGCTGTGGGAGGCCAAGGGGCCCGAGGAGGTGAAGGCGGTTTTCGCAGGCCCTTTCGGAGCCACGCCCAGGCCCAGGCCGAAGCCCACGACTGAAACCGAGGAGGCGTTCCGCCAGCGGATGGCCTGGGAGCAGAAGCTGATCCAGGAGCTGCTGGCGATGTGGGGGAAGCACGCCACGCAGGTGCTGGATTGGCTTCAGAAGCAGAAAGACGTTAAAAAGCAGATAGCGACGAAGCAGGTAGGGGACGACCTGGCGGCGGACATGGCGTTGTGGGATGCCATGACCAAGGATTACGTGCAGCTCCTTCTCCCCGCCTTCGAGAAGGTGATGAAGGAGGCAGCGCTGCTGGCCATTGCCAACCTTCCCTTCGAGATCGGGGTGGATTGGGAGCTGGTGAACACAGCGGCGGCGAAGTGGGCCAGGGATTATACCTATGACCTGATCACTGGCATCAACGAGACTACGGCGGCACGGCTTCAGGCGGCGATCAACAATTGGATCGAGGCCGGGGAGGATTTTCCTGCCCTGGTAGCCAGGGTGCAGGAGATTTACGCCAGCCCGGTGAGGGCCGAGATGATCGCCGCCAGCGAGATCACTCGCATCTATGCCGAGGCGAATACACTGGCCTGGAAGGAAAGCGGGGTAGTAGAAGCCAGGGAATGGCAGACGGCGGCGGATGAGCTGGTCTGTCCG
>VGOG01000385.1 GCA_016875995.1 Chloroflexota bacterium
CCACGTTCCCCTGGCCGAGGGCCTGGAGAAAACCATCGCCTGGTTCCGGCAGGTGGTGTGAGGAGAGGAGATTGGAGATTGGAGATTGGAGATAGCTGTTGTGTTGATGCGCTGTTTGTGGTACAATGTCCTTGGATAAGGCTACTACCTGGGGGAAAGACATGGACTGGGATGTCTTCATCTGTCACGCCTGGGAAGATAAAGAGTCATTCGTCCGCCCTTTGGCTAAGGCACTGGAAGCAAAGGGGCTCCGTGTCTGGTTCGATGAGTTCACGCTCACCGTTGGCGATAGCCTTCGCCGCTCCATTGATCGCGGGCTGGCGAACTCAAGGTATGGTATCGTCGTCCTGAGTCCTAATTTCTTTGCGAAGGAATGGCCGCAGAAGGAACTTGATGGGCTGGCGAGTCGAGAGGTCTCTGGTGAGAAGGTTATTCTTCCTGTCTGGCACAACATCACTGCTGACCAGGTTAGCAAATACTCACCAACTCTGGCAGATCGGATTGCAGTATCTTCAAGCCGTGGCCTGGAGCATGTCGTTGCGGAACTGCTGCGTGTTATGAGGCCTGCGCCGCGAGCAGTTATGAAGAAATCCAAACCCAAGTCTCCGATGGCCCAAACCGGGCCTGAGCTACAATCTCTACCCTCTGGCTTGCCACCAGCGCTGGCCAAGTTGCTCATCGTCCCGGCAGGCCCGCCGAGCATTACAGCCGCTAATGCTGCTCAAGTGGAACTCTTGGGTACGTGGAAGGGGCCCACAGGGATATTATGCGTGGCATTTGCGCCGGATGGGGAGACACTGGTCTCGGGATCGGAGGACGGCGTGATGCGGCTGTGGCAAGTGGGGGATTGGGTACCGCTGCACACTCTGGCGCAGCCGGGTACAGTATTGAGCGTGGCCTTTGTGCCTGATGGGACGACCTTGGCCTCATGGTCGAATGACGGCTGGGTGCGTCTGTGGCAGGTAAGCGATGGGAAGTTGCTGCGCATGCTGGAGGGGCACGTAGACCAAGTGTGGGGTATAGCCTTCTCCTCCGACGGACAGACCTTAGCCTCAGGAAGCGGGGATGGCACGGTGCGGCTGTGGCGAGTGGTGGATTGGGCACCGCTGCGCACTCTGAAGTGGTATGCGAGGCAGCGGGTAACAGACGAACCGCTCGCGCATGCTCTTAATTATATGCGGCAGGCCATGAGAAAGTACACAGGATGGATTAATAATTTTGCTTTTTCTCCTGACGGGCAGATCATAGCGTTAGGATTGTCGCATTACATAGCCTTGGGCTTGTGGCAGGTTTCTGATGGGACGCCGCTGCGCTGGCTGATGGGACACAAGGACTGGGTGCATGGCGTGGCCTTT
Source organism: Chloroflexota bacterium (assembly GCA_016875995.1). Lineage (GTDB taxonomy): Bacteria > Chloroflexota > Anaerolineae > VGOG01 > VGOG01 > VGOG01. The sequence goes on from VGOG01000385.1 coordinate 1,356, forward strand.
TCATCAAACGGGCAGATCCTGGCCTCAGGGTCGCGTGATCAGACAGTTCGGCTGTGGCAAGTGGCGGACGGGGCGCTCTTGCGCATGCTGAAGGGGCACACGGCTGCAGTAAATAGCGTGGTCTTCTCGCCGGATGATACGACTTTGGCCTCTGGTTCTGATGACAAGACCGTGCGGCTGTGGCGGGTTTTGGATGGGATGCTATTGCAAACACTAAAGGGGCATACGGGTGGCGTGAATAGTGTAGCCTTCTCGCCTGACGGGGCGACACTCGCCTCAGGGTCGCAGGACGGCACCGTGCGGCTGTGGGGTGTGAAGTAGTGGATACCACTACCTGCGGAAAGGGATAACTCATGACCGACCAACCTTCCCACGCGGACAAAGGCTTCACCATCGTCGCCCGGGTGATCCAGCAGGAGGGGCATTGTGCCTTCGGCCATCAGGTGGGCGACGAGGTGGTCTTTGACGGACAGACGGTGCAGGGCAAGATTTGCCTCCACGCCCTGTACAGCTTCCTGCCCAAGGTGTTCGCTATGCGCTACGGCGCTGACTTCCCCTGGCTGAAGGACAAGGACGTGGCTAACCACGCCTGCCCCG
>VGOG01000386.1 GCA_016875995.1 Chloroflexota bacterium
TGGGCGAGCCTTCCCGATCGTCGTAGAGCACCACCTTGGCCATGCCGTGCACGCAGATGAAGTGGTCGGTCTGCAGCTTGTGGTAATGCCAGCCCTTGACCACGCCAGGGTACACGGCGGTAACGTACACCTGGCCGAATTTGTCAAACTCTTCCCAGTCCGAGCGCAGCATCTCCATCAGGAAGCCGCGCTCGTCCGGGAGGCGGCGCAGTGGCCGCACTTTGACGCCGTCAATCAGCTTCAAGTCCCAGCCTCCGTTTAACTACATCATCATAGGTAAAAAGCCCCTGATCTTCACACCCAGGATAGACGTCAGTACCGAGAAAGACTCTTTTTGAACTCGTGCATTTCTCTTGCTACAGACTCAGCGGAGGGCAAGTAACCTATGCTCAAGTAGTAGGCTCTCACAAGTTCGTAGCCCTTAATAGCCGCCTCTGGGTTGTCCTTACACATGTCTCGAACAATGTTAAGAGCCGAGGGTGCATAACCAATGTCTAAATATCTCTTCATAATATCCCACCGAGGGTCGGAAGCTTCCTCTTTGGTTTGTCCCTCGAAGTGACGAATTTCGCCGACCTGTGGCTCAGGAATATAAGGCACGGCACGCACAGGCGCAGTGATCGACGCAGGCTGGTATGTGGTTAGTTCCTTGACTACCGCCCGGATACCTTGAGCAATATCCACAAACGCTTCGTCACGATTTTTCCAACTGGTCACAGGTTCGGCATCCGTGGGCAGGGCTTGAAGCTTGCCAAAAGGTGCACCCTTCCAGTCAACTGGACGCAGGATGACAGGAATCACGCGTGCCTCCCCTGCTTTGTGCCTTTCCATGGCCCGCTCCACCTCAACGCCCCAGCAATAATCCGAAGCCATAAAATCAGCACTGATGAGCAGCAGAATTATGCGGGCTGTGTTTAGGTGCATATCAATCTCATCTTTCCATTCCTTTCCCGGGCTGATCTTGCGGTCGTGCCAACCGGCGAGCACGCCCTGCCGCTTTAAAATGCTGAGATGCTTCTCTAACTCGTTACGTAGCTCTTCGTCTTCGCGAGCGTAAGAGTAGAAGATCTCAATGGTTTTGGTCGGTTGCAGCGCCACTGACATGAGTTCATCCCCTCCCTCTAGTTCCTATATCTAACGACTTTACATGCTTAATCTGTGACCAATGGCTTTAGATGCTTGATGGCCTGCTCGATAGCCTGTTCAGCCTCCGCGTATTTGCCGGCCTGGGTAAGCTGCCAGCACAGGTCACAGTAATGTGCCGAGGCTTCCGTCGCTCGGCCGTCCAGCCGTGCCCAGTTGTAGGCCGAGAACTTCCTGGCCAGGCTCCAGGCCTCCTGGCTGCCCAGGATGAAAACAACTCTGTTCTCCGGGCCGGCGTCAAAGCAGCAACCCGGACAGGAAAGGTGACTGGTCACCCGCTCGCCGCGCTGGATCTGCGTGACCTGATCGGTGAAGGCCGACATCGCCACGTAGCAGATCGGCCCCTTGATGGCCTGGACGACCATGCCTTCAATGACGATCTCATCGCCCATCTGATGCCCGGCGGGGCAGATGCCGAAAATCCTACTGGGGCTGGCCAGCACCCTCTTCACGCTACTCCCTCACGACGCTAAAGATGACGTTGCCGCCAAGCCCGGTGGCCGGGTCCGGGCAGGAGGCCAGAGCCTGCTCGCCTGGCCGAATACGGCTCAGGTTAGCCAGGATGGCGCTGAGCGCCCAGAGGCAGAGATTGCCGGACTGCTCTTTGTCAATGCAGGCCATCTCCAGGTCAAAGATGATTTGGTCGCCTGCCTGGTAACCGGCATTGCAAGCACCAGTGACCCGCACGACGGTGGCGGTGGCTCTTCTCACGGCTTACTATCCATCCCACAATTCGGAGATTGGGCGGGTCTGCCCCGCCATGGCCTCTAGCCACCCCTGGCGAAAGCTGGCCTCAGCAGGCT
>VGOG01000387.1 GCA_016875995.1 Chloroflexota bacterium
GGGGCTGGGGGTGGGGGCCGCATCCCGACTTCCCCCCACATCCCTCCTTCGACCAGACCCACGAGCTTCGTCGAAGTAACGGTATTGACCAAACTCGCTTCGTTTCCTGTTATCACTCGTATGTAGTTGTCCGTCAGGCCCGACCAGGCTTGCTGGTCGTCTCTGCTCTCCCAGAGCACTTCCATCTCTCGGCCCAGGAACCTGCGGTGAAAGCGTTGGCTGCTCTCCTCCGCTAACTCCAGCATGGCCTCACTGCGCCTCTTCTTCTCCGCATAAGGCACCTGATCGGGCATCCCGGCGGCGGCGGTGCCTGGCCGGGCCGAGTACTTGAAAATATGAGTGCGTGCGAATTCCATCTCCTCCACAAAGCTCAGGCTCACGGCGAACTCCTCGACCGTCTCGCCAGGCAAGCCAACGATGACGTCGGTAGTGACGGCCAGGTCGGGGATGGATCGCCGCGCAGCATCTACCAGGTGAGCATATTGGCTAGTCGTGTAGCGGCGCCCCATGCGTTGCAGGGTGACATCGCAGCCGCTCTGCAGCGGCAGGTGCAGGTGACGGCAGAGGCGCGGGTTCTCCCACAGGCGCAGAAGAGTGGGTTCCAGGTCCCAGGGTTCGATGGATGAAAGGCGCAAACGAGGCGTCGTTGTCTCGGTCAGGATATCCTCCACCAACTGGCCCAGACTGGCGCCCAGGTCTCTCCCGTACCCCCCGATATGCACGCCCGTCAACACCACTTCCCGACAGCCAGCAGCCACCAGGGCCTCGATTTCCGCCAGGATGTCCTGACCAGGCCGGCTTCGCTCCCTACCACGCGCCAGAGAGACAATACAGTAAGCACAGCGGTTGTTACAGCCATCTTGAATCTTCACAAAGGCACGGGTGTGGCCCATTGGAAATTGGAGGTTGGAGGTTGGAAGTTGGAGGTTGGAAGTTGGAGCCTTCGAACTTCCGCTCTCCCATCCCAGGCCCTCAGTCAGCTCCACCAGTCGCTCTTTGTTCTTGTTGTCCACGATCAAATCTATTCCATCAATTGCCTCTAACTCTTGGGGGCACATCTCGGCGTAGCAGCCGGTCACGATGAGGCGGGCGCTGGGATTGGCGCGGCGCAGTTGACGGATCAACTTGCGCGACTTGCTATCCGCCGCCTGGGTCACGGTGCAGGTGTTGACCACGCACAGGTCGGCCTCTTCACCCGCTTGAACCCACTGGTGGCCAGCCCGGACGAAACCGCGCCCCAAAGCCTCGATCTCGCTTTGATTCAGCTTGCAGCCCACTCGCTCCAGATAGACCCTCACTGAAAGCCTCCTCTTTAAGTATACACCAAAAGAGGAAGGTTAGGCAAATTGGCCTTAGCGTCCTTGCTCTATTTGCCGAAAAATTTGATAATTGATACTTGACAATTTATAATTTATATAGTATAATATATTTGGATAAAACAAGTTCCTTCCCGGTATGTTATCCCCTGAGGTAAAAAGGCGTGAAAGTGCCTCTTCCCCACGCAAAACAAGAAGTAAGAGTACTAGCCGATTGGGTAACTGCCAGCCTTCGAGAAGCGGTTCTCAATGGCTATTTCGAGCCCGGTGAGAAACTTGATCAAGACCTCATAGCAGAAGAGCTGAGGGTCAGTCGCACGCCAGTTCGCGAGGCGCTGAAGAGACTGGAATCCGAAGGGTTCATCGAAGTTCGTCCTCACCATGGCGCTTTCATCGCTGAAGTTTCCCCACAAGACATCCGCGAAGTCTATGAAATCCGCAGGCTGCTCGAGGCCGAGATCGTACGGCAAGTTACCCCCTCGATTCCGGAGTCAGTGCTCAATGAGTTGGATAGGTCCTTGACTGAGACCCAGGCACAGATTGACGCTGGAGATACCACTAAGCATTTTGAAAGCGATATTCATTTCCATGGGACAATCCTCGACTTC
>VGOG01000388.1 GCA_016875995.1 Chloroflexota bacterium
TAGAACTTTACCAATTAACATAATTTGGAGTTGCCGTTTCCTGGTGGATACCAAGCTGGACAATTAGCGACACATGTGGTATCCCCTACGTCATTTATGAGAGACGGGAGGGGACATCATGTCACAGGTTGTCATCTACCAGGAAGCAGCAGGTGAAATCCCAGAACAACCACGTGCCCGGAGTGGTCTACTGCGGCGGCTGTGGGAAGGGTTGGGCATACCCCACCTGCTAGACCGATTGGGCGTCAGCAAGTACAGTGGCTTGACGGCCGATGCCCTGCTGTTTGTCTACGCCCTGTTCGGTATAGTCAGCGCTCGTTCCATCCAGCATCTGATCGTATTGGCAGGCAATGATGCCTTGCTGCAGAAGTTGCTATTGGTGCTGGACAGGCTGAACGATAAGGCGCTACGCTATCTTTTGAAGCGCATTGAGCCGGACACCTATCGAGCCTTCCTGGGGGAGACCATTCACGTCCTGCAGGATGACCCACGTATGGCCAGCCGTCCCGACGGAGTCACCATCGGGGATGACACTATCGAGTTCAAGAGCGGGGCCAAGATGCCCGGCATCCAAGTGTTGTTCAAGGCCAGCGAAGGGCGATACAACCTGGGCTATGCCATCCCTTCGACCCACTACGCCGACGACGAGAAGGATTACCCCCTGCTGTTCGACATCCGCCGTCGTTCTGAGGCGGAGGAGAGGGCGGTAGCCCAGGAGCGCGAGCGACAGGCGTTGGGTCTCGACCTGCGCAAGACCAGCGACTACTTACGCTGGGTGGATCACCAAATCGCTCAGGGAGAAGAGCCCGTCCTGGCAGTGCTGAAAGCCGCTCGCTTCAACGGGACAGCGGTGAAGGGTGTAGAGGAGCGAGATGTACCTTGGCTGGGCATCAGTCCTCGGAATCGAGTGTATCTCGACGCCCAAGGGAAGCAGGTGGCGGCCAAGCAATTGCTAAGACGTCGGATGAACGAGCGGGTCTGCCTCCAGCTTCCCGACAGCGGGCGATACGTCTTGGTCGAAGAGGGTCAGGTGACTGGCGTGGGCGACGTACTCTTTCTCATCACCCAGGAGGTCGCCAGTGGTGAGCGGACCCTGTTCGTGGTGCGCCACCAGGAGGTCGAACAGGCCTTGGCTTTGCTCGACACCTATCTCAGTTGGGAGCAGGCCGAGATCGAGACCAAGTTGCACCAGATGGTCGAGCTGTTGACGCAAGCTCGGACCTATGGTATCCAGTCCGAGACCGCCAGCCTGGATCGGTGGTACTACGTCTCCTGGTTCATCTTGGAGGTCCTGGCCGCCGGCTACCAGCGGGTGGTCGTGCCAGATCGAGCCGACCGACACTATCTCTATCAGGGCCAGGAGATGACAGGGGCTCAGATTCGCGCCACCCTCTCACCGGATGACTTCGAGCCCGCTGTCTACAAGGGCAAGAAGTGCCGTCTGGCCTCCCGCATCGTGGAGCACGAGGAACTCGGTCGGGTCAAGCTTGTCTTCGTCGAAGAGTTCAACAAGAAGGACCAGCCTACCCGTTGCTATGGGCTGATGTGCACTGACCCCGACTACCCTGATGAATTGGTGTACCGCGCCCACAAACTCCGCTGGAAGATCGAGGAAGGCTATCGAGAGATGCGTCAGCATCATGGCTTCGGGGCTTTCCACAGCCGCGATTGGAATGCCATCTATGGGCATCTCACCTTTGTCTTCCTGTCCCTGCTCCTGACCATCGCCATCCGGCGTTTCAATCGGCGTATCGCTACCCAGACGCTGGGTTGGATCAAGGAGCATTACCTTAACGCTGTGGTCGAACTGCAAGAGGTGGCTGATGCCCTGATCGTCCGCTTCAGCCAGGGATTCCTACAGCAGTTCGGCTTGTTCCAACTTGTCCCAGGAATTGGTTATGTTGATTGGTAAAGTTCTAAT
>VGOG01000389.1 GCA_016875995.1 Chloroflexota bacterium
CCTCGGCTTCGTCAATGCTTACCTGCTGGTAGGCGATAAGCTGGCGCTGGTGGACACCGGCATGGCCGGGCAGGCGGGCAAGGTGCTGGGCTACGTCGCCCGCCTGGGCCGCCAGCCGCCGGACCTGACACAGATTTTTGTCACGCACTACCACCTCGATCACGCCGGCAGCCTGGCGGCGCTCAAAGCGGCCACCGGCGCCACCGTCTACGCCTCGCCCGCCGATGCTGCCGTGATCAGCGGCCAGACGCCGCAGCCCCTGCCACGCGACTGGCGGCGCTGGGTGGTGTGGCTGGAGGATCGGCTCCTGCCCACGCGGCCCTGCCCCGTGGACAGGCTGCTGAACGACGGCGACGTCGTGCCCCTCCCCGGCCTGGGCGAGCTGCGGGCCGTGGCCTCGTCGGGGCACACGCCCGGCCATTTGTGCTACTACCTGCCGCAGCGGCGGTTGCTGTTCACCGGCGATGCGCTTATCAACAACAAACAATTAGCCGGGGCCAACCCGCAGTTCACCCTCGACATGGCCCAGGCCCGCGCCGCGGTGCACAAGCTGGCCGCCCTGGACGTAGACGTGCTCTGCTTCAGCCACGGCCCGCCCATCGTCGGCGGGGCGGGGGAGCAACTGCGGGCGCTGGCCGCGCGGGGGAATTAACCACCAAGGCACCAAGAACACCAAGGGAATTTCGAAATTCGGAATTCGAAATTCGAATTTTCTTGGTGTCTTGGTGGTTCAAGCAGGAACGCACATGGCAGAGAAACCACTGAACCTGGGGCACAAGGGCTGGAGCGCCGCGGCTCCGGAGAACACCCTGGCCGCCTTTCGCGCCGCCGTCTCGCTGGGCGCTGACGGCGTGGAGTTCGATGTGCAACTCAGCCGGGACGATCAGGTGGTGGTCATCCACGACTTCGCCGTGGACAAGACCACCGACGGCCACGGCCGCGTGCGCGACTTGACCCTGGCCGAGCTACGCCAGCTCGACGCCGGAAGCTGGTTCGCCCCCACCTTCGCCGGCGAGTGCATCCCCACCCTGGACGAGGTGCTGGACATCGTCAAGGCGATGCGGCTGATCAACGTCGAGCTGAAAGAGCGCTCGCTGGCCGGCCAGGGGCTGGAGGATAAGGTGGTCTGGGCCGTGCAGTCGCGAGGCCTGGGCCCGCAGGTGGTCATCTCCTCGTTCAACCCGCTGGCCATCCGCCGCGTCAAGCAGCTCAACCCCAGCCTGCGCACCGGCCTGCTCTACGCCCCCAACCAGCCCCTGCACCTGCGCCGCGCCTGGCTGCGCCCCATCGTGCGGCCGGATGCTCTGCACCCCCACCACGCCCTGATCACCGGCGATTACATGCGCTGGGCGCGCGCCCGCGGCTACGCCGTGCACACCTGGACCGTGGATGATCCAGACGAGATGCGCCGCCTCATCGCCCTGGGGGTCAACTCCATCATCACCAACCAGCCCGACGTGCTGCAACAGGTGCTACGCGCATGAGGATCGTCTTCAAGCTGGGCCCGCCGCTGCCGAAGGTGGCGGGGGCCAAAGAAGTGGTCGTGGAATTGCCTGGCGATAGGGCCACCGTGGCCATAGTGCTGGAGGGGCTTTTGGCGCAGCTTCCCCGCCTGCGGGACGAGCTATTCGCTAAAGGCGAGCCTGCCCGCTTCTATTATACCCTCTTCCTGAACGATCGTCTCCTGCGTTTCACCGATACCAGCACCACGCCCGTCCAGGACGGCGACGTGCTGCTGATCCTGCTGCCGGTAGCCGGAGGGTGAGCAGCAAGAGGCAGGAGGCAAGAGGCAGGAGGCAGGAGGCAAGAGGCAGGAGGCAGATCGGCGAATCGTCAAACGTCAAACGTCAAACGTCAATCGCCAATCGTCAATCGGAAATCGAAAATCGCCGTCGGCCATCGCCAATCGTCCATCGCCAA
>VGOG01000390.1 GCA_016875995.1 Chloroflexota bacterium
TGCCCCCTTCTCCCTCTTCGAGAAGGTGGTGGCCGAGGCGGGGAGGGCCAGGGTCTTTCAGATGGCCCTGGGCGGCGGCGAGCCCCTGCTGCATCCCCGCATTCTGGACATGGTGCGACTGGCCCGCCAGCACGGCATCGTTCCCAACCTCACCACCAACGGCAACCTCCTCGATGGCGAGATGGCCGTGGCCCTCGAGGAGGCAGGGGTGGGCCAGGTGCAAATCTCCCTCAACGGCGTCACCGAGGAGGCCAACCGCCAGACCCGGCCCAACTTCCAGGCCACGATGGCCGCCATCGAGGCCTGTCGCCAGGCTGGCCTGCGATGGGGTCCCAACTTCCTGGTGACCCGCAGCAACCTGGCTGAACTGGAACCGGTGATAGAGCTGGGGCGGCGCCTGGGCGCAGCCAGCGTCAACATCCTGCGTCCCAAGCCGCCGACCACTGAGGGGGACTGGCTGGAGCGGGAGTCGCTGGATGCCGAAGGGTATCGGCAGGTACAGAAGATACTAGCCGCAGGTCGCAGGTCGCAAGTCCCAAGTCGCAGGTCGCAAGTCGCAGGTCGCAAGTCACAGCCTGAGACCTGCGGCCTGAGACCTGAGACCTGTGACCTGAGGCCTGAAACCCGCATCACCCTCGATGCCTCATTGACCTTCCTGCTTACCGATCGGTCGCCCCAGCAACTCTACCGGGCCGGCGTCTGGGGCTGCTCGGCGGCGCGCAAGTTCGTCACCATCACTCAGGACGGGGCGGTGCTGCCGTGCAGCCACGTGCGCTGGTCCGACGTGGGAGAGGGCGATTTCATGAGGGCCTGGTGGGAATCGGAAGTCTTCGCCCGTTTCCGGGCTCAAGAGGATGAGATGCGGGGCCGATGCCGGGGCTGTTCCTACCTGGAGCTGTGCAAGGGGTGTCGGGCGGTGGTCATGGCCTTCGGGGGCGATTTCGCCAACAGCGATCCCCACTGTCCAAGATGAACCCTTTTCTTACTACGGAGGGGCGTCTCGCCCCGGCCCTGTGACCAAGCCGCTCCTGACCGGGGCGGGGACGCCTCTGGGTAACAGTAGTCCAAGATGGACCCTTTTCCTGCTATGGAGGGGCGTCCTCGCCCCGATTTTGTGGCCGAACCGTGGTGAGGCGGGGCGGGGATGCCTCTTGGTAGCAGCAAAGGAGTTCTTAAATGCACGTTGACCTTCTCATCCACAGCGCCGCCCAACTCCTCACCCTCGCCTCTGCTGGCCCCAAGCGCGGAGCGGCGATGGAGGACTTGGGCATTATCGAGAACGGGGCAGTGGCCATTAAGGACGGCCTCATCGCCCTGGTGGGGCCGACGGCGGAGGTGCGGGGGCAGGTCACCGCCGCCGTGGAGATAGACGCCACCGGCAAGGTGGTCATGCCCGGCTTCGTGGACCCCCACACCCACCTGGTCTTTGCCGGCCACCGGGCCGACGAGTTTGAGCTACGTATCAAGGGCGCTACCTACCTGGAGATCATGGCCGCCGGCGGAGGGATCATGTCCACCGTGCGGGCCACCCGCGCGGCATCGGTGGGGCAACTGGTGGAGGAGAGCCGGGCGCGGCTGGATCGGATGCTGGCCCACGGCACCACTACCGCTGAGGTCAAGACCGGCTACGGCCTGGACACCGAGAACGAGCTCAAAATGCTGGAGGCCATCCACCGCCTGGACGCGGAGCACCCCGTGGACCTGGTCCCCACTTTCCTGGGCGCCCACGCCGTGCCGGAGGAATACGAGGGCCGCGCCGATGAGTACGTGGATATGGTCGTCGAGGAGATGTTGCCAAGAGTAAGGGACAAGGGATCAGGGGCAAGGGACAAGGCAGTTCCTAGTCCCTTGTCCCTTGTCACTGGTCACTCGTTACCCTTTTGCGATGTCTTCTGCGACGAGGGCGCTTTCACCCTGG
>VGOG01000391.1 GCA_016875995.1 Chloroflexota bacterium
CGTCCGCCAGGTAGAGAACAACGGCCAATCGGAGGCGCGGGAACATGGGAAAGAGGAAGGACGCATCGCCATAGGTCAGGCGCTCCCCACCCAGGGCCTCAGCGGCGGCCACGAAGCCGTCCAGGTCGCTGCCGAAGGCCTGAGCCAGGCGAAGGTTAGCCCGCCGGCGAAAGGCCGCATCGTAGACATGGCCGTCAGGCAATTCGCGGAAGGCAATCCAGTGATCGGCCAGGCGGGTGCCATCGGCGTTGATGAGGTAATGCAAAATGAGGATCTGGGTAGCAATGGGAGGCTGCTGGCCTGTCTCCAACTCCTCCACCGAAATCTCAGGATGATGAACGAGGTAATCCTTTCCCCAGAACCTCACTTGGATCTGGCCGCTGGACTCGGTCAGCCTGGTGTACTTCGTATCGCTGCGCAAGGCCACCAGCCAGGGATCGAGGGATTGCAGATCGCCGACGGCCTTGTCCAGGGCTGGCCCATAAGTCTCCTCTGGCGTTCTCTGTTTCATATCCACCTCGCTTTTGTTGAGCTGTCCTCTATTTTACCACAAACCTGACCCAAAGGTCAAACGTGAAACGTCAAACGTCAAAACGTCATCCGCAGGAAGCGATTGACGTTTGACGCTCGACGTTTGACTTGAACTTGAAGAAGGTGGCCTTGACTTATTCAGGCCACTGGGTTATAATAACAACAGTGTAACTGCTCAGCCATAAGGTGCAACGCACTTGTTCACACGATTTTAATGGCTTGTTTGACCAGATTGCACTTCGAATCACTTTGATTTTGTGGCAAAAGTGCGTTGCACCTGAGCAGATACACAACAGTAACAATTGTGATGGGCGAAGGTCCCCTCCGCGGGCATAGGAGCCCGCTCTGCTTCAGATTGCAGCGCGATGTCGGCGCTGTGCCTCTCAGTGACTTCGGCGGGAGGAAGCCTGATGAGACAGGTGTTTGAGAACCATAAGGATTCAGCCCTGGTATTCCCCCCGGCCTGCATCTTGCAAGATGTGCTCCGCAAAGGTCCACAGGCTGCGCCACGGTGCGGATGCCCTACCTACCTACCTGCCTGCCTGCCTACCTACCTACCTACCTGCCTGCGCACATTTTAGCGAGCCCGTTGTTCAGCACACAACTGCAAACCTCGTCTTCTCCCCACCGCAGAAAAAGCCACTCATTCTGTTCCAAATCCATCCCTGCTCGATCCTATTGCCGGGCGGCCCCCCACTTGGGCCCCCGGCTTGTTTATCTCCGCGCCCCCCTACCCCCTCCATCCTGGGGGGAAACCATGCGAAGGGTCGAAGGGCCGACCAGAGGAGGGCGAAAAAAAGGTGGTGGATAGAGACCCAGTAGACACAAATTCTGAGCAGAGCGGACTCCCACGCCGTTCGGCTGAGCTCACGATGAGCAATAAAAAGAAGACGGGAGGCAGGTCTTTTGTTTGTAGGAAAAGTCCTAGCGTTTCCCTACCCGCAGTATCGCCAGAGGTGTCTGGCTGCGGGGGCGGATTACTTCTTCGACAAGGCCACCGAGTTCGAGCAAGTTGCCGAAGTGCTCAAGAAGCTGCGGGCGAAAACCGCCGCAGTCTCATAGCCGGCTCAGGAAGGAGGTTCAGCAAGTGAAAGACTACACGGAGCAACGAGGTCGTTGGAGGGGATTGAACAGAGCTTGCATCATGCTGCTTGTGGCGGTTGCGCTCTTGGCGGCCTGCGGGCCGCAAGAGGTCGAGCAGCCGCCCGACCAGGTGACGGTCCAATTGAAGTGGGTGCACCAGGCCCAGTTTGCCGGCTTCTATGCCGCCGACAAAAAGGGCTTCTATGCCGAGGAAGGCATTGATGTCACCCTCAACGCGGGTGGCGTCCACCTGCTTCCTGACACCATCATCGCCG
>VGOG01000392.1 GCA_016875995.1 Chloroflexota bacterium
ATCTTGTATCTCTGATATTGGTCGAAGGGCAATTCGAGCTTATTCATCTCCACCAGACCAGGGTTGCCGTAGACCGTATTGCGTATTTCGTACTCCGTTACGCAATACGCAGTACGCAATACGTTAGTCAGTCCAGATTTCCTGCACCGCAACCCCCAACTCGCGACGATCTTCGCTCAGCCCGGCCTCGGCAGGGATCACGGTCCGTTTTACCTCGATGGTCACTTTGATGGGCTGGCTCTTGTCCGGCTGAGGCAGCCAAAAGGAAAATGTCCGAGGGTTGGCGTCGGTCAAATCAAACTTGCCCACCACTCGGCCGTCAACGTAGACCCTGCCCGACTGGGGGTTGAGGGCCAATTCGGGGCACCAGGCTATCATGGAGAGCCGGCTGGCAGACCCATCAGGCATCAAGAGCAGGGAGGCCCTCTTTTTCGTCCACCGTACTTTCGGCGGCCAGTCTTCGACCTCGTGCCACCCGCTGTCCAAGCAGTGGGCGTCGTTCTCTCCCATCAGGACGTGGGTGGGTAATCTCTCGACCTCGCCGCTGCCCCAGCGGTTCTCCAGTCGTTGCTCCTCCAGTTCGTATCTGAGGTGGCGATGCTTCTCGTCCAGAGTCACCCCTTCTTTTCGGCGCAGGTCATCCAGATAATCGTAGATCACCTTGTCGGGATTGCCCATAGATTGGATCTCCCCTTCTTCCAGCCAGATGGCTTTGTCGCACAACTTTCTCACCGTCTCCAGGGCGTGGGAGACGAACACCATGGTCTTGCCCTGCTGCTTGAACTCCTCGATCTTGGCCAGGCACTTTTTCTGAAACGACTCGTCGCCCACGGCCAGCACCTCGTCAATCAGCAAGATGTCCGGCTCGACGTTGATGGCGATGGCGAACCCCAGCCGCATGTACATCCCTGAGGAGTAAATTTTCAAGGGCATATCTATAAACCGCCCCAGCTCGGCGAAGGTCACGATCTCTTTGAACCTGACATCCATTTCCTCCTGGCTCAGCCCCAGGATCGAGCCGTTGAGATAGACGTTCTCCCGCCCGGTGAGGTCGGGATGGAAGCCAGCGCCCAGCTCGATCAGCGCCGACACCTTGCCGTCCACGGTGATGCTCCCCGAGGTGGGCTCCAGAATGCGCGAGATCAGCTTGAGGATGGTGCTCTTTCCGGAGCCATTGGGCCCGATGACGCCCAGCATCTCCCCCTGCTCCACCTCGAAGCTGACGCCGTTCAGAGCCCAGAGCTCCTCCCGCGAACGGCTGCGCCACAGGGCGCCGATCACCAGCTCCTGAAAGGACCGCGGCCTGGCGTGGTGAAGGATGAATCGCTTGGAGACGTTCTCGAACTCAATGGCCGCCGACATGAGCAAGGGAGCAGGGGAGCATGGGTGCAGGGGAGCAGAGGAGCGAGTTGCCATCAGACCTCCTCACCAAAGACAGAGCTATAACGGGTAAAAACTAGATAGCCCACTATGAGAGCGATCACCGAAGTGACGAAGGTGCGGAAGATAAAGCCTGGCTCCATGGAGATGCCATGATAGAGAACGATGCGGTACCAGGAGATGAAGGAGGCCATGGGATTGACCCAGTACATCAGTCGGGCGTACTGGGGGACGAGATCCTCGATGCGATAGAAGACAGGGGTCAGAAAGAACCAGGCCAGCATCCCCACCTCCATGATGATCTTGGTGTCGCGGTAGAAAACGTTCAGGGTAGCGAAGATCAGGCCCAGGCCCAGGGTGAAAATCGTTTGAATGAGAATGATCAGCGGCAGGTACAACGCCCAGGGGGTGAGCCGCACCCTGAAGGCGAACAGCATGGCGAACAGGACGATCAAGGCCAGGAGGAAGTTGACCAGGTTGGCCAGCACGATCGAGAGGGGCAG
>VGOG01000393.1 GCA_016875995.1 Chloroflexota bacterium
GCGAAGGCTTCTTCCTGGAGGCGCACGTCAAGCTGCGGCCGGTGGACTTCCCGGCGGAGGGCGTCTTCCTCTGCGGGACGGCCCACTACCCCAAATTCCTGGACGAAGCGGTAACCCAGGCCGAGGCCGCCGCCGCCCGCGCTGCCACCATCCTGTCCAAGGATGAGCTGCAAATCGGCGGCGTGGTGGCGGAGGTGGAGCAGGCCAAATGCACCGCCTGCCTGACCTGTGTGCGCATCTGCCCGTTCGACGTGCCTGTGATTGATGCGGCGACGGTGGGCGCGGGCGGCATCCGCGGGGCGGCGCGCATCGAAGTGGCGGCCTGTCGCGGCTGCGGCATCTGCGCCGCCGAGTGCCCGGCCAAAGCGATTGAGCTGCTGCATTTCAAGGATGGGCAGGTAATCACCAAGGTAGAGGCGCTGTTTGCGGAGAGGGAGTTGGTGGCGGCGTAAGGACAACAGCGAATTTGGAAACAAACGAATGTTAACTGGTTCGCTCCTTTTCTCAATTCGTTGTTGTCTCTCTGCGCTGCGACCTTGGGGAAGGTTTCCGCATAATATGCCAATATGTGGTATTATACGGAAAGTTTCCGTATAATCAGGAGTTAGGCAGGCAGGGAGAGCACGATGATCGAGAAGCGAACATGCAGAGGTCCCGATCTGAACATCGTCGACCCGCGACTTGCGCGACCAGGCGAAATTGTCGATGTCGAAGAGGTCGGCACTCTTTGGCTCTGGGCTTGGCCAGCCCTCCTTCAATGGCCTTCCCCGGTCACCTGGCTCTTTTCGCCGGTGGTTGGCAACACTAAGTGGCCCGGAGATTTGTGGGGAATCGATGCCAATGGCAGGCTTGTGATCGCCGAGACGAAGCTTGCACCGAAGCCGGCGGATCCATTTGAGGATTTCTTGGCATTCGAGAGGTCTGCGGCATTCCCTACGGTTGTGGCAATCAAAGAGCGCTGGCACGCGCTACTGAAGGAGGAGCGCAGGTTCATAAGGGAACAGAAAATCATTCTTCAGAGTGCTTTCGACGGGCGTTCGACCTGGAGCGGTGTTGTCCCGTATTCGTCAAAGCGCTACATAGTCTGGCGTTGGCGAGAGCTCTACTGCACAGAAATCAGTCCGCTGCTCGAAGGCAACGAGTACGAGGACAGAGTCTTGAGCGCCCTAGCTGAATTGGAAGCTCGTGGTACTCGGCGTCCCGTCTATTTCGGTATCTTTGTGGCTCCTCACTCGAAGTTAGGCGCACTCTCGGCGGTAGGCAGAGCGAACATGGAGGCGCTGATAGCCTGCACTTCTTCTGAGCGTGTCCATCTTCGAAACCTTACAGCAAACAAGACGTCGCCAGACGAGGTGCTCGTGACAAGCACGGTCTTGCTGCCTAACATGGCGTTGAAGGTCGACGGGTGCTGGGGCGCCCGCGCGTTAACGCCAAACCGTTAGGCGGCATACTGGTCAGGCGAGACGGCTGGAAAGGCGAAGGCAGATGGATGAGATCAAGGTAAGAGATCTTTCGGCTGCAAACGTAGAGCATCTATGTCGCCTATGCGTGCCCATCGCCAAGAGGGACGATCCAGCATACGTAACCGGCATGGAACTGAAGAGGCGATGGGCGGTGGATATGCTTCAAAAGTGGGGAGCATGCGCCAAACTCGCCTACATGGGGTCTGAAGCCGTGGGGCTGATCCAGTATGAGCCTGTTCCTGAGGAAAGGGTTATCTATATCCATTGCATCTATGTGCCTGAGCAGGAGCATTGGCGTAAGGGGATTGCCACACGGCTGTTGTCCAGCCTGGTGGAAGAAATGAAAGCGCCCCAGGTTTGGTTTGGCGATAGGCCAGCAATGGCGCTGGTGACAAAGACTTTCT
>VGOG01000394.1 GCA_016875995.1 Chloroflexota bacterium
GCGATACAGGTAGACAGTGACCCCTTCCAGCCCGCCCTCGCTTTGGTCAAACACCCCGTCGCCGTCGTCATCGTACCAGACGTAGCCGCCGATGGAAGCCGAACCGGCGGCCAGGGCGACATTCAGGCTGAGCGTGAACAGTGCAAGGACGGCGATAGCCATCAAACTTTTCCGCCCCTTTTGGCCAAGCTGTACTGTCATCTTGCCCATTCTCTCCATCAACTAAACCGTTTAGTCCGTCCCGCTTCCCAAGCCCTGTCAGGAAAGGCGACAGGCCTCGCTTGAAGCCCGTCGCCTTCGCCCTATCTGGCCCGCCGCTTCACCCAGAAGAGACTACCCGCAGCCAGTGTCAAACCTGCCAGCCCCAGCCACAGCGGGCTGGCCAGGCCGCCTGCGCTTGACCTGGCAGCGAAGGTGGAGAGGGTGACGGCGGTCGGCTTAGCCTCTTCGCCCACTTCATCATAACAGCCTTCACCAAAGCACCATACAGCTATAAAATAGGGCTCTGTGAGGGTTGGGTCGCCAGCCTGGTTTTGGAACACCAACTCCAGCGTCTCCGTGTTGCTTGCTGCCGCCAGGGCCCAGAGCCCGCCACCCCCACCTGTACCTGCCTCGATGGTGCGGTCAGCCAGCGAGCCCGTCCAACCTGAATCAATCTTGGTAGAGGTCGGATCGCGCTCCTGGTTGAAGATGGTGATGCCGTCCAGTTTCACCGTTATCAGCTTGCCGTTGCCTGACGGCCAGTTCAGTTCGATAGACTCGATTATTAGTGGGTGGCTGCTTGTGTTCGTGATGTCCCAAGAGACCGTTTTGCCTGTCCTCACTAGCGTAGCAGCACCCACCATGTCGCCTCGTTCACATGTCAACTGACCGCAGTTGATCAGCAAATCAATTGCGCGATTCTTCACCGCTGAGGTCTGGTCATCCTCATGCTTCTCCCCAATCCGTTCGTAAACCTGAGTGTGGACATTGAGCGTGTAGATTCCCGGAGCCAGGGGCGCAGAGGCTTCCCAGCCCTGGGCATAGTCTCCGCTCCGGGCGATCCAAGCGAAGTCGGGTGGCGTGCCGTCATCACCGTCGGTATCGTCGACTTTTTTGTTTTCATCTATCCTAATCCAATGTTCCTCCGACTTAAATGCCTCGATGTCCACGTCGTCCTCAGCGCGCACCAGCGCATAGAGGGTTTCTGTCGAGCAGTCGTAACGTAGATACAGCTTCGACAAGATATCCTTGTTTGGATCCCCACCCTGATACATGTTGGCGAAGAAGTCGTTGGACAGGTTCCACTCACCGTAGTCGCCATCAACGTCCGCTGTGCCGTAAATCGGCTCGGGCGGTGTGGCCGCCCACACGGAAGCAACGTTCCAGGCCGTGAGCATCACAGCAATCAGGCCCGCGGCCACCATTACCCTAAATAGTTTTGACATTCTACTACATCCTGTGTTTTTGCTTGTTATAGGTTGCGTTAACGACCTTCCAATGATCTTTGTAAGTATTCCCATTTTCTCCCCATGTGAAAACGCGCTATTTTGCGAACGGCCTCAACTGCTTTATCCCAGCCACTCCCGCTTGATTCTCCTCACATCTTCCCTGTCAAAGGGTTTGGATACCCAGGCCAGTGCTCCGCTTTCAAGGGCCCGATGGACGCTTTCGTCGTCTGGACTGGCGGTGGTGATAACGATTCTCTGCCCAAGCTTCGCAGCAATGATGTGCTCGATAGCCTCCTCTGCCCCACACCCAGGAATCCTGCAGTCCATGAAGATCAGGTCGTAATCACCGGCCAGAGCCTTCTCGATCCCGCTGGGGCCGTCCTCAGCCGTGTCAACCACACAACCCTCGGCCTCCAACAACCCGG
>VGOG01000395.1 GCA_016875995.1 Chloroflexota bacterium
TGCCATTCAAAATCAACGCTTACGATTCTGTCTCATACTCCTCCGATTCCTCACGCACAGCATACCTCGGCGTTAGCGTTATCAGAGGCTGGAAAACCCTGGCCTGCTCTCTTTCTCCCCGAAACTTGAACGTCCTTACCGCATCTTTGAACGATTCCAGATAAGTGTAATAATCTTCGGCGACGGCGGTGTAGGTCAATTCGTAGAACCGGGAACCCTTTTTGAAGATGATTTTTCTCTCCACGATGGGTGTGTCTTTGGCATCCACGTTGTTGAGCGGCAAGGGCATGGTGTAGCTGATCTCGATCTCTACCGCATCGGCACCGACGAGGCTGCCCTGAGCACGAGAGATTTCGCGGAAGCCCGACAGATGACGACTTTTCCTCAGATAGTCCTCCACCACTTCTGCTACAGTGGCGTACTTGCCTTTTTGCTCCTGCGATGGGAAAACGTGGACGGTCATGGTCAGGCTGAAGGTGTCCTCTCGATTTCTGGGCCCCATGATGAAGACCTCACTGTGACCATCTCGGTCAAACTCCCTCACCTGCCAGGTCGCAGGGTAGAGAAATTCGAAGTCCAGACGAGGGTTGGTGCTGGTAAAGGCTGCTCTATGTCCTACCTTGCGGGGAATGGCGGCTCCCTCTCGCCGTAAGCGCTGGCGCAGAATCTCCAGATCTATGGCAGCCAGATCAGTGCGAGGCTCTGGGATGCCCAATGCACGCCGCCGTCGTTTCCATTCCTCCATCAAGAGGTGCAGTTCACTATCATCTATTATATCGAAAGGATACGAAGTGCTCATGCGTGATATCGTCGTGCGAGTTGATAGCGTTGGCTATGTCCTGACCGCTGAAAGCGACGCCTCAGCAGGCATGTCAGTGCTCATCTAAACCCATCTTCATTTGTGGGTGATTATACTACTCTTCAGCCTGGCGGTCAAAATGCTCATCTTGCCGCCTCTACCGCTTCCATGTACCTCTTCACCCTCTCCACATCCACCGCATTCTCGGCCACGCCGTCCACTTTCAGGGCGGTGCCGACGATGGCTCCGTCGGCGTACTGGAGAAACTGGGCGACGTTCTCAGCAGTGGTGCCGCTGCCCATGAGGATGGGACGGGCAGTCAGCTCCCTGGCTCGCCTCACCTTCTCCAGCTCCGGCGCGGCGCCGGTCATCTTGCCGGAGACGATGAGGGCATCGGCCAGGTAGAACTCCGTCCACTCGATGTGGGTGGCCAGGTCAATGCCGGGGAAGGCCACCGAGTGCTTCTTGTCCACGTCGGCGAAGATTTTAACCTGCTCAGCTCCCAGGTTTTTCCGCCAGCGAAGCAGTTCGGCCGCGCAGCCGTGATCCAACTCCCCCGTGTCCCACACCCTGGCCCCGGTGAGCAGGCAGACACGGATAAAGTCGGCCCCGGCGGCCACGGCAATGGCCATGGTCACCCGCCCGCCATTGTGGATGACGTTGATGCCCACCGGCACGTCTACCGCCTCGACGACGGCACGGGCGGCCACGGCCTGGGCGGTCATCTCCTCGGGCGGCACGTCCAGGCCCACGTAGTAGGGCAGGTCCCACATGTTCTCCACCATCAGCCCGTCCACGCCCCCGCTAATGAGAGCCTCGGCATCCCGCAGGGCATGGTCAATGATGGCCTCCATGCCGTAAAAATCGTAGCCTGGCGCGCCGGGCAACGGCAGCAGATGTACCATGCCGATGATGGGCTTCTCCACCCCAAACATCTCCTTCAGCGATTTCAACCGCAGGCCATCCAGCCTGTCTTTCCAATTCGTGGTCATCTTTCACCCCCTTGCGACCTTGCTCCCCTGCCCCCCTGCTCCCCTGCCCCTCTGCTCCCTT
>VGOG01000396.1 GCA_016875995.1 Chloroflexota bacterium
CGTTTTCTCACACCAAATTGCTGTTCAGGTTGACTTGAAACAAGTTGATTCAGTTAGATTCCGATAACAGAATCGTAAGAAAACGGGTTTCTTCAGCTTTGTCCAAAGTCCAATCCAAAAGTGTCCGGTAGCAAATCCCCACATAATGTCTATTATGCGGGTAGCATGGGGGTGAGGCTATTGCTCACGATCGGCGCCTGCGGTCACTCCTCCCGGAGACGGCGCTGTGTCACAGATTAGGGATCAAGTCGATATAGCTAGTCCCGCATCAACTGGCTACCCCAGCCGGCTGGCCAGCTCTTCAAGCCTCTCAGCAATATCCTCCGGTGTGATGGCCAAGATACGATATCCCAATGCCCTCAAGCGGCGACGCTGTCGTTCATCGGCGGCCTGCACATACTCTCTGTAATGCGGCGATCCGTCCACGAATATCAGCAGCCGTGGGGCGTAGAAGAAGTCCGAGGTGGCGATGGGCTCGTCGCCATCGTAGACGGTCTTCTGTGCTTCATCGGGTAGGCGCAGTTCTGCGTCGCATATAGCTCGCAGAACGTCTCGCTCGAACGAGGACTGGCACTGTGACAACAGCCGCTCGAACCACTCTGCTTCGTGCTCGCCAGACACACGCTCAGTCACTGCTCCCTCAAGCGACTGCAAAAAGGGTAGCACCAACTGACAGTCCAGTAACTCATGATCACGCTGGTTGTAGAAACTGAGCAGGCAGTCGTAACAGGCGCGCTCGCAACCGCCCTCGGGATCCCCCTCGTGGAGCAGCTCTCGGGCCCGCGCCACGGCCTTATGCAGCCGACCTTGCTCAGCCAGCGAGGCCAGCACGCCGCTTCCCCCCACCGTCGTCTCGTAGAGGACGAGCCGGCAGGGGATGTCCGCCTCCGGCCCGGGGGCCAGAAAGCCATCCAGTTCGTTCTCGTCCAGATTGAAGGTGACCATGAGCGCTCGCAGCCAGGTGTGGAGGAGTGTGGTGTAGAAGAGTTCGACCTCCGCTCCATCTGGCAAGGGTATATCCAGTAAGGCCAGGTCGCTCTGAATGGTCTGCATCAGCCACAGACCCCTGATCAAGTCCTCGGCCTGGGCATTGCGTGGGCACTCCCCCCGCTGGGTCGGCGTGCCGATGTGCTTCTGCTCTGCCTCCTCTGTCATCAGCCAGCGGTGGCACTTGCTGCACAAGGTGAAGCCTCGGGGCTCGGCCTCTCGCTGCCGCGCCCCCCTGTTCAGCAGCAGAACTCGCCCGTCGTGCTCCAGGGTTAGATGAAAAACCGGGCTGCCCTTGGCGGACACCTGATAGGTGATGCGGTGGCCACCGGCCATGTAGTGCTCCGTCACCTCGTACCCCAGCCGCAGCCGCTCCTCTTCGTCGGCGGTGATCCGCGCCCGTCGCCAGGCATACATGTCCGACAGGGGCAGCGCTTGTCGGGGGTGAAACCCGCTCAGATTCTGACCGCAAAAGCAGGCCGCCCGCCGTGCCTCTTGAGGGCCCAGGTAGGCTCGTTCACAGGCCGGGCAGACCTCCACTGGCTCGACATCCGGCTGCATCTGGCGAGTGCGGGGCCGGGCGTAGGTCACCTCGTAGCGCTGGCCCCGGTAGTAGACGAAGTTGCCGGGCGCGTACTCCGTCAGCGCGATGGCCGGGTCCCGTGCCAGCTCGTCCTCTCGGTCGTCGAAGGAGAGAACCGTCGCCTGGGGTGGAAAGGCGTAGCCGGGCAGGAATCCCTCGCCGCCCAGATAGCGGTATAGGTACCAGTCGCCTTCCCCTTCTCGCATGGCCTGCAATTTGCCTTCCACCACCACCCGCCGCCGGTTCAGCCCCGGGTCCACCCCCTCTCGTCCCAACAGCAG
>VGOG01000397.1 GCA_016875995.1 Chloroflexota bacterium
GTGGGAGGCATACAGCCCATGGTAGCGTGCCACGACCTGGCCCAGAGCGATGATCTCCTCGGTGCTGGCAAAGCAGCCGGGTGGATAGACCAGGCCGGTGGAGATCCCGAAGGCCCCGGCCTCCATTGCCTCAGCCAATAACTCTTGCATCCTGGCGAGCTCGGTGGGCGTCGGCTCGCGGTCATCGAGGCCCATGACGGCCATGCGCAATGCCGCGTGTCCGGCCAGGGAGGCGACGTTGATGGCCAGGCCGCCGCTCTGCAGGGTTTGCAGATACTGGTCGAAGGTTCGCCACTCCCAGGTGATTTCTGGTTGCTCGGAGATGCGTCCCCAGTAGTGGCGCATGTCGGCCAGGTGATCCTCGTCCAGCGGAGCCGGGGACATCCCACAGTTGCCGATGACGTGGGTGGTGGCGCCCTGGCGGACCGCGCTCTCGGCGCGGCGATTCACCAGCATGGAAAGGTCGGAGTGGGTGTGGACGTCAATGAGCCCCGGCGCAACGAAGCGGCCACCGACGTCAATAATCTGCTGTCCCTGGAGCGTGCCCGCTGGGGCGATCTCAGCAATCCGACCTTGCCAGATGGCGAGGTCGCCCCAGAACCAGGGATTTCCACATCCGTCCAGAATTCTGCCCTTAGCGAGCACGAGGCGGTGGTCGAAAGCTGTGGTCATTCAAAACATCGTCCCTGTACCGTCAGCAAAGAGGACAAAGCGCACTCGCCCATTCGCTCACTCGCTGAAGCGAAAAGTGCTCAGTATCAGGGCATAGAGATCCTCTTCTACCCTGGCGATGGGGTTGTTCTCCACCGGGTACAGGAAATAGGACACAGATGCACACAGATTGGCACAGATAAAGAAATAAAAAAGAAATCTGTGTTTCTCTGTGTTAATCTGTGTCCCATTCAGGTTAAAGATGAGACTTACCACCCTTTTTCCATCAGTCACGTAGATGGCGCGACGGGTGGAGTCGCCGCCGAACCAATCGGCCTGGAAGGCCGCCAGCCCGCCCACGCTGACCTCGGCCACACGATCCTCATTGATCTGGCCATTGTCGTTGACCGGACCGGTGAAGGGGCCGCCGGCCGCCTCCTGCCACTGGGACAGGATGTGCTGCCGCGCCCAGTCCGCTGCACTCAGGCCGTCGGGATTGTCGAAGACCCAGATGTCCATCTCGTACGCCCAGCCCCACCACCCCCAGTCCGCATCGGCCGGGCGGATGGCGATCTCAGGGCCAAGGATGCGTAGGTAATCCTCGTAGGTCTCCAGCCGGGCATTGGCTGGGTAGTGCAAGGCAAAGCCCTGACCATCGAGGGTTTGCAGACCGAGGGCTGGTGGGAGAGTCGTTAACGCCACTTGATTGGGGACGAAAACGACGCGCTCACCGCTGCCGTGGTATGTGTACAGCGTACCATCCACGACCAGCTCGATGACGTATCCCGGCGTGATGACCTGGGCGTACATATGGCCCGGCTCTGGGACTCCCAGGCTGGTGTCCGGGAACTCGGTCGCCTCGACGCTCTGCACCGCGATCTTGTCGAAGCTAACGCCCAGTCGTTCCTGCAGGTCGGTTTTGGCCAGATCTACCAGGGGTTGAGCTTCGCCGTAGGGTGGCGTGGCTTTGGGCGTCGGCTGTGGGGATGCGGTACAGCCCACCGGCGCCAGCAGCGCGATCACTATCAATGTACTTAGCAATTTGGCTTTCATTTTTGGGGATGGTTCAGAGATAGGGTAACACTTTAACAACCGAACCCAAAGGAACCGTCTTGACAGGGAAGCCCTTTTCGGAGAAAATATCTCCGCTTACAACCTTGTCAGGAGGTTCTGATGGCCAATT
>VGOG01000398.1 GCA_016875995.1 Chloroflexota bacterium
ACGATCCACTCCGATTCACCGTGTCGGGCTAGAAGAAGGTTCACGAGCGTACCTCCAGAGCATGTTCACCTCGTGTAACTGTCCATAGTGTCATTGCGAAGAGCTTAGCGATGAAGCAATCCACGACGTGGCAGGAAATTGCTTCGCCGCCCTACCTCAGAAGCTTCCCCTCACCCCTGCCCTCTCCCCAACGGGGCGAGGGGGCAAGTCCCCTCTCCCTCGCAGGGAGAGGGCTAGGGTGAGGGTGAGGCGCCATGGAAAACTCGCAATGACATCTGTATCGTGTCAACGTCTTCCCAGGATACGTGGAATCCAGCCCGGAACCCGCTGGCGATACGCCTCCCACTGCTCAGCGAACTCAGCGGCCAGCGCCTGCTCCTCTCGCCGGGCGCGTAGCACCAGGCCCAGGAAAGTCACTGTGGTGAACACCAGCGTCCAGGTGCGGTAGATGAGGAGGCCGCCCGCCGAGGCGAGGATGATGCCCAGGTACATCGGGTGACGCACGAGGGCGAAGGGACCGCGGGTGACCAGTCGGTGGTCGGCATACAACTGCGCCCCCATGCTGCTGGAGACGTTGTACATCTCACCCAGGGTCAGCCGCGCCCACAAATACAGGGCCAGCCCGGGGAAGAAGAGCAGCGCACCCAGGATCAGTGCCACCGCCCGGGCCGCTGCCGAGAGCATCAATGGGAGCGGTCGCCACAGGAGAAAACATGGACTAAAGAACAGAACGCTGATCAGGAGGTAGGCCGGCAGCCGCAGGACCTTGCGCGCCAGGCCGGTTGTCCGCCCCCGGGGACGGCGCAGGCCACGCGCCATCCCTGCCAGGGCAGCGAGCAGGCACACCAACGCGCTCCCCGCGCCAACCTCACGCACCCACCATTCGATGATGCCCAGACTCATGCTACTCCTTCCTCAGTCCTTCGTCCTGAATCCGTGTCCGCAGACGAGCCACCAGCGCTGCAATCTCCGCCTCATCGCCTTTGGGCGCCTCGGGCCACTCGTCCACGCGCAGGCCCCAGTACTCCCGGGGCGCGTCGAGGTGACGGGGAATCAAATGGACGTGCAGGTGGGGCACGCGGTCGCCTATCACGAAGGCATACACTTGCTCGGCGTTCAGTTCCGCTTTGAGGGCACGGCTCAGGCGGGCAACCAGCCATCCTATGGCCTGCGCTTCTGCATCCGTCAGGTCGGCCAGGCCAGGAGCATGGCGGCGGGGCTCGACGAAACACCAGCCCAGATAAGCGCGGCCATCCAGCGGTGGGGCCTTATGGCTGGCGTAGACCAGACCGTCCTCGTAGATCGGCCCGCCTGGCACGGGCTCCTCGCCGCGATGCTTGCGGCAGACGAAGCAATCGGCACGTTCGGTCACAGTTGCCTCCTGAACTCTCAAAGCACCCCTATATCCTGTTCCCCTCGCAGCAGCGCCAGCAACCGGCTCTGGTCACAGTGGGGCAGGCATTGGGCTACGCGGTCTAGCCGCCCACGCCGGACGTAGGCCAGCGTTTCCTCCTCCAGCCAGGAGACGCGCACAGGCACGCCGTCCAGGTCCACCGTGGTCTCCGTTGCGGCTGCTGTGGGCACCCAGCCACCCGCCTCCCATCGGTGCACGTCACCTATGACCTCCACTGCCACCCCCTCGAAGTCAAAGCGGCCAAAGTGGGAGCGGTAGACCTCGCTTTCGCGCAGGGCCACGGACTCCACCACGTGATCGGCAAAGAGGGCCTGGAAGCGATAGGCACCCTCGGCGTCGGTCTCGATGTCCAGGTCCTTCACCGGCACTGGGACGCCGTGCAGCGCGGCCGAGGCCCC
>VGOG01000399.1 GCA_016875995.1 Chloroflexota bacterium
TCCTCGTACAAAGCTAGGTCGCCCGCCTCAATGCTTCTCTGCAGTTTAGCCCGTTTCGTCTTCAGTTGGCTCAGCCGGTTTATTAGCTCGTTTTGCTCGGCGGAAAGCCGGGCTTGAGTTGCCTGCCAGTCCTCCTCCAGACGGGTCAGCCTCTCCCGTTGCTCCGTCACGCTGGCCTCGCTCTCCTCAACCTCGATCATCGTCTCCAACACCTGATCTTCGAGCTCGCCCTTCTTGCGCTTCAGATACCGAATCTCTTCCTGGAGGTTGGCTAATTCCTTGGGGTTTTTGATGTGGCCGCTGTAGAGCCGATCCTCCACCGAAGCGATCTTGTTGGTCAGGCTCCGCATCTCCAGTTCCCGGTCGTGCAGCTTCGTTCGCTGCCGGCTCAGCTTCTTCTCTCCGCCTTGCAGGGCCTGTTGCACCTGTTGCAACTCCTCATTTCCCTTCAAGCTGGCCTTCACTTCTTTCAGGCGGCGGCTTCTCTCTTCAATCTCCAGGTCAATGGTCTGCAAGCGATAAAGGGTCTCGGCCTTGCTCATGATAGCAACCTCCATAAGTTAGCGTCAGTCTGTCCAGGCCGTAAGCCAGAACAAAAAGAGCCCAATGCCCCAAGGCATTAGGCTCTAAGCGTAATCAGCGCCCACACACTCACCCGGCCCACCGAAGGCGATGGGTTCAGAGCACACCAATCGTTTTTAGCAGCTAGCCTCTTCCGTATCAGGTACATCTCTCGCTCCCCAGGAGGAATTATAAGCCAGGATGCCCATCCTGTCAAATGACAAATGGCTATATGTTGTAGGGGCGATCCCTTCGCGTTGCTCAGGGCAGGCCCCTTGCGGTCGCCCTGGGCGGGTGCAAGACCCGCCCCTACCAACCCATTTTGAATGCACCCATGACCAATGGCGCCAAAGCTGGGAGGGTTTGCCTTTTACCAGTTAGTGAGGTATAATCGCCTGGAAACAGGTGGTATGCTGTGTGCGGAAGTCATTCGTTGCCCTTCCAGGAGGTCAGGTTTTGGCTCGATGAGCTTGCATATCTTAGTCACCAACGACGATGGAATTGATGCGCCAGGGCTATTGGCCCTTCAGAAGGCCCTTCAGGAGGTCGGCGAGGTCACAGTTTTCGCCCCTGATCACAATTGGTCGGCGGCGGGCCACACCAAGACCATGCACAAGCCCCTGCGAGTGAACCAGACGATGCTGCCGGATGGTACATTGGCTTACACCAGCACCGGCGCTCCATCGGACTGCGTGGCCCTGGTTGTCCTGGGTATCCTGGATCATCAACCTGATCTGGTCGTCTCAGGAATCAACCAGGGGGCTAACGTGGGCCACGACATCACCTACTCGGGCACGGTAGCCGCAGCTATGGAAGCGGTCATCTTCGGTATTCCTGCCATCTCCATCTCCCTGGATTCGTACGAGAGTGAGGATTTCGCCTACGCCGCCCGATTCGCCGCCCGGCTGGTGAAACTCGTCCTGGAACGCGGCTTGCCCCCTAACACCTTTCTCAACGTCAACGTGCCCGCTGTGCCTGAAGAGGAGATAGCTGGCGTAAAAATCACCCGGCTGGGCAAGCGTGTCTACAGCGACAAGCTGGTGGAGCGTCAGGACCCCCGGGGACGGAACTATTACTGGATCGGCGGCGAGCCACCCAGCGGTGTGCCCGAGGAGGGCACGGACATCTGGGCCCTGGCTAACAGCTATGTCTCCGTTACTCCCCTCCGCCTCGACATGACCGATCACCAGATGATGGAGGAGTTGAGGCGATGGGAATTGGAGACATGACCTA
>VGOG01000400.1 GCA_016875995.1 Chloroflexota bacterium
GTCGCTGCGCTCCTCGCAATGACTTCCAAAACGCCGCACGGAGAAGCGAGATGAATCCGCAGGAACTGTACAAGCAAAAACTGCTCTCCATTCCTGAAGCGGTGTCCCTCGTCCAATCACACCAGACAATTGGCGTGGCCCTGGCTGGCTCGGAGCCGCCGGGCCTGCTCGGCGAGTTGGGCCGCCACAAAGATCGTCTGGCAGGCGTCAACGTGTGGGTCGCTCTCCTCCTGCGCCCCTACGATTTTGTCCTCCAGCCAGAGATGGCCGGCCACTTCTTCGTAGAGAACTGGTTCTACGGTGCGCCCGACCGTGAAGTGCATCCCCAGGGGCGCATGTCTTACATCCCCAACAACCTCCACCGCGCCGCCCTGGTCCGCCTGGAAGCCGCCGGCAATCGCCTGGATATCTTCTGGGGCACCGCCACCCCGCCCGATAAGCGCGGCTTCCTGTCACTCTCCCTCGGCCTGGTCTACGAGAAGATGCTGATCGAGGCCGCCGACCTGGTCGTGCTGGAGGTCAACGAAAAGCGGCCCTGGACTCTGGGCGATACCCAGGTGCACATCTCCGATGTAGACTACGTGGTCGAGAATCACGTGCCCCTCGTGGAGCTGCCGATCACCCCGCCCGCCGAATGGGAAAAGGCCATCGGCGGCTACATCGCCGAGCTCATCGAGGATGGTTCGACTATCCAACTGGGCATCGGCGGCATCCCCAACGCCATCACCGCCTTCCTCATGGAGCGCCGCGACCTGGGCGTGCATACCGAGATGTTCACCGATGGCATGGTAGACCTCTACGATGCCGGCGTGATTACCGGCAAGCGCAAGACCCTCTGGAAGGGCAAGATGGTGGGCGCCTTTGCCTTAGGCACGCAAAAGCTGTATAACTTCATAGACGATAACCTGGTCGTGGAATTCCAGCAGGGCAAAACCACTAACAACCCCTACGTCATCGGGCAGAACTACAAGATGGTGAGCGTGAACACCGCCCTGCAGGTGGACCTCTACGGCCAGGCGTGCTCGCAGAGCCTGGGGCCGCGACACTTCAGCGGCACCGGCGGGCAGTTGGACACCCACCGTGGCGCCCAACTATCGCCCGGCGGGCGGGGCATCATCGCCCTGCGCTCCACCGCCAGGAACGACACCATCTCCACGATTGTGCCCATGCTGGCCGAGGGGGCTCAGGTCACAGTGGCCAGCCAGGACATAGATACCGTGGTCACGGAGCACGGCGTGGCCGAGCTCAAAGGCCGCTGTGTCAAGGATCGCATGGAGGCGCTGATCAAGATTGCGCATCCCAACTTCCGCGACTGGCTGCGTGACGAGGCCGCACGCCTGAACATCGTGCCGCACCTGGTAGTGCCCGGCTTCGCCGTAGCCAAACCGCCTCGCCGCGCCACGGCACCGGGCGTCACCGCCGAGACGGTCAAGCTGGGCACCTTCTGCGACCTCTCCGGTCCCAACGCCATGGTCGGCATGGCGGCGCTGCGCGGGTATTCGGCCTATTACAAGCACGTCAACCGCTGTGGCGGCGTGCACGGGCGCAAGGTGGAGTTAATCGTTGAAGACGACGGCTTCGACCCTCAGCGCACCAAGATGGCCGTCCTGAAGCTGCTCACGCAGGATAACGTCTTCGCCATCGTCAGCCCGTTAGGCACCATCACCAACCTGGCCGTGCTGGATTACCTGCTGGAAAAGCAGATTCCCGTCATCTCCCCCCACAG
>VGOG01000401.1 GCA_016875995.1 Chloroflexota bacterium
TTGGGCCAAAGGTGAAGGTGACCTCCTCCTCAATCCAGGGCCTGGAACTAGTAGGGGTCGGCGATGGTGCACTGCCAGCACAAGCAGTGGTCAAGATGAGCAGTAGAGAAATTGATAGGCAGATATTCTTGTTCAAAGCGTGTCTCCTTCTCACTGATTCTTGTCAAGCGCTTCAAACTCCCTTAGATCGTGAACGTCTCGAGGAAGGACGACACACTCGAGGCCAAGAGCCCTGCACCGAGAACGACGAAGCCGTTTGTGAAAGTCTTGTTATTCATTGACTCAAATCCCCCTACTCGCGCCGCCCTCAACCCAGAATCAATCGAGTTCGCTTGAAGCGGGCCATGGCTGCCAAAAGCAAACCCAGATCCAACGCCACCAAGAAGGCCACGATGACCAGGATGACCTGCTCGAAGCTGAGACTGGCCAACACTTCTCTGAAGCGGGCTTCTCCCGACTCCGACGACAGGATGGCGAATAGCGCAAACTGGAGGATCATGGGAGGGATCAAGAGAACGGCCATCAGGGTTTGCTGAGCCTCCTGTGCTGTCGCCGCTCGCAGAGAGAACAGCACCCCCGCCCCAGCGGTGAGCAGCGCTATCAGGAAGCTGAATGCCAGGGCAGCCAGGAGAATGGATGGCTTGTAAAACAAGATGTGGCCGTCCCAGTTGGCGACGTTCACCGTCACCAGGCTGATCAGCAAGAGCGCCAGCGTGACGCCCCAGCCAAAGGCTACGGAGGTGATGATCTTGCCGAACAGGATGGCCCGGTCGGACAGGCGGCTGGCCAGCAGCGTGGGCAGGGTGTGGCGCTCCCGCTCGCCGGCAAACGAGTCGGGGATGGAGATTCCCACCAGGATCAGCGGGGCAACGAAGGCCAGTAACAGGGACAGCGGGCTTCCCACCCAACGCGCTCCCTCCTGCAATGGTAAGTAGATGGCCAGCATAACCGGGCTGAACATGCCTAGCAGGGCCTGGGCACGACGGCCTCGAATGCGAAACAGGCCCTTACGTTCTTTCCAGATCACGGTCAGAATATCATCTTTCACTTCTCTTCCTCCATCAGGGTTAAGAACACTTCCTCCAGGCTGGCCTTGCCTCGACGGACCTCTTCCACCTGGACGCCAGCGTTCACCATCAGGCTGACCAAGGGCGCAACGTCGGTCTCCTGGCGCAGGTCAATTTCCAGGTGCTGGTTCTCTACTCCAGCGGCAATCACCTCTGGTCGCCCTCGCAGAAGATTCAACACGTTCTCGCTGAAGCCTCGTCCGACGATCTCCACGCGGGGGCCGCCGGCTCGGGCTCGCAACTGATCGGGATGGCCAAGCGCCACCAGCTTGCCCTCACGGATCACCGCCACCTGGCTGCACAGCTTCTCGGCCTCGGCCATGTTGTGGGTGGTCAGGAACACTGTCACCCCCTCGCGGGCGGCCAGGCTTTCCAGGTCTTCGCGCACCGCCGCCGCAGCCACCACGTCGAGGCCGGCTGTCGGCTCGTCCAGGAAGACCAGGGGCGGACGGTGAAGCATGGCCCGAGCCAGGGCCAGTTTCTGCTTCATCCCTTTGCTCCACGTTCCGGCCCGCTCCTTGCGGCGCTCCCACACTCCCATGTGAGTGAGCAGTTCCTGGATGCGAGCCTGTCGTTCGTCGGATGGTATACGCCACACCCGACCATAGAACTCCAGGTTGTCCTCGGCGGTCAGTTGCTCGTAGACGCC
>VGOG01000402.1 GCA_016875995.1 Chloroflexota bacterium
TGGCTTCCATGTGATGCCTCCTGAGTGCATTCTGGAAGCCTATTATGCCATGACTCCCCGACAAGTGCCAGGGAGATAAGAGCGGATTACACCCTACTCAATAGATTGTGCCATATGACGTGTAGTGGACAGTGATTCATCACAACAGTGGCTTGCTTTCCGTCTCGTGTTCGGGTATAATTGTTTTACCCCCAACGACGAGACGGGAGCAGAGCCTGCCCTGAGCCTAGGCGAAGGGTCAACCCATCAAAGGGTCCTGTTCTCGTCTCTCTTTTTCTGGGATCACCTCTCCTGAGCCAAGGTTGATCCGTTCTCCGCACCTTTCCAATTGAGAACGCGTGCGTTCGTGAAGCTGCGGGCCGTGCAAGCCAAACTCCACAATCAGTTTGGCATACTCTTCCACCAAGAAACGCGGGCGTTGGATGGCAAACGCTGTCTCCTCAATGGACATGCCCCGCTTGACCGTCGCATAGTACACCCGGGCGAAGTCGAGCAAATAGTTGTCTACCGCCTCCGGGGAATGGCTCGTCTCCTGGGCAATGACGTCGGTGGTTTTGCCTTCCAAGTAGGCTTTGCGGCAGATCAGGCGCTTGTGGGTGGTGGTTCGTCCCATGTCATGCAGGGTGCCCCGCCGTGGTACGATTTCGCCGCTCTCCTCTTCGTATTGCCGGATCAAGTCGGCAATCCAACTATGGCTGCGGTGAAACAGGACCGACAAATCGCTGGTGGTTAAAAGCCCACCCTGGGCATACGCCTCCTTCATGACTCGCACCAGGGCGCGCTGAAGGATTTTAGTCCATTTGACACCTTTACGCAAGTCGGCGATGTCCTCTTGATTGACCAGGGTGATCACGACCGGGACCTGGCGTGTGGCGTAAGTGGGCTTGCGGTAGCCGGGGCTTTCGCTCAGGGCAACGGCTGGCCACAAGACCTGCCCCGGTTGGAGTTGATCGCGGCCAATCTGATAGCGAACCACAAACTGGAGCAGCTTGTCCACGAACATCTCGACCACCCAGGGGCCTCCCAAGCGCGGGAATTCACGAGCGATGAAGTTTCTCAGCACAGCACGTAACGTTTTGCCCGCCTGTGGGCGGTATTGGGTTTCGCGATCGGATTGCTTGGGTTTCATTGTTGGCACCCCCCTTTTTGCACCGGAAGTGGCTGGGTGGCGGCTTCGAGTTGGCTGGGACGGAAACCGCGCGCCTTGACCGTGGCAATGATTTCGTCGATCCGTTCCTGATACTCGGACACGCTGTAACGTTCGTACAGTTCCTGGTATTGACGCACCAGAGCCGGTGAAATCTGCATCAGGAAGGCGATCTCGTCGACCGAGTGTCCATCCCGCGTATGGGCCACCACCAGGGCAAAAGTGACCACGTAGTTGGCAATCGAGAGCAGAGAGTGGCGAATCCGCTGGCGAATTTGGGTGAAGGTGTAGCGCTTCAGGTACAGTTCGACAGCTTGCACGCGATGGGTGAGCGCTCGCCCGGCATCCTTTTGCTGCGAGCGCAGCGGTACGACCACGCCTTTTTTAGCCAGTGCTTTCAGATCGCGACTGATGGTGCGCAGGCCGCAGTTGAAGATACGAAAGGCGAAGTCTTCAGCCGTCAACAAGGCGCCCTGATCCAGCGCTTCGTTCGCCATACGCTCAATCTGGCGTTGGCGTAAGGCGGCCACGCCGTGGGGGTCGTTTTCCAGGCGATACTGATGATC
>VGOG01000403.1 GCA_016875995.1 Chloroflexota bacterium
ACCTCCGGATCAATGCCGCTGGGCCGCTGATCCACCACCATCAGGGTGACGTAGTACTTGCGCAGCTCGCGGGCGATGGTGCCGAAGATGGTCTGGCGGGAGACGGCAGGGCTGAGGAACTTGTGGGCCTCCTCCAGGGTGATGACCAGGGTGCGGGGCTGATCGGCGGCGGCCTGGGTCTGCTCGTAGCGCTCCACCTTGCCCTGATAGAGGTGGCGCACCCGCCGCGTGACGACGTTGGCCACCAGGATATGGTCCAGCGGGCGGTCGTGCCGTCCGAAGTGCAGGATGACGTGCCGCCCCTTGTCCAGCGCGGCCACCATCTCGTCAATGACGCTGAACGGTGCCTCGTCCACCACATAGCCCAGGCGATCAATGTCCCTCAGCTTGCGTTGCAGGGCCTCGGTCGCTCCCTGGTGGGCGGCCTTGGCCTGGCAGAAGTTGGCCATGTCCTCCGCGCTCATCCTGAGGAGCTCCCTCAGCCACTCCTTGCCGTAGGTATCCTGCAGCAGGCCGACCGTGGTCCTGGACGCGGGCGTCAGGTCCAGCTCGTCGGCCAGGAGCAGCACGTCCTCGGCCTCGATCTGATTGAGGCCGATCTTGAGGGTCACGTCCACGTTGCGCCCCTCGCGGCTGGCGGCCCGCTCGTCCAGGGAATAGATGAGCACCTTGCTGCCGAACAGGTGGCGCAGCCCCTTGACCCACTGGCCGGCCTCCGAGCGTTTGCCGAAGGCGTACTCGTCGTGCATGTCGAAGATGAGGTTGACCGCCGCCTCGGCCTGGATGATCCCGCACAGCAGCAAGCGCACCAGGAAGCTCTTGCCCGTGCCCGTCTGGCCGAAGATGCCGCTGGAGCGCTCCACCAGGCGGTCGAGCTTGAGGCATAAGGGGATGTCCATGGTCAGCGGCGTGCCCATAGCGAAATTCTGCTTGCTCTCCTGGCCAAAGACCGTGGCGAAGTCCATCGCATCGGCCTGACACAGCTCGGCGAAGTGCATGGGGATAGTGCGCACCGGCTGCGGCGGCGACGATGACTCATCTGGGATGGTAAGCTCGTCGCCCTTCTCCAGCATGAGCATGGGCTTGACCTGCACCGTGGCGTAGGTGTTGATGCCAGAGAGGGCCTGGGCGATAAAGGGTGAGGCGTCGCGGGGCGGGTCGGCCAGCAGGGTGGGATCGGTGGCCCGCAATTGCAGGTCGGAGATCATGCTGAAATAGCGGATGCGTTCCCCTTCCACGATCACGAAATCGCCGATGCGCAGGTCCTCCGTCGTACAGCCCGCATCCAGTCGCACCGTCAACCCTGCGTTAAACGCGCCGTCGGTTACTACGCCTAGTCGTCTTCGGTTCATGCCTTTACACTCCTCAGATCGGTTGGATATTGGTTATTGGTTATTGGATATTGGGTATTGGGTATTGGGTATTGGGTATTGGGTATTGGGTGCGGCGCCTTACTGGCCTTGATCTCCATCGCCCGGTCGGTCTCGTCGTTGAGGATCTTGCGCCCCAGCTCGTCCCCGTAGGCGGTGAGCTCGGGGATGTTGCTGACGTCGTCCATGGGGATGGCCCTGTCCAGGTCCACCTGGAAGCGGCGGAAGTCCAGTTGTTCAAAGAAGGTGCGCACCAGGTGCACCTGCTGATCGTCGGCTGTCTGGAGGAAAGCGCCCATTACCGGCCCGATCCAATCCCAGGCCCACCAGCGGTTGGCCTCGC
>VGOG01000404.1 GCA_016875995.1 Chloroflexota bacterium
ACCTAAAGCTCCTACTCGACCGGCGCTGCTAAGTTTACGCCCAGGTTCAAGCGGAAAGGAGACGACCTACTATGCCTATCTTCCTTGATACAGGCAACCTGGCAGAGATCGAGCGCTTTCATCGCATGGGCATCATCCGTGGCGTGACGACCAACCCCACCATTCTACTCAAAGACGGTGTGACCGGTGGACTACGTGGCATTGAAGCCAGATCGAAGGAAATAGCGAAGCTGATTGCCCCTTTTCCCCTGTCCGTCGAGGTCACAACACCGGATCGTGTTGAAGCGTTGCGTCAGGCCCAGATGTTCGCCAGTTGGGCCGATAACATCGTGGTCAAGGTCACCATTCATGGCCCGGAAGGCGAGCTGGAAAACCTGGAGATCGTCCATGAGTTGGAAACGAAGCACAACATCCGGGTAAATGTGACCGCTATGATGAGTGCCCAACAGTGTTTTCTCGCCGCCCTGGCAGGAGCGACGTATGTCTCCATGTTTGGCGGCCGCGTGAACAACATGGGCTATAATGCCTGTGGCGAGATCGCCAAACTACGCAAGGTGCTGGATCAGTTTGGACTCCAATCGCAGATTATCGTTGGTTCGACACGCGAAGTGTTAAATGTCATCGAGTGGCTGGAGGCTGGGGCCCACATCGTGACGGTGTTACCAGACTTGTTGAAGGGCATGATCGTACATCCCTACAGCAAGGAGACTGTCCAACAATTCCTGCGCGATGCTGCGCAAGCGGAGGCGATGATTAGGGGGTCTTCCGCATAGAGCAGATCATGTGCTGGGAGGCCCAGAGTGAGGCACATATCAATTCTATCCAAACCACGAATGCCTATTACGCAACCGCAGCGCGCAACATCCTGCTGTACAGAGAATTGGCTGGCGTGCTTAACGCGCTGGCTGAGGCGGGCGTCCCAACCATCGTCCTGAAGGGGGCTGCCCTCGCCAGCACCGTCTACCCCAGTATTGCTCACCGGCCTATGGGCGACATTGACCTGCTGGTGCGACCCCAGGATCTGGAGCGAGCCCAACGAACCCTGGAGGCGGCTGGCTATCGCTTCCTGCCGGAGCCGGAGGAGCGATTCAAGCCCTTTGATACCCGCTTCACCGGCGAGATGGCCTTCCGCCGGGAGGGATGCACTGGCGCCCTCATCGAGCTGCATTGGGAGCTGATCTCTGCGGAATGGTACCGTCGCACCACTACCCTGAAGGTCGAGGCCCTGTGGGAGCGGGCCCGTCCTCTCAGGTTAGAGGGTGCAGCCGCCTGGCAACTCTCGCCTGAGGATTCCCTTATTCACCTCTGTGTCCATCTGGCCGCCCACGCCTTCCACCACCCACCGGCCTACAATGACACTGCCCACCTGCTGCGGGCCGAAGCTCCCTTCCCCTGGGATCAGTTCCTGGAGCGGGTGGCTGCTCTCCGCGTGCGCATCCCGGCCTACTGCGCCCTCGCCGCGGCCCGAAAGCTTGCGGGTGCTCCCATCCCAGACGAGGTCCTGACCAGACTAAAACCATCTTTCTTTCGGCGCAGGCTAGTGGAGGCCATTGCTAACCCCGAGCAGGTGGCTGTTGGAGAGGTCCCCTTCAGCCGGCCCAGGAGCTATCTGCTTCACCTGGCCCTGGCTGATCGGCCCCGAGATGCCTTGAGTGCCCTGATATGGCTCTTGTTCCCCGGTC
>VGOG01000405.1 GCA_016875995.1 Chloroflexota bacterium
CCAACTGGCGGCGGCTTTCAACCCGGCCCTCGCGGTACGTTTCTCGGCCTTCCAAGTCGCCCGAGAGGCACTGGCCTCCCCTGGATTCGACTGGGTCTGTCCCTCTGTGCCTTTGCTGCCCACTTCGTCCCAATGCCCCTTTCCTGGTAAGAATAGTATATCATACTCTGCGCAAAGTAGCAAAAAAGGCGGCGGGCTTCGTACGAAGCCCGCCGCCTGATGAGTCTCATGCTGGCTTGACCTACTCTGTTCGCAGCCTCGCCCGGGCGGGGCTATTCGCACCAAATGCTATCAGTGTCAGGCCAGTGAGCACCAGCCACCCTAAGGCGGCGGTCTTATTCGACGTTAGCGCGGCCCCGCCCGAGCGGGCCACAAAGGAGGAGACGATGACGCTGGTAGGTTCGGCTTCCTCGCCCATGAGGCCGAACTCGCTGAAGTGATCTAACACGGCCACCAGCACGTTGTTCACAGTATCCAAAGAACAGTCAACGCACGGCAGGACGGCCTGCCACTGGCTGCCGTTCCAGTAGTAGAGGTTGAGGCTGTTTTCATTGCTTATTCCCGCGTTCTGCCAATCCGAGTCCTGGTAGCGGAGGGTCAGGGTGTAGGGGGAGTCAAATTGGGTCACTGGATCCCCCCCGCTGTCGGTGGCCTCCAGATCGAATGATTTGTTGGCAAATATCAAGCTGCCAGTGGGATTGCTGGGCGAAGCGTTGGGCGTATAGGTGACGGTGGTCGAGTTCGTCACCGCCTCAGGCGGGAAGTCCAGAGTGAGATGGCCATGGTCGGCGCTCAGGCTGCCCCCGGTCGCGGGCTCGATGACTGCAGAGGTTCTCCCCAGGGCTTTGTAGGCATTGATCCGTCCGTGCCCGTAGTACTGATCCCAGCCGGCATCGCCCAGGTCATCGGCGGTGCTCTCGATGAGAGACCGCACCTCGGCGTTGCTCCGGCCGCCGTCCTGGGCGAAGAGGAGCGCGGCCAGCCCGGCCACGTGGGGGGCCGACATGGAGGTGCCGCTCATGTTCGCGTAGGTGGAGCTGCCGTTCCAGTAGGTGCTGTAGATGCTCACCCCTGGCGCCGCCACCGCGACGTGCGCCCCGTAGTTGGACCAGGACGCTTTGACGTCGTTCTGGTCGGTGGCCGATACCCCGATGACGTTGTCGTAGGCGGCGGGGTAGAAGGGGTCGCTGAGATTGTTGTTGCCTACTGCGCCAACCAGCACGCAACCCGCGTTCCAGGCGTGGTTCACTGCGCTCTCCAGGTACGAGGAGTAAGCATAACCCCCCAGGCTCAGGTTGATCACCTTAGCGCCGTTATCCGCCGCGTAGATGATGCCATTAGCGATGTGACTATACCGTGCCTTGCCGGTGGAGCCATCCCCCACCTTCACGGCCATGATGCGGCTATTGAAGGCCACGCCAGCGATGCCCACCCCGTTATCGGTGGCTGCAGCAGCGATGCCCCCCACGTGGGTGCCGTGGCCGTAGTTGTCCTGGGGGTCGTTGTCGCCGTTGGCGAAGTCCCAGCCATACACGTCATCAACGTAGCCGTTCCCGTCATCGTCTATCCCATTGTCCGCGATCTCGCCTGGATTTGTCCACATCTCGGTTGCCAGGTCCGGGTGCTGGAGATCAACGCCCCAGTCTATGACGGCGATGACGACGT
>VGOG01000406.1 GCA_016875995.1 Chloroflexota bacterium
AAGCGATGCGGTAAAATGTCAAATCCGAAATAAGCCTCTTTTTGGGCGTTCTTGAGGCGCGTTTAATTAAACCTGCCGTCGATGCATTTTTAAAAAACAGCAAGTGATGGAAAAGCTATGGCTGGGCGATTCCCCGCCCAGATGGAGAGTGAGTAGCGAGCCTAACGTCTCCTTGGCTGGTACGGCTGGTTGGTCGTCAGCAGCCGAGTCACCAGTCGTACCAGCTTGCGGGCAGTGAGCACGATGGCCCGCTTGTGTTGGTGCTTGCGCGCCTCGTGATACTTGCGCTCATAGTAAGCCGCATACTCAGCGTCGCGCAACCGGACAGATTGGGCGGCTTCACAGAGGTAGTAGCGCAGATAGCGATTCCCGGTGCGAGTGAGGCGGGTTTCATCGGCTTCAAAGTCTGCCGAGCGGTGCTTGCGCCACTTGAGGCCGGCGAACTTAGCCACCTTGGACTGGTTGTAATCGAAGCGCTCGATGCCAGCGATCTCGGAGATGATGCCGCCGGAGAAGACGGGGCCGAAGCCGGGGATGGTGTCCAAGGTGTGGGGGATGGCTTCCATGCACTCGGCGATAGCGGTGTTCAGCCGTTTCTCCTGGCGCTCCAGGAAGGCGATGTGCTTGAGGCTCAAGTCCAGAACCAAGTTGATAGGCTGTTGGAGGGCTTCGGGCAAGGTGTAGGAGGTACGAGCCACCTGCTGTAGCTTGCGAGCGTTCTCAGTCGGATTGGGGAAACGCCGCTTTCCCTTGAGGTCGATGAACTCTACCAGTTCGTCGAAGGGGATAGTAGCGATCTCCTCGATAGAGCCAAACTCTTGGAGCACGGCTCGGCTGGCGGCACCGAAGACATTGGAGAAGGGTCGCTTCTTCTTGTCTGGGTGGGTGTATTCGCTGGCCTTGAGGTACAGGACAGCCAGGCAGTAGGCCTTCTCTCGGGCCAGGTTGTGGACCACGTGGTAGCGATAGCGAGTGAGAAAGCGGAGGGGCAGGTAGGTCTCTTCGTAGCGGAAGGGGGCTGGTAGGTCACGGCCCAGGCGGAGCCGGTCAGCTACCACGAAGGCGTCAATGGGATCAGTGTGATCCAGGTCCATGTAGGTCTTTTTGAAGTTGGCGGTGAGACGAGGGTTGAGGGGATAGAGTTCCAAGGGCCACTGGTTCAAGAAGGGGTCCTGGCTCAAGGTCTGGAAGAAGTGAAACCAGTACCAGCCGGTCGCTTCGGCGGCGACCTGAATGACATCGAAGTCGCCATCGAGCATCAACTGCGCCATCTGATGCACGAAGGCTTCTGTGCCAGGACGGTTGTTGTCCATGGTAAAACGTGGGATCAGTTCCTGGCCCTGGTCATCCATCACACAGACGGCGTTTCTCTTGCGGTGGACATCGACGCCCACCAATAGGGGGTTGGACATGACTCTCCTTTCTTTGAGATAGTGTGGTGATGATGGTCTACCCAAGGGAGGAGGAATCCCTGGCCCCCAATGAGGTCAACAGCCTCGCGATCAATGAGAACTCCCCCTGCCACGGGGATGCGCCCTGGGTCTGCTGCCCCAGAGCCTGCCGAAGGGTCGTGACAGGTTGCGAACAAGATGCGGGTTAGAAGTACTCATCGGGACGAGGGG
>VGOG01000407.1 GCA_016875995.1 Chloroflexota bacterium
CGATCTTCTGGTCCGACAGGGCGGCCTGGTTGGCCTGGTAGAGCTGGCGGTTGGCGACCGTCAGGGCCTGGCGCAAGGCCCCGGTGATGCTGCCCAGCGGGGCACGGCGGTAGGCCTCAGCGATGGCGTCCACCACCTGGCGCTCCACGTCCGGCTGGGGCCCACGCAGCGACTCCACCAGGATGTACAGGGTGCCCTTGTCCGGGCCGATGGGCAGCCGGAAGCCCGGCCCGATGTGCCCCAGGCCAGGAGCTTCCTCCTGAGACACCCCATTGACTAGATTGATCCAGCTAGTTTCCACCCGCCATTTATCGCTCATGCTTACACCTCCATGGTGGTGACTTTCTGTGCTTTCCGGGCTACCCAGCGCCGCACCAACTCCACGCGGTAGCGCCAGGTGCCGCCGTGTCGCTGCGTCAGGATCTCGCGGTTTTCCAGTGAACGCAGGGCCCCCTCTTGAAGCGGCGGGCCTCCCTGCCTATCAGGCTTGGCCAGAGCCACCAGTGCTTCCCGCTCTGCTGGAGTTGAGTATCTCCAGACGTAGTCTTCAAAGTAGTAGTCAGCCTCGCCTTTCTCCAGAATGATGTCCAGGACTGTGGTCACATCACGCACGCTGGCCTGCTCCGGTGGTGGTTCTTTGGCGTTCAGGTACTCCACCAGGCGATAGCAAACCACCTGCAAGAGGTACGGTTGGCAGCCGGTGGCCAGGCAGATACGTCGCCGAACCTGAGGTGGCGTCTCTATGGAGAGCATGGCTAACAGCCGCTCTGCCTCGGCCTGGCTTAGGTAGCTTACGGGGATGCCCACCGAATTGCCAGAGAGGAAGGGCGTCCAGTATTCCTGGCGCATCTGCTCCAAGCTGTGCAACCCGGCAAAGACAAGGAAGAATTTAGCGCGCCGCTTAATAACCGAGGCCAAATAGCTGAAAATGTCCCGGCTAATCGACCCCTCGTCCACTTTGTCCTGAAGCCGCTCGAACTCGTCCAGGAGGAGGGCCACCCGCCGCGTGCCAATGACCATTTCCACCTGATCAAGAAATTCTTTGAAGGTGGCAAATGCCTCCAGGGCAAAGACCTCCAGCGGTGCTACGGCCGGCGGCGTCAGCCCACGAGCTGCCACCGCATCCGCCATCACTCTGGCCAGTCCCCGCATCAGCCTTACCGTATCCTGGGGCGCCAGTTCGTGCAGGTCAGCGTAGGCCGGGATGTAATCCTCTGGCAGGCGCACCGGGAGTTGCAGCAGGATGGAGCTTTTGCCCATGCGCCGCTGGCCGTAGAGCACCAGGGCTGGCTTAGGCACGGCCTCAGCCACGGTGCCCCGCCCGGCCGCCAGGTGGTTGGCGATCTGTTTCAGGATATCCTCCCGCCCCACGAAAAGGGGACTTCCCGCTGGGAGGGGCGGTCCGGCCACGAAGGGGTTGGGGATGGCCTGGAGTTGGGCCGCCTGCCGCTCCAGGATGCCCTGCCAGCGCTCGGCCACCTCGATAAAGGGCCGGGTGCCCCGGCCCACAGCGGCGAAGCGCCGGAAGTCGTCCAGCCCCCTGCGGGCAGCGGCCAGGTGCCCATCCCGCACCCGGCGGCTCACCGGGGCCAGAGCCGC
>VGOG01000408.1 GCA_016875995.1 Chloroflexota bacterium
AGCGCCAGATCCGGCAGGCAGCGGATCTGGCGATCCACTGCGAGCCTTTGTGAGTTGCCTAAGCTCTCTCCCCGGAATATCGGAGAGCTCATATTCGATCTCCGGAGATTCCAGGATTTCTTCGGCGGTCTGCTGGTCAAGCTTAAGCCTTCCCCGCAGCTTGGCGACTATGGACTCCTTTGAAGTTTGGAGTTTGAGGTTTGGAGTTTGACTTTTCATCCTCTAGCCAGGATCTCCCGCGCCACCACCAACCCCGCGGCGGAGGCCTGTACCAGGCCCCGGGTCACGCCCGCCCCGTCGCCGGCGGCGAAGAGGTTCTCTACCTCGGTCTCCAGGGACTTGCTCAGCTCGAGCCTGGACGAGTAGAACTTGACCTCCACGCCGTAGAGTAGAGTGTGACGCGAGTTGACGCCGGGAGCCAACTTGTCCAGGGCCTCCAGCATTTCCAGGATATTAACTACGTAGCGATAGGGCAGCACCAGGTTCAGGTCGCCAGGAGTGGCATCTCTCAGAGTAGGGATGACGAGGCTACGGGCCAGTCGCTCAGGCGTCGAGCGCCGTCCCTGCTGCAGGTCGCCCAGCCTCTGCACGATGACACCATCGCTCAGCAAGTTGGCCAGACTGGCGATGTACTTACCGTAAGCGATGGGCTCCTTGAAAGGCTCGGTGAAGGTCTTGCTCACCAAAATGGCGAAGTTGGTGTTCTCAGTCCTGCGGTTGGCATAGCTGTGGCCATTGACGGTCATCACTTCATCGGCGTACTCAGTTACTACCTCACCGTAAGGGCAGACGCAGAACGAGCGCACGAAATCATCAAAGGCGCGGGAGTAGTAATGCAGCTTGGGCTCGTACACCAGATCGGTGATGGGGGCCAGCACCTGGGCCGGCAGCTCCACCCGCACGCCCAGGTCAACGGGGTTGCGGCTGAGGGACAGGTTCAACTGTTGGGACACTTCCTTCAGCCAGGATGCCCCCTCCCGCCCAGGAGCCACCACCACGTATTTGCCCTCGATGACCTCTCCCTTGGCCGTCTCTACCCCTGCCGCCTGCCAGTTCTCGACCAGGATTCTGGAGACTTTGGTTTTGGTTCTGATCTCCACTCCACGGCCCGACAGCTCGTCCCGCATGGCCGTCAGAATCTCGCCGCTTCGCTCCGTACCCAGATGGCGGATGGGGACAGAGATGAGCCTTAGCCCCGCCAGGGCCGCGCGTTTCTCCAGTCGCTCGATGTCGTCGGCGTTGGTGCCGTAAACGGGCCCCGTCGCGCCGAATTTGGCGAAAGTCTCATCAACTTCTCTAATCAGGGCGCTCGTTTCCTCGTTACCCAGCAATTCTGCCAGGTGTCCACCCACCGCTGGCGAGAGGGTCAGCTTGCCGTCTGAGAAAGCGCCAGCCCCTCCCCAGCCGCACAGGAGCCGGCAGGGGTTGCACTGGGCGCAGCCCTTGCCAAGCTCCCGAGCCGGGCAATGCCGCTTTTCGATGTCGGAGCCTTTTTCCAACATCAGGATGTCCAGCTTCGCGTGTTTAGATAGCTCCAAAGCGGTGAAAATCCCCGCCGGCCCGGCGCCGACGATGAT
>VGOG01000409.1 GCA_016875995.1 Chloroflexota bacterium
GAAAGCGCCGCCGCTGGCCGGCGTCGGCCAGGAGGACGGCGGGGTCGCACTGGTTCTGGCCGGGGTAACGACCGGCCTTGATCTCGTCCACGGAGTTGGGGCCGGTGCGCATCTCCACGGCCTCCAGCCCCAGGGCCACCAGCCGATCCAGCATCTCCTCCAAGGGCATCCCGCCAAACATAGGGTTGAACACGCCGAGTTTCATGGCATCCTCCAGATGAGTTTTTGAATTGAGGACGCAGATCAACGCTGGCTGCGCACGCAGATTTTGATTTATGAAAAATAAAAATCCGCGTCTATCTGCGTCAATCTGCGTCCTTTTCCCCCAAGCCCACCCACCGCCGCTCCTGGGCGCTGCGCATAATCGCCTCCACCACCAGCGCCGCCCGGTGGCCGTCCACGAAGGTGGGGAAGTCGGCCGCGTCGTGGCGGGGGTCGCCACCTGCCTGAATGAAG
This sequence comes from Chloroflexota bacterium, assembly GCA_016875995.1. Taxonomy (GTDB): domain Bacteria; phylum Chloroflexota; class Anaerolineae; order VGOG01; family VGOG01; genus VGOG01. The sequence goes on from VGOG01000409.1 coordinate 457, forward strand.
CGATAGACGTTGCGGAAAAGGTTGGCGATCCCATCGGGATAGGCCTCACCGTGGCCGCCGGGGTAGTGGGCGTAGGGTTTTGCCTGTGGATGCAGCAGCGCTGGATCCTTGGGTAGCACCTGGTTGGGTGCCCCGCGATGGCCCAGCCAAAGGGTGTTGGGCTCTTCCTGATTCCAGGCCAGGCTGCCGGTAGCGCCGTCTACCTCCAGGGTCAGGTGGTTTTTGTGACCAGCACTGACCTGCGAGATGACGCAGGCCCCGCGGGCCCCGCCCTGGAAGCCCAGGAGGATGCTGCCGTAATCCTCGCTGGCGATGGGCAGCTCGTCAAAATCGGCGGGACGCTGGCCGACCCCGGCGAAGGTCTCGGCCGCACGCCGGGGGCGACGGCGCCGCGGCAAGAATGTCGTTATATCCGCACAGACCTCGCTGATCAGCAGGCCGCTGACGAACTGCGCCAAATCGCACCAGTGCGAGCCGATGTCGGCCATCGCCCGGGACGGGCCGCCCACGGCCGGATCAATGCGCCAGTTGTAGTCGGTGTCCAGCAGCAGCCAGTCTTGCAGGTAGTTGCCGTGCACCAGGCGCACCGGCCCCAGATCGCCGGCGGCCAGGCGGGCGCGGGCCTCCTGCACCAGGGGGTACATGCGATAGTTGAAGTTGACGGCGTGCACCACCCCGGCCTGCCGGGCGGCCTGCAGCATCTCCGCCGTCTCCTGGGAGCTGACCCCCAGCGGCTTCTCGGCGACGACGTGCTTGCCGGCGGCGATGGTGGCCAGGTTCACCTGGCGGTGCAGGTAATTGGGCGTGCAGTTGTGCACCACCTGCACGTCGGGATCGGCGACGAGCTGCCGCCAGTCGCCGTAGGCTTGGGGGACGTGCAGTTCCTGGGCCTTGCGCTGCGCCGAGGCCAGGCTGGAGCCGGCCACGGCCACCACCTCCACGCTGCCCAGGCGGCGCAGGGCCTCCACGTGCGCCACGCCGATGAATCCCGCCCCAATGACGCCAGCTTTGATCGTCGTCATAGCTTATTACTCCTTTGGCAGGATTGTGGCCTGCCACCAGGCGACGGATATAACCACCAAGACACCAAGGACACCAAGTTTTTTATCTTTGTGTCTTT
>VGOG01000410.1 GCA_016875995.1 Chloroflexota bacterium
AGCCCCTGACCTATCGGCTGGGCACGTTGACCTGCCAGGGCGCGCTCCCCACCGGCGTGGCCCCGGCCCGCGTTGCCATCTGGCTGGCCGAGGGCCGCATCCCGCCCGGAGTTCATCCCCCTGAGGCGGTGATCGAACCGGAGCCTTTCTTCGAAGAATTGAAGGAGCGGGAGATCTACACCCAGGTGAGCGTGACGGAGTTTCTGTGAGGAAACACTCGAACAGGTTTCCCTCTTGCGGTCTCATTTAACATGATGTATAGTGGACACATGAGGAAACAACACGGGCAGTTCCAAAGTAGATGCACACCCAGCCTCCCGAAACCCAGGAGGCTTTCCAGTTCCTGCCAGCCACCGCAGAGCTCTAATCTGTCTTTATCCAAATCCTCTCCCCATCGGTCACCACTTCGATAGTGCCCCGCTCGTCGGTACGCAACACGCGCCCTTCCCCTACCAATTCCTCTAACCTGTCCAATACCTGGGGCGAGGGGTGGCCGAATTTGTTGTCGGCGCCCACGGAGATGACTGCCAACTTTGGATTCACTGCCTTCAAGAAGGCCGCACTCGATGAGGTGTTGCCGCCGTGGTGGGGAGCCTTGAGCACCGTGCTGGTTAGCTCCTGACCCGAGGCGACCAGCCTCGCCTCCGCTACTTCCTCGATGTCGCCGGGGAGCAGGAAAGAGACCTGCCCCAGCACCAGACGAGTGACCACGGAGTTGTTGTTGGCATCGGCATCGGTGTACGCCATCAACCTGGGCCCAGGATGGAGCACCGTGAGCTCCAACCCATCCCCCGACCCGATGCGCATCCCGGCCCGAGCTGCATGATCAGGGATCTCCTTCTCCTCGATCAGCTCCCGCCAGCGCTCGTACATGGGATTGTGGTGCTCGTAGCCGCTTTCGAGCACCTGCCCCACGCGATAGCGCTCCAGAACCGGGATCAATCCCGCGATGTGGTCCTCGTCGGCATGAGTGAGGATGACCAGGTCAATGCTGCGATCCCAGAAGGGCATCTTGCGGCCCAAAGCGCTAATCAAGATGGTGGGGCTTGGCCCGCCGTCAACCAGGATCTGTTGGCCGCTGGGGCTCTGAATGAAGATGGCATCGCCCTGTCCCACGTCGAAGAAGACGACGTGGAGCCTCCCATCGGGCAGGCTGACTACCGCGACCCAGACCAGGATGGTGGCCACGGCCAGGGCGGTGAAAAGCGCTTTGGTGGAGAGGCGGTCGGTCAGGCGACGCCACAGCGACTTGAGGCGGGAAGGCTCCTGTCGGCTCAATAGCGTAGCTGCGGCCAGCAAACCGTAGTAGAGCCAGACCAGGCTGGGGCTGACGTGTCCCAGGTTGAGAGAGGCATAGGGGACGCGAGCCGTGATCTCGACGGCGCGGATGGTGTAAGTCAAAAAAAGCCAGGCTATCCATCCCAGGGCCTGGCCCAGTGATAGCCAGATCAGGCCGACGATCGTCGCCAGGCCGCCCAGAAGCATCACCCCCGGCTGGGCGGGCAGGATGAGGAAGTTGCTGAGCAGGGTGACCAGAGACAACTGGCGGAAGTTGGCAACTATGAGGG
>VGOG01000411.1 GCA_016875995.1 Chloroflexota bacterium
TTCGGAAGTGCCTGGCACCTGAGTATAGCACGATTGGCGAACTAGGGCAAGGTTTGGCAAAGTTGGGCAAAGACTGTATAATGGCAACAGGTAACGAGGCAACAAGGCAATGAGGAATGAGGCAACGAGGAATAAAGTCAGCGCAAACGCTGAAAAGTCTAAGCAAGAAAAAGGCCGTAAAGGTCGCCCTGGGCATCGCCTTGGTCATTGTCCTGGTGAGGCCAACCAGGCCGGTTGTGCCCCTGGGCCCTCAGCAGGAAGTGGTCACTATCAACCCCAAAATGGGCGTGCACACCCGCCTGACCGACGAGGTAGAGGAGTGGAAGATCAAGCAGACGCTTTCGATGGTGCGGCAGATGGGCGCGCCCTGGATCGTGGAGTACTTCCCCTGGGCCTACCACGAGGGCAAAAAGGGGCGCTTCGATTGGAGCCACCCCGACGTGGTGGTGGACCACGCTCGGGCTCAGGGCCTGACGGTGATCGCCCGGCTGGGCTTTGTGCCCGAATGGGCGCGGCCGAAGGACACCATCACGTCCTACCTGGATCGGGAGCACTACGACGACTTCGGCGACTACGTCCACGCCTTCGTGACCCATTTCCAGGGCCGCGTCCGGCACATCATCATCTGGAACGAGCCCAATCTCAGCGTGGAGTGGGGGTATCGGCCCGTGGACCCCGAGGGCTACGCCGAGCTTCTCAAAGTGGCTTATGCCCGCGCCAAGGAGGCCGACCCCCGGGTCCAGGTTCTGGCCGGTGCTTTAGCTCCGACGCTAGCTCCCGAGGGCGATCCAGAGGGCCTGAACGATCTGATCTACCTGCAACGGATGTACGACGCTGGAGCCAAAGATTACTTCGACACCCTGGCCATCCATGCCTACGGCTGGACGTTTCCTGCCGACGACCCGCCGGCTGCGGACAAGGTAAACTTCGCCCGTGCCGAGCTCCTCCGCCAGGTGATGGTGGCCAACGGCGACGAGGGCAAAACGTGTATCATCACCGAAGGCGGCTGGAACGATCACCCTCGCTGGACCAAGGCCGTGCGACCGTATCAGCGCATCGAGTACAGCATCCGCGCCTACGAGAAGGCTCTGGAGTGGGACTGGTGCCAGGCCGTCTGCCTGTGGGCCTTTCGCTATCCCCGGCCAGCCAGGGGCTACGCTGATTACTTCACCTTTGTAACCGTGGATTTCGTGGCCAAGCCGCTCTACCTGGAAGTGCAGAGATACGCGCGGGGGGAGAGAGAATGAGAAAACGCAACTGTTTACCCCCTCCCCCTCGCAGGGGGGGGTGGGGGTGGGAGTTTGTAGACCAGAACGAGTCGAATTCACAGGGAATCTTGTCTGTTTGTGGGGATCCACCCTCCCCCTGCCCCTCCCTGAGAGGGAGGGGTGAATGCTTACAAGGAAACTGAGGGTAAGCAAGCCTGTCCTGTTTGCCACCCTGGCCCTGGCAGCCATCGGTCTGACGATTTGGCTCGTGCTAACACGACTGGGCGGAGTGGAAGACGAAACCTGGGCCCGTATCCAGCGGGAGGGAA
>VGOG01000412.1 GCA_016875995.1 Chloroflexota bacterium
GCGGAGCGCAGAAGCCCCCGGGGCAGCTCTCGGCTACCCTGCAGAGCCCATCAGACCGTAGCTATCGGTTGCACCACTCCCGCGAGTCGCTCGGCGGAGAGTAGATGCTGAATTTTCCGATACACTCAAATGGGCTATGGAAGCAAAGCGGCTTGGCTATCCATTGTGTCGAGAGTGTCAAGAACCGATTCCCAAACGCATGTGGAAAACTTTAGAGCGCGATGGACACTTATGCCCGCAGTGCATTAAGAGCTACGCAAAAATCGCCGCCCAACCACCGCGTGCACCCGACGAGCCTGATGAGCTGGAGTGGGAAGGCCCGTCCTTCAGACGGCGGAGGCGAAAGAGGGGATAGATGAAAAAACCAATTCCTATCTGTGGGGAACATCGCCTTCCCAAAGAGTGGCGTCCCATCACCTTTGAATACAAGGATGATGGCATCTCCATTCGCGTGCCTAACGTTTATGCCTGGGTTTGTCCGGCTGATAATGAAGTCTCTTTTACGCCCGAAACGGTTGATGAACTCCTTGCCACGGCACGGGAGTTGCTGGACACCGCCAAGCGGGCGCGGCAACGTCGGTCTGTACTGACAGAGTACATTGTTTCCGTGGGGCAACCAGTCACCCTGCCAGGCACCGCCTAAGTTATGGTCGGCGGGGCGGTCGCCTACCCCGTCGCCACTCTAGAACCAGAACTGGGGAGCGAGTATTCTGGAAAAGCCAGGTGCGAGAAGACTGCACGCCGGGCCTGTCCTGAGCCTGGCGAAGGAATCTGTGCGAGGGCGCTCGGGTGCCTGGCCGTCCTACCGCAATGCCGCCACTCAACGCTATGGCCTCTCCCACGGCCCAGTCGCCGCTGGAGAGCCGACCATCGGTACAATCCGGCCAAGTCGCAACAAGGGAGGACACAAATGGCTAAGAAGACCGTCAGACTCAACACGGATGGCATCAATAGTCTCCCCAATGACAAGCCTGTTGTCTACAAGATCCTCAACAACAAAGGGGAAAACGTCTACACGGGGGTCGCCGGCCAGGGCAACGTCCATGACCGCCTCGAAGATCACCTTCCTGGCCATAAGGATGCAGTTCCAGGTGCCGCCAAGGTACAGATCGACCAGCAATCGTCGATCCGCGAGGCCGAGAAAAAGGAAGCCAACATCATCTCCCGTTCCAAACCCAAGTACAACCAGCAGGGCAAGTAGAGGCAGACTTACGAGAGGGTGCAATCCATCTGTGTTCACAAGAACCGTAAGCCTCCTTCGTGGCGGAACGCTTTCAACTTCTCAGGTCATCTACTTGCGGCCGCCTAACAACTCGTTGGAGCCGACCCGGCCAGCCCAGTGTTAGTCTTTGCGCGATACTAGCCTTGGGCTGGCCGGGCGGCTCAGCTCGAGGCCAGTGGGCTGTTCGGTAGTTGGAGCGTCCAAGTGGCGGGTGTTCGGGCGTGGGTGAAAAAACTGAGTGGTTGTACCAGGCCACGGTTCAGGAGATTGAAGTCGGGCTGTTCACGGACGGAGGTTCATGTGATTGAA
>VGOG01000413.1 GCA_016875995.1 Chloroflexota bacterium
GCATCTTGGCCCAGAAGCGGATCAACTCGCCGGGCACGTTTTCAAAAGAATCCACCAGCCGATCCACGTCCAGCCGTCTCTCTTCGAGCCACATGGCCATGGAACCTTCCGGCTGCTTGGAGAAGTCTAGTGGGGCGGTCAACAGGATGAGGTTACGGATGGGCACCTCCGGGTAGAGGGCGGCGTAGACCACGGCGAGGGTCGCCCCGAGGCAATACCCCAGCAGGCTGAACTCTTTGGCCCCGGAGAGGCGCAGCATCTTGCGCACGGCGCGGGAGAGATACTCGGTGACGTAATCGTCAAAGCGGGTGTTCCTGTCTTCCAGGCCTGGCGTGCCCCAGTCCAGCAGGTAGACGTCGAACCCCTGGTCACGCATGTACTCCACGAAGCTGCGGTCTGGCCCCAGGTCAAAGATGAACGGCTTGTTGATCAGGGCGTAGACCAGGAGCAGGGGGACAGGATGGCGCTCGGCGGGCGGTTTGGTGGGCAGATAGCGGTACAGCGTGGCCTTGTTGAGCGTCCACACCGCTTCTTTGGGGGTCAGGCCCACAGGCGCGTCGTAGGATTCGGCGATGGCCTTGACGCCCTCGGCATAGCGGCCATAGGCCCTTTGCACGTCTTCAGGCGAGAGCCCCTTGCGGTTTTGTGGATTAAACTGGGGTACTGAAGTCAGGGAAGCTGCAGACACCGGCTACCCCCTGGGTATCGTGTTGCGTGGTGCGTGTTCCGTTGGGTAGATATCCTTGCGAAGGTTCCGAACCTTCGCAAGGATCGCAACACGCAACACGTTGCTACTTGGCCTTCAAGTGATCCAGGACCTCGTCCAGCTTGGCATCGAGGTCGTCCAGGTGCATCTCAATCTTCGTCAGGCGCTCGGCCAGGCTGACCACTTCTTTGCGTGTGGGCAGGCTCATCTGCTGCAGATACTGCTCCATCAAATCGCTGATCTGCCGGCGCACCATGCCTACGGTGCTGAGGCTGCCCTCCAACTGCTGGGCCATAGAGTCGGCAAAGCTTTTGCTGGCCACCATCTGGCTCATGGCCCCCGCCCAGGTTTTGGTCCAGTCGTCGTAGAACTGCACCATCTGGGCGAAAGGATCGTCTGCCGCCTTCTCTGGCTTTTCGCTCATCTGGTCTCCTCCTCGCTGGACAGGTTAGCAACCTGTCCTACAGATCCTCGCTGGACAGGTTAGCAACCTGTCCTACAGACTCCCCACTCTACTTCTCCAAAACGTATGTGCCCGGCGCGTCCATGAGTGGCGGGAACTCGGCGTTGCCCAGCGGCGGCGGGGCGACCAACTCGCCGGAGCGCGCCTCCAGCCAGGGGACCCAGTCTAGCCACCAACTGCCCTGCTGTTTGCTGGCGCCGGCGAACCACTCTTCTGGGTCTTTGGTGGCGCTCTCGTTCGTCCAGTAGCCGCGCTTCTTTTGCGCCGGCGGGTTGATGATGCCGGCGATGTGGCCGCTCTCGGCCAGGATGAAGCGTACCGGGCCACTCACCAGATCGCGCA
>VGOG01000414.1 GCA_016875995.1 Chloroflexota bacterium
TCGTGGCCTTTGCCGAAATTGAGAGGTTCATAGACACGCCAGTGAAGCACTATTCCAGCGGCATGTACGTGCGCCTGGCCTTCTCGGTGGCCGCCCACCTGGAGCCGGAGATTCTGCTGGTGGACGAGGTGCTGGCGGTAAAGGAGTGGGGTGTGTCAAACTCATATTGGAGGTGAGAACAATGCCCAAAGTGACATTGGACATGAGCATGGAGGAGATCAAAGACCTTGTCTTCCAACTGCCGCCACGGGAATTGCTAACGCTGGTTGATACTTTTGACGAGCGAGCAGAGACCATTGCCATGATGACGCTGGCAGAGACGGGTTTTCGGGAGTGGCTGGAAGAGGGAGAGGACATCTACGATGCCGAAGCCTGACCGGGGAGAGGTGTGGTTGGTACGGTTTCCCTTTACTGACCTCACTTCCACCAAGCTGAGACCTGCGTTGGTGTGGGTGGTTCACGGAGAAGATGTGATTGTGATAGGTATTTTCTCACGAGTGCCTGCTGGGGCATTGCGCAAGACCTGGGTGCGGATTGAGGCTGGTCATCCCGTGTTTTCACAAACTGGGCTGAAGAAGACTTCGCTGCTCAAAGCAGAGAAGATGGCCATTGTTCATGAGTCCGTGTTCCGAAAGAAGTTAGGGAGATTGCCTTCAGACATCATGGCTCTGGTACAGGAGGCCCTCAAAAAGGCGCTTCTCATCCCCTAGAAACATGGACTGTTCGGAAGGCTTCGCCTATGACCGACATAGCTATTCGCGTCGAAAACGTCAGTAAATATTATCGCCTGGGGCTGATTGGCGGCCGCACCCTGCACGACGACTTCGAGCGCTGGTGGGCGAAGGTGCGCGGCAAGCCCGACCCGCTGCTCAAGGCTTGTCCTGAGCGTAAGCGAAGGATCGGCCAGGAGGATTACGCCAACCGGCAAGGCGAGTACATACGTTCGCTTCGCTCAGTACAAGTCTGGTCGCTGCGGGACGTGAGCTTTGAGGTGCAGCAGGGCGAAGTACTGGGCATCATCGGCCGCAACGGCGCGGGCAAAAGCACCCTGCTCAAAATCCTGTCGCGGGTCACCGCTCCCACCTCGGGCCAGGTGAAGGTCAAGGGCCGAGTGGCCAGCTTGCTGGAGGCCTGCCCTGAGTGTAACCGAAGGGTGGGCACCGGCTTCCACCCCGCCCCCCTCTATCCCCCCGCAAGCAGGGGGAAGGCCGGGCGGGAGAACATCTACCTGAACGGGGCCATCCCTTCGACGATGCTCAGGGCAGACCTGGGGATGAAGAAGGCGGAGATTGACTGCAAGTTCGACGAGACCTGTCCTGAGCCTGCCGAAGGATCGTGGCCTTTGCCGAGACGCCGTCCTGAGCCTGTCGAAGGATCGAGAAGTTCATGGACACGCCGGTCAAGCATTTCTCCAGCGGCATGTACGTGCGCCTGGCCTTTGCCGTGGCTGCCCACCGTTCGACTTGGCTCACGGCGATGCCTGGAGCCGGAGGGCCTGCCGGTG